>NZ_JANIET010000001.1:2400000-2751895 GCF_024506435.1 Pantoea trifolii | reverse complement strand
AACCCGCGCATTAGCCATACCGCGATTGATGGCGGTATGTTCCAGAACGAAATTACGGAACGCAACGTGATGGGCGTGCCGGCAGTGTTCCTTAACGGCAAAGAGTTCGGTCAGGGCCGTCTGAGCCTGGCGGAAATCGTCGGTAAAGTGGACACCAATGCAGAGAAGCGTGCGGCGGAAGAGCTGAATAAGCGTGATGCCTACGAAGTGCTGATCGTCGGCAGCGGCCCGGCGGGCGCGGCTGCGGCCATCTACTCTGCACGTAAAGGCATCCGTACTGGCCTGATGGGCGAGCGTTTTGGTGGTCAGGTGCTGGACACCGTAGACATCGAAAACTACATCTCGGTACCGAAAACCGAAGGCGCGAAGCTGGCCGGTTCTCTGCGTGCTCACGTTGATGATTATGACGTCGATGTGATTGATACCCAGAGCGCCATCAAGCTGATTCCGGCGGCGAAAGAGGGCGGTCTGCACGCGATTGAAACCGCCTCTGGCGCGGTACTGAAATCACGCAGCATCATCATTGCCACCGGCGCACGCTGGCGCAATATGGGCGTACCGGGCGAAGAGCAGTATCGCACTAAGGGCGTAACCTACTGCCCACACTGCGACGGCCCGCTGTTTAAAGGCAAACGCACCGCAGTAATCGGCGGCGGTAACTCCGGCGTGGAAGCGGCTATCGATTTGGCCGGTATTGTTGAGCACGTGACGCTGCTGGAATTTGCCAGCGAAATGCGCGCTGACAAAGTGCTACAGGACAAACTGCGCAGCCTGAAAAACGTTGAGGTGATTCTGAACGCACAGACCACTGAAGTGAAAGGCGATGGTAGCAAAGTCACTAGCCTGACCTATATCGACCGTAACAACCAGACCAGCCACGAAATCGCGCTGAGCGGCATCTTCGTGCAGATTGGTTTGCTGCCGAACACCACCTTCCTTGAAGGTGCGGTAGAGCGCAACAAAATGGGCGAAATCATCATTGATGCCAAGTGCGAAACCAGCCTGAAAGGCGTATTCGCCGCAGGCGACTGCACCACGGTGCCGTACAAGCAGATCATCATCGCCAGCGGTGAAGGCGCGAAAGCCTCACTCAGCGCCTTTGATTATCTGATTCGCACCAAACCGGCTGAATAAATTTTGCGATAGCCACGCAATAGCCCCGCAACCTGTGTTGCGGGGCTTTTTTTTATTTCAAGAAAACCAGTGATTACCCTATCCAGCGTAGGGCTTGCGCATCGCTAATATCGCGATAATAAATTTTATGCAGCCGTTCGCCACAGTCTTTGCATTGTGCTTCAACATGGGTTGAGAAATAGGCTCGTCCAGTGGGAGAAATAGCGCCTTTACGGGAAATACAGATGTTGTGCCATTTGTGTGCATGCGGAAGAAAGCTGAAGAATTTTAATTTCATTATCGCTACCGGATTTGGGGGGCGGTGTCGGTCTTCAAGTCCGGGATGCAATTAGGCCGATTTTCTCCTGATGCAAGATTGATATTTATCAAGCTGAAACGAGGTCTGTCTCAAATTTACGATTTAAATGCTGGTGATAAAGAGGAATAAGAGAGATGGAGAATCTTGTTTTTATAAAAATTGATTTAGCCGATATAAAAGCGATTCTCCATCACTTTAAGTTTTTAATAAAAGACGATCTTGATCATTTTTTTGGTTAGATTGCCCCTTGCATGGTAGCAAGGGGCATTAATTTTACAACGTTTCAGCGCGGCTGAAACGTTTGCCATCCGGACTCACGCTGCGCACCCAGACTTTATCGGCGGCTGAGATGGTCGGTTTGGCATGCGGCAGATAACGTTGCCAGTTTTTACCGTTATCCACGCTGTACTCCAGCGGCAGACCCGGCAGCGCAATGTTCATGGTCAGCGAGCCATTCTCCACGCGCGCACCCGGCACCGGCAGACGGTAGTGAATACCGGCTTTATCCATCTTGCCCAACTCACGCTGGCCTAACAGGTTGGCGAAACGCTGCCAGTCCAGATTGCGCTGCTGCTGGTTAACGAAGTGGGTTTCGCCGCCTTTAAAGGTGCGGCCTTGTTGATAATCCAGCTCCCACTCCGCGCGATGCCAGCCACGTTCAGCCACCGACAGCAGGCGAGGGAACACCATGTAATCCATCTGCTGATCGGTACGTGTGGTTTCACTCCACAACTGTACCGAAATGCCGTATGCGCCCGACCACGGCTTATTCGAGATGGCATCGAAGGTTTTGCCATCGCGATCCACCGAGGTTTCCGCGTTCTGCGGCAGGTTGTCTGGCGCGAAGCCAAACATCTTGCGCTCATCGCTGAAGCGCGTGCCCCAGTAATAGCCTCGCTCGTTGGGATTCACCTCATACGGGAAGTCCATGTAGACATAATCCGGATTGGAGATCACCACTTCGTAATCTTTCATCGTCCAGTCGTTAGCGGTGTCAAAGCCGCCCCAATAGAGCGTGTCCCAGAAGTTAACGCGTACGCGCGAGGTGGCGAAGGCGTGCGCGTCAGCGGCATCTTTCAGCCCATCTTGCCAGGCCTGCATTACCGGAATGCCGTGTGCTTTTACCATTTTGCTCACTTCCAGCGCGAAGTGGCTCGGTAAATGCTCCAGATCTTCCACCTTGCCGGATTTCACCTCCGCCTGGCAGACCTGAGATTTTGCCCAGGGTTTGTCCTCTTTGCTTTGGTCTAAAATGCCCGTTCCCGCTTTCGGTTTTTTGATATCGCTGTAGCCGGTACCGAGGCGGATGTTTTTCGCTTCATCACCGCCAAAGTGCCAGGTGGTCAACGGTTGGCCCGCTTCGCGGTGCATCGCCTGCACTTCACCCATCACTTTATCGACAAAGCGCTTTGAGGAATCGAGGCAAGGATTGAGATAGCTGGTGCGATCGTACAACTGCACGGAACGGGTATTCGAGGTATCCGTGGGATCCACCAGACGATATTCACTGGCCTGCTGCGTTTTACCCGCTTTTATGAGTTGCTGATAACGCGCTTCCATCGAGATCACCGCAGCGCGCGCGTGCGCAGGCATATCGATTTCCGGAATCACTTCGATGTTGCGTGCCTGCGCGTATTTAACGATCTCAATATAATCGGCGCGACTGAAATGCCCGGTTCCGTTGTTATCCGTGAACGGCCCGGAGCCCAACTGCGGCAGCAGGCATTGCTGCTCAGTGAGATCGTGACAACGCTTGCTGCCAACATCGGTCAACTCAGGCAGACCGGGAATTTCAATGCGCCAGGCTTCATCATCGGTCAGGTGGAAATGGAATTTATTCATCTTCCAAGCCGCCATTTGATCGAGCATGCGCAGCACCGCTTGCTTGCTGTGGAAGTTACGCGCGACGTCGAGGAAGGCGCCGCGATAGGCAAAGCGCGGAGCATCTTTCGCTTCGAGCGTGGCGATAATCGGTTTACCTTCAGCGGGCACCAGCGACAGTAACGACATCAAGCCGTAATAGAGGCCAGCCTGATCGTAACCAATGATATCGGTGCCGCGTGGCGTGATGCGCAGTTCATAAGCACCAGAAACCGCATCTGCGCCACGGAAATGATTAACGGCGATACGAGTATGAACGGCATAACCCGCTGACTGCTGTTTGAGTCCCATCAAATCGAAACGCTGCTTAACCGCATCGGCTTGGTTGTTCGCCAATGCCTCAAGATGCAGGGCGACGCCACGGCTCAGATCGACATCAGCAGCATGAACTTTCACCGTGCGGGGCGTTGGGGTGATTTGTCCGCGTAGTGCACTAGCAGGCAGTGGCGCCACATCGGCATTCCTGGCAAAGCGACTTTGCGGCAGCATCAGCACGTTTTTATCGTCGGCGATGCGCTTCCATTGGTCGCCAAACGGCTTAACGAAGTCGCTGAGGTTTTCGGTATCGGTGCTGGTGATGATTTTTGGCGAGGCATTGGCGGCGGTAACGTACCAGCGCGGCATCACGTCAGTGATAAACAGCTGCCAGTATTCATTCACGATCGGGATCTCAATCGACTCGCCAGCCGCGATACCTTTGAATTTTTCCGTCGGTTCCAGGCGGGTAAGATCGCCGACGATGTGCGTCATTTTGAACTGATCGTTATCGACCCGCAGCGTTTCGTGCACGTTGCTCATGTAGATCGCCCAGTTTTTGCTGGTGAGCGCCGGGCCGTTGTTGGTCAGCGTAATGGTGGCGGTATTGCAGGATGCCCAATCGGCACCGAGTTTCGCGCAGTTCACGCCGTGATCGGCCGCCTGATTGTCAGTGACCTGATACTGCACGCCGAACTGGCTGATTTGGTCGACGACCTGCTGATTACTGCGCGGGGATGAACTGCAGGCGGCAAGGCCCATCACGGTCAGCGCCAGTAAACTGATTTTTAACTTTTTCATACTGTTATCCTTTTCCACGGAGGTAAGTCTCTGGCTCCTGCCAGATCGGGGTCAAAATAGGGTGAATGGCGCGACGACCATAAATTTGATGTCTTTCTCGTCCTGGAAGATGTTGCCGTAACCGCCGCTGTAGCTGGGAAGATCGCTGTGATTGTCGTAGCGGGTGTAGTGCAGTTTGAATTGCGTGTCTTTGGCGCGGCCTTGCTGGATGGTGTAAACCAGATCGAGGTTCCACGCCGACTCTTTCAGGCGCTGGTTTTGGTCGTAAATCGGATTGGTGGAAGGCTTAGCGTCCCAGCCGTAGGCGTACGACGTACCGACTTGCCAGCCGGGTAATTGCCAGTGCCCCAGATCGACCATCACACCGGCGAATAGCGCTTTCTCACCGTTGGCGTTCCAGTCAGAGCGGGAATCCCACCACACATCCATGCGGCCATTTGAGCTGGCATAGGATGGCGTCATACGCTGCAGGAAGAAGCCCTGATTACCTTCGGCTTTTACCCAAGTGCCTTCAAGGCGGAAATCGAACGCGCCCAGCGTGTAGCCGAACGTCAGCGCCTGTAGCCAGGCGAGGCCATCATAAACATCGTTGACCTGGCCCACGCCGCTGTTGTCACGATCCTTCGCGCCGTAAAACTGATAGCTGGTGCGCAGTGGCGCATCGGCCAGCGGCAGCTGATAAGACGCTTTAGCAAAATACTGATCCATGTAATTCGCCGCCTGGCCGTAAGCGCCTTCCAGCAACAGCGAGTTTTTGAAATCATATTTGGCACCAAAGGATTGCAGCCACGGAATCTCCGTCACACCATCGGCTTTGCGGAAGTTGTACATGTCGCGATACCACGGCGCTTTGTATTCGTCTGTCCACATCCAGGAGACGGAAAGGGCGCCCGCATCGCTAAAATCGAAGACGGTGCCAGCCTCAACACCGCGATAAGTGCCGGGCAGGAAACTCCAGTGTGGTGCCAGCAGCGTCTGTCCGCTGGGTTGCAAATAGCCTGCGCGTAGCCAGTTATCCTGCCATTTTGCCTTGATCGCCGCTTTATAAAGACTTAAGCCACTCTTATCTCCGCTCCAGTCCTCATCCCAGCGTGTGCGGGCATTGCTGAAACCAATTTCATTCGGTGCCGCCGGGCCGCTATTGCTTAACTCCAAAGCGCTAAACGCCGCCAGATCGAGGCCAATTACATCACCGGCATAACCGGATGAGAAGTCAAGATTGGCGTTGGCAGAGGCGTGATGCAGATTGGCATCGTACTGACCATACGCGCCTTTTTGCGGATCCATCTCTTTACGATCGCGCTGGCGTTGCCAGTAAAACAGGTTGCCAGAGAGCGATGAGTCTTCGACAAAACCCGCAGCGTGGGCGCAGGGAACAGGCACAAACGTACCGGCGAACAGGGCAGAGATAATGGCCGCAGAAAGCGGCGCGCGTGGAATTTGACGCATAGCAAATCCTCCGTGATACTTCCATGAACAATTAATAAATCCGTATTGTTTCGTCATGAAACAAGTTGCGAGGGATGCTATTTTTCGCGACGCGAATTATCAATGGGGTTTATTACAAAGTATGACATGGCACGCAAAAAGAAGGGTTTTTAAGGAGTTTATTCAATCAGTTAGATGAACCTGTAAAATGTAAATTTGCGAGCAAGATCCACAGGCAAAGTGTCGATAGCTTGCTTTAATCTGGCTTGTTCCCTATGCTCGCCAACGTAGTTTTGACTCGGGGTGCCCCTCTAATACAGGGCTGAGATACACCCGCCGACCTGATCTGGATAATGCCAGCGTAGGGAAGTCAGATGCCTGACCGCATTCGCCTTCTTGATCGCCGGTTGGGAGCCTTATGAAACAGCCTGACCTTCTTTCCCCCGCGCAACTCGCGCACTCTTTGCAACTGCTGCGTCAGCAAGCGCCGCTGGTGCACTGCATGACCAATGACGTAGTGCAAACCTTTACCGCCAACGTGCTGCTGGCACTGCAAGCTTCGCCCGCGATGGTGATCGACCCCGATGAAGCGGCGCAGTTTGCCGGTTTTGCCGATGCGGTGTTGATCAACGTAGGCACCTTAACCTGCGATCGTCGTGATGCGATGTTGGCGGCGGTGCAAGCAGCGCAAGCGGCAGGCACGCCGTGGACGCTGGATCCGGTGGCGGTCGGCGCATTAACGCTGCGCACCACCTTCTGCCAGCAGCTGCTGAGCCTGCAACCTGCGGCGATTCGCGGTAACGCTTCAGAAATTCTCGCCCTGGCGCATCAGGCAAGCGGCGGACGCGGCGTGGACAGCCTGCATCAAACCGATGCCGCGCTGAGCGCCGCCCAGCAGCTGGCGCGTGATTACCACACCGTTGTGGCGGTGACCGGTGAAGTCGATTACGTCACCGATGGCGCGCGTACCCTGGCAATCCCCGGCGGCAGCCCGCTGATGACGCGCGTGGTTGGCACCGGTTGCGCATTGTCGGCAGTGGCTGCGGCCTTCACTAGCTTGCCTGGCGATCGCCTGCAACATGTGGCAGCGGCGTGCCGCGTGATGTCGCTGGCCGGTGAGCTGACAGCACGCCAGGTCGCCGGGCCGGGCAGCTTTGTTGCTGCCTTCCTCGATACGCTGTGGACGCTGGAGGTGAAAGCATGAAACGCATCAACGCATTGACCATTGCTGGCACCGATCCCAGCGGCGGCGCGGGTATTCAGGCCGACCTCAAAGCCTTCTCCGCATTGGGTGCTTATGGCACCAGCGTTATTACCGCGCTGGTGGCGCAAAACACCTGTGGCGTGCAATCGGTCTATCGCATCGAACCTGATTTTGTCGGCGCACAGCTCGATTCGGTGCTGGATGATGTGCGCATTGATGCCGCGAAGATCGGCATGTTGTCCGAAACCGCGATAGTCGAGGTGGTCGCCGAGCGGCTGAAACGGGCCAGCCTGCCGTTTGTGGTGCTGGATACGGTGATGATTGCCAAAAGCGGCGATGCGCTGCTGTCGCCAGATGCGGTAGCCAGCGTGCGCGAATTGCTGCTGCCGCAGGTGTCGCTGATCACGCCAAACCTGCCGGAAGCCGCCGCGCTGCTGGGACGCGCGATGGCGCAGGATGAGAAAACCATGTTGCAGCAGGGCGATGCGCTGCTCGATCTTGGCTGTGAAGCGGTGCTGATGAAGGGCGGACATCTCAGCGATGCCGAAAGCCCGGACTGGCTAATCACGCGCGAAGGACGCCAGCGCTTTACCGCGCCGCGTGTTAACACACGCCACACGCACGGCACCGGTTGCTCGCTCTCCGCCGCGCTGGCGGCGTTGCGTCCGCGTCATGATGATTGGGCGGCAACGGTGGCCGAAGCCAAGGCGTGGCTACAACAGGCGCTGTTGCACGCCGATTCGCTGGAGGTCGGCAAAGGCATTGGGCCGGTGCACCATTTCCATCAATGGTGGTAGGGCGTAACGCCAGATTGCCGCTTTTTCACTGCGCATCCGTCTGAAAAATGGAGTCAGCAATTTGCCAGCCTGGCGTTTTCCGGTCCAGGCTGTTGGGGGCGAATCGGCATTGGCCGGTTCCAATCCAGCCATTTATCAGGAGCGAACATGACGGACATCGTACAGTTATTGGGCAAAGAGGCGGACAGCCTTCTTCAACATCGCTGCATGACCATTCCAGCGGATAGCCTCTATTTACCAGGCGCGGATTATGTTGATCGCGTGATGATCGACAACAATCGTTCTCCCACCGTACTGCGCAACATGCAAACGTTGTACAACACCGGACGTTTAGCCGGCACCGGCTATTTGTCGATTCTGCCGGTCGATCAGGGTGTTGAGCACTCAGCGGGTGCTTCCTTTGCCGCTAACCCGGCTTATTTCGACCCGAAAAACATCGTTGAGCTGGCGATTGAAGCCGGCTGTAACTGTGTGGCCTCCACTTACGGCGTGCTGGCCGCGGTTTCACGCCGTTATGCGCACCGCATTCCGTTTATGGTGAAGCTAAACCACAATGAAACCCTGAGCTATCCGACGCAATATGATCAGACGCTGTACGCCAGCGTTGAGCAGGCCTTTAATCTGGGTGCGGTGGCGGTTGGCGCCACCATTTATTTTGGCTCCGAGCAATCGCGTCGTCAGATTGAAGAGATCTCGGCGGCCTTTGAACGCGCGCACGAGCTGGGAATGGTGACGGTGCTGTGGGCTTATCTGCGTAATGACGCGTTCAAGAAAGACGGCGTCGATTATCACGCTAGCGCCGATTTAACCGGCCAGGCCAACCATCTGGCGGCGACCATTGGTGCGGATATTGTGAAGCAGAAGATGGCGGAGAATAATGGCGGCTATAACGCGGTGAAGTTTGGTCACACCGATGAACGCGTCTACAGCAAGCTGACCAGCGAGAACCCAATTGATTTGGTGCGTTACCAACTGGCGAACTGCTATATGGGGCGCGCGGGATTGATCAACTCTGGCGGCGCTTCTGCCGGGGAAACGGATATCGCGGAGTCAGTGCGCACGGCGGTGATCAACAAACGAGCCGGCGGCATGGGATTGATTCTGGGGCGCAAGGCGTTCAAGAAGACGTTGAAAGAGGGCGTGCAGCTGATTAATGCGGTGCAGGATGTTTATCTGTCGAAAGATGTGACCATTGCCTGATTGAGTGGGGGCTGTGCTCGCTGTCCCCCATCCCGGCCTTCCCCCGCGAGCGGGGGAAGGGGATGCTGCCACATGCTGCTTCAACACTTACATATTGCAGCATCTTCCTCCCCCATTAATGGGGGAGGACCGAGGAGGGGGACAGCGAGCACTAAATCAAGGCGCTTCGAACCACTCACTATTACGCTCGGCAATCGGCGTAATGGTCAAAATCATCTCCTGTAGATGACGACGCATCGCGCTTTCAGCCGCGTCAACATCATGCGCTTTCAACGCGTTATAGATATCTTCATGCTGCTGAATCAAACGCTCCGGCGGTGACACTTCGCTCAGGGTCAGAAAGCGCACGCGGTCCATAGCCGCTTTGATGTTCTCCACCGTTTCCCACGCCAGCAGGCAGTTAATCCCTTCCGCAATCAGACGGTGAAACTCATCATCCAGTCCTAAGAAGGCCTGGCTGTCATGACGTTCGGCGGCGAGACGCTGCAGTTGCAGGTTGTGCTCCAGCGCCATCAATCCGCTGGCACCAATCTCCTGCGCGGCGCGGCGTACCACGGCGATCTCTACCGCTTCACGGATAAAGCGGCCGTCGGCCACGCGTTGGGCAGAGATTTTGCGTACGAAGGTGCCGCGCTGCGGTAACACCTGCACCAGTCCGGCTTCCGCCAGCTTGATGAAAGCTTCACGTACCGGCTGACGCGATACGTTAAAACGCGCCGACACTTCCTTCTCCGACAGCAGCGAGCCCGGATGTATAACGCAGGTCACAATATCTTTACGCAGATAACGATAGATCTGCTGATTTACCGGTTCGCTGGTGGTTATGGTATAGGCAGTCGACATGCAGCAATATCCGTATTACGGCTGGCATCTGCCAGCCCGTTAAGAAAGGTTCAGTCTAATCAGCGCGCTGCGTCTGCGCTACACATTTGTGCAGGCGCTTAGCCTTGTGTGACGAGGCTTTGCACCGTGGCGCGCGCACCCTGTTGCACCAGCTGCAGATAGAGTTCGGTCACGCGTGAGACAAAGGCCGGCTGCTGAAGCAGATCGTCGCCAAACACGGCAGTTAGGCCGAGCAACGCTTTAACACGATCTGCACCGTCATCACTGTTAGCCACGATATTTGCCAGCTGATCTTTCAGCGGATCGCGAATCTCAATGGCCTGGCCTTGCTCATCCACGCCGCTGACGTAGCGCATCCAGCCTGCCACGCCCAGCAACACGAAATCGCAGGAGGTGCCGTTGCGCAGATGCCAGCGTGCGCTATCCAGCAGACGCTGCGGCAGCTTCTGCGTGCCATCGGTGGCGATTTGATAGGTGCGATGTTTGATGGCGCGATTCTCGTAACGCGCAATCAGTGAATCGGCATAGGCTTCGAGATCGACGCCCTGCGTGTGCAGCGTCGGCGCCTGATCCTGCAACATCAGCGCGCGTGCCGCCGCACGATAGCTGGCATCGGCCATGCAATCGCTGATGTGCTCATAACCGGCGAGAAAACCGAGATAGGCGAGGAACGAGTGGCTGCCGTTGAGCATCCGCAGCTTCATCTCTTCGAACGGCAGCACATCGCTGACCAGCTCCGCACCGGCGTTTTCCCACGCCGGACGTCCGTTAACGAAGTTGTCTTCGATGACCCACTGGAAAAACGGTTCGGCTTCAACCGCCACCGGATCGCGGCTGCCCAAACGTTCCGCCAGCGTGTCGAACGCTGCATCGGTCATGGCCGGGACGATGCGATCGACCATGGTTGAAGGGAAGGTGATGTGCGTCTGGATATACTCCGCCAGTTCAGCGCTGTGGCGCTCGGCCAGCTGGGTGATCACGTTGCGCGTGACATGGCCGTTTTCCGGCATGTTGTCGCAGGACATCACGCTAAACGGCGGCAGATGACGTTCGCGGCGGCGGATAATGGCCGCCAGAATCAGGCCGGGCAACGAGCGTGGCTCGGTGGGATTCGCGATGTCGTGCACAATATCGGGATGATCGGGATTGAGCTTGCCGCTCGAGGGCATGTAGCAATAACCTTTCTCGGTCACGGTCATCGAGACAATCGCCACATCCGGCTGGCTCATCGCCTCAATCACTGAATCAATGCCGTCGCCTTTGCCATGCAGCGCTTGCGTCACCACGCCAATCACGCGCGTGTGTAAACTCTCATCGGCCATTTCGGTCAGCGTGTAGAGCAGATCCTGCTGACGCAGCGCCTGAATCAGCGTGCCGCTGTTGAGATTCACTTCGCAGTAACCCCAATCGCTGCCCTGTGCCGCCAGCTTATCGGTTGCCAGCGCCTGATGCGCACGATGGAAGGCACCAAAGCCGATGTGCACCATGCGGGTTTTGAGTTGGCTGCGATCGTAAGCGGGACGTTGGACATCAGCGGGGAGGCGTTCAAGCTCTAACATAGTCATTCCTTTTGGCAAATGGGGCGCTCAGCGCCCCATGAGATTTACACTGAAACCGGTTTATTGTTGGCCTTGGGTTCGCGAATTACCAGCAGCACCAGCAGCGCACCGACGCCTGCCACCGCACCTGCGAGGATGAAGGCGCTGTCAAACTTACCGGAGTGCTGCACGATGAAGCCCGTCACCACTGGGCCGATCACGCCTGACAGGCTACCAATCAGATGGATAAAGCCACTGATGCTGCCGACACGGCTTTTATGCACCACATCCTGCACAATCGCCCAGTAAATCGCGCCGGTGATGTAGAGGAAGAAGATGGAGATCGACATCATGATCACCGCCGAGTTGACCTCTTTTATCGTACCTGCCAGCGCCACGCAAATCGCGGCGGCGGTAAGTGAAACCACCAGCACAATTTTTCGTGAAAGCAGCAGCTTGCCGGTGATGTTGAAAATCTTATCGGAGATCCAGCCACCCAATGCCAGGCCCACGAAGCCAACAATCCACGGGATCATGGTGGTGATGCTCATCGCTTTGATGTCGAGGCCGTGCGCCTGCACCAGATACGCCGGGAACCAGCTCAGGAAGAAGAACAGAATGTAGTTGTAGCAGAAGAAGGCAAAGGCGGTGACCAGAATGATCGGCTGGCGCAGATAGAAGCCCAAACCGTGCGCGTTGCCGCTTGGGTCGATCACGTCAGCCGGTTCTTCTGCTTTCAGTTTTTCCACCAAGGCACGCTCTTCCGCCGATACGCGCTTACTTTTCGCCGGGTTATCTGACGCGAAGAAGAACCACAGCGCCAGCCAGACAAAACCAATCGCGGCGATAACCACAAACGCCGGACGCCAGCCGAACGACAGCGCCAGATAACCCACAATCGGGCCGGCAACCGCGCCACCCAGCGGTGAACCCGAGCTGAGTAAACCCATCGCGGTGGCGGCCTGTTTTTTCGGGAACCAGCCGTTAATCGCTTTGTTCGCCGACGCCGAGATGGGGCCTTCCGCCATGCCAAACAGCACGCGCAGAATCATCATCGACCAGAAGCCGGTCGCCATCGCGGTCAGGCCGCAGAACAGCGACCACATGCCAACGGCGGTGCCGAGCACGATAGTCGGGCCGAATTTATCGGTCGCTAAGCCACCGATGAAGTTGAACAGGGCATAACCGAAGAAGAAGCTGCCGAAAATCATGCCGAACTGTTCGGCGTTGATCATCAGGTCTTTTTCCACCAGCGGTACGGTCAGAGAGAGGGCGATACGATCCAGGTAGTTGATCATAAACACCAGGAACAACAGCAGTACGAGGGTCCAGCGCAGGTTCTTAAACATAGAAACTCCGTCATCGTCATTTTTATAGTAATAATGCCGGCGGGTAAGGGACCGGCATGGGGACACCTGGTGTGCGGGTTAACTTAACCCATTTGTAGGATCACTTTGCAGCAGGTGCGGGGATCTTTTTCGAACAGCGTCATGGCTTGCTCCACCTCGGCCAGCGAGAAATAGTGCGTCACCAGTTTCTCCGGCTGGATCTGGCCTTGCTCAATCCACTCAATCACCTGCGGGAAGCGATTGCTGTTGAGGCGCGAGGTGAACAGCGACAGCTCTTTACTGGTGAGACTTTGCTGCGTAATGCTGCACGGCTCGCCAGAGAAGCCCAGCAGGCCGATACGCGCTGCAGGTGAGGCGAGGGCAGCGGCTTCGGCCAGAATCGTCGGATGGCAGGCGGCATCAATAATCAGCGTTGGCTGCACGCCTTCCAGCTGCGCGGCTAATGGAATCTCGCTGTTGTTGAACACCTGATCGGCACCGTTTTCCTGCGCCAGCGCCAGACGTTCCGGCAGACGATCAACCACCAAGACCTGTTCAACGCCGTATACGCCTTTCAGCACCTGAATGGCGGTGAGGCCCATTGGACCGGCACCGTAAATCAGCGCCACATCGTTTGGCTGTGGTTTGAGGAAGGCGGTGATATTGGCCGCGATGGTGAAAGGTTCGACCATGCTGGCGAGTTTGTCGGGAATGCTATCCGGCAGGCGGAAGGCGTTTTTAGCTGGTGCGACGGCATATTCGCTAAAGCCGCCGTCGCGGTGCACGCCAATCACTTGCAACTCTTTGCAGACGTTTGGGCGACCAATGGAGCAGGGATAGCAGTGACCGCAGCTGACAACCGGATCGACAGCCACGCGTTCGCCAATGCGGCTGGCGGCAACGTCAGCGCCGACTGCATCGATCAGGCCAAAAAATTCGTGACCAATGACGCGTGGATATTTAGCGAAAGGATTGTGACCGTGCCAGATATGCACATCGGAACCGCAGATGCTGGCAAATTGCACCTTCACGCGTACTTCACCTGCAGCGGGTTGCGGCAGTGGACGCTCTGCTAGT
Source organism: Pantoea trifolii (assembly GCF_024506435.1). Lineage (NCBI taxonomy): Bacteria > Pseudomonadati > Pseudomonadota > Gammaproteobacteria > Enterobacterales > Erwiniaceae > Pantoea > Pantoea trifolii. The sequence goes on along the minus strand of NZ_JANIET010000001.1, from coordinate 2,738,111 downwards.
ACCAGTTCACCCGGTTGCTCTATCACTACACTTTTCATCATCTACTCCAACGGGAATGCAATGATGAAAAAATACGCGCACAAATACTACCATACAAGTCGGCGTTAAAAGAGTTGTGAACAGAATCACAGAGCGTCATGTTCCCCTCACCCCAACCCTCTCCCAAAGGAGAGGGTGCCGATCGGCGAGTGCATAAAGGCATGATGCAGGGGAGGGTTCCCTCTCCCAGTGGGAGAGGGCCAGGGTGAGGGGGAAAACAGCACCCAAATCGCAGACACAAAAAAAGCAGCCTTATAGGCTGCTCTTTTCAAGAATTTGGCTCCTCTGACTGGACTCGAACCAGTGACATACGGATTAACAGTCCGCCGTTCTACCGACTGAACTACAGAGGAATCGTTTGAACGGGGCGCATATTATCGAGCGGACCTCGCCTTGTCAAAACTCTTTTTCACAATTCGTTCTGACTGCTGAATAAAGCGTCAATTGCACGTTATAAGCGAACTCAGAGCAGTAGAATCACGGCTGACAGAATCCATTTTGTGACGATGATCACCAACTCTATGCAAAATTACATTCTGATTTGTCGATTTTGTCAGATACCTCGCATGCATGATCACAGATATTTCATTTCACCGTTGTCGGGGCAAAAAGCGAAACATATATTCCACATCAACGCTTACCCGAATGCAGGATTAGTCATGAACAAAGTCAGAATCGGTATTATTGGCAGTGGTTACATCGGTCGTTGTCACGCGATTGCCTACGCTCAGGCCCCCACGGTTTTTGCCCTGAAAGGCGAGATCGTGCGTGAGATGCTGGCGGAGGTAAATCCAGAGCTGGCGGCGAAACAAGCGGCAACCTTTGGCTTTGCACGTTCTACTGGCGACTGGCGTGAGCTGGTACGCGATCCAAACATCGATGTGGTTGATATCTGTGCGCCAAACTTCCTGCACAAAGAGATGGCGCTGGAAGCGATTCGTAACGGCAAGCACGTTTACTCCGAGAAACCGTTATCGCTGTCAGTGGCCGATGCGGAAGAGATGGTGCAAGCGGCGCAGCAGGCGGGCGTGAAAACGCTGGTCGGTTTCAACTACATGAAAAACCCGACCAGCCAGCTGGCGCGCGAGATTATCGCTCGTGGTGAAATCGGCGACGTGGTGCATTTCTACGGCACGCACAACGAAGATTATCTGGCACGCCCGGAAACCCCACTCGACTGGCACTGCCAGAAAGCGCTGGCGGGATTAGGCGCGTTAGGCGACCTCGCCGCGCATATTGTGAATATGGCGCACTATCTGGTCGGTGATATTGAAGAAGTCAGCGGCGATATGATGACGGTGATTAAAGAGCGTCCGGATCCAAAGGACAAGGCGCGCCTGCTGCCAGTGGAAAATGAAGATCAGGCCAGTGCCTTGCTGCGCTTTAAAAACGGGGCGCACGGCGTGTTTGAAACCTCGCGTATCGCCTGCGGCAGCAAAATGGGTCTGACTTATGTGGTCACCGGCACCAAAGGCACGCTGCGTTATACCCAGGAACGTATGGCCGAGCTGGAGCTGTACATCCACGATGAACCGGCAGGACGTCAGGGTTTCAAAACCATTTTGACCGGTCCGGCACATCCGGATTACGCCAATTTCTGCGTCTCTGCCGGACACGGCATCGGTTTTAACGATCAGAAAACCGTCGAGATCCGCGATTTGATCAATGGCATTGCCGCTGGCGATCGCATGTGGCCAGATTTCGCCGAAGGATTGCAGGTGCAGAAGGTGCTGGAAGCGGTAGCGGTTTCCGCGTTGGAACGCCGCTGGATGAAAGTCTAAATCAGCGACTGGGTCGCCATGATTGGCGACCCGCGAAAAATCACGCTAATAATGGGCACTGCGGCGGCAAGCGGCAGCTCAGTGCGCCCGCCATCACTTCAATCTCAAACTCACTTCCCGTCAGCGGTTCGCCATCCAGATTAAACGTCATCTCATGCGGTGAGCGGATGGTGAGTGACTGCAACTGCGCGGTGACGATATTTGGATTTTCATCGTCACGCGTCAGGGAATGCAGCAACGTGGGCAGCAGCTCTTGCGCGGTGACGATGCTGAGGTTGAGCTGTCCATCATTGATCAGCGCATCCGGGCAGAGCTTTTGCCCGCCACCGGCCTGACGTCCATTGCCAATGCCAATCACCAGCGCATCGCCTTGCCAGTTAAAGCCAGGGCCGCTGATTTCACAGCTGTCAGGCTTAAGCGCATCGACACGCATCAACCCATGAATAAAGTACGACACGCCACCCAGCGCCGATTTCAGCTTTTCAGGGGTTTCGGTGGTGATGCGGGTGCCAAATCCGCCGGTCGCCATATTGATAAAGTAGCGATCGCCATTCACGCGCGCCAAATCGATCGCCGTGGCTTTTCCCACCAGCGCTAAGCGTAAAGCCGGTTCCATGCCTTCGGGAATACCGACGCTGGTGGCGAAATCATTGGCGGTGCCGAGCGGTAAAATGCCCAGCGCTGGACGTTGTTGCTCTGGCAATCTCGCTAACGCGGTCGCGATTTCATTGATGGTGCCATCGCCGCCTCCCGCCACCACGGTTTCTGCCTGCAAAGCGACCGCTTCTTGTACATAACGATCGCCATCACCCTTTTCCCAGGTGACGCGCACCGCCAGATTAAAGCCTTCATCACGCAGCTTATTCACCGCAGCGCGCAAATCTTCATTACCGGCGCCTTTCCCATTGAGGATCAGCAGCGTCAGCGGTTTGTTTTGCATTATCAGTTCCTTGATGCGAGAGACAGAGCACTGGTTATAGCATAGCTGGGGAGAGAACTTTATCGGCGGGAGACGAAAAAAAGAAAACCCGCACGGGGGAGCCGGGCGGGTGAATGAGGTGGTTCCTGGTACTACCTGCTTTTATTCTTACTCGTTAGCAGCAGGCGGGATTCTAAAGCGAGGCGAAGAGGTGGTCTGTGATCCTAATCTAACTTCGCCGAAATCTTTTCATTACGTGCGATTTTTCCCGTGTGGATCGTAGGTGCTGTTGCCATCGGTGAAGTTACGTAGCAGCAGGGCAAAGGTGAGGTTGACCGATTCCGGTACCGGGATCCACACGCGATGCCCATCGCCTGGCGCCACGTCTACCGCCGATCCTTTATCGTTCTGCATGGTTTCGAGCGTGCAGTTGAGGTTGCCTTCTGGCGTCATGATCTCGACAGCATCCCCGAGCATAAACTTGTTCTTCACCGCAATCTGCGCCCAGTCGCCGCGACGTTCGCCGGTGAATTCACCGACAAACTGCTGGCGCTCGGAGATGGAGAAACCTTGCTCATAGTTCTGATAGCTGTCATGGGTATGACGACGCAGGAAACCTTCGGTGTAACCGCGATGCGCCAGGCCTTCCAGCGTCTCCAGCAGCACCGGGTCGAACGGTTTGCCGGCAGCGGCATCGTCAATGGCGCGACGATAAACCTGCGCGGTGCGCGCGCAGTAGTAGAAGGATTTGGTGCGACCTTCAATTTTCAGCGAATGCACGCCCATTTGGCTCAGACGTTCAACGTGCGCCACCGCGCGCAGATCTTTTGAGTTCATGATGTAGGTGCCGTGTTCGTCCTCAAAGGCACTCATCACGTCACCCGGTTTCATCTTCTCTTCCAGCAGGAACACGCGGTCAGTGGTCGCACCAACGCCGAGCGTAGGTTCTTGCACCTTAACCGGCTCATGGAAACCGACAATATTGCCAACCTCGTCCTGCTTGCCTTCTTCCACTTTATATTCCCAGCGGCAGGCGTTGGTGCAGGTCCCTTGATTAGGATCGCGTTTGTTAAGATAGCCGGAGAGCAGGCAGCGGCCGGAATAGGCCATGCACAGCGCGCCGTGCACGAAGATTTCAATCTCCATTTCCGGTACCTGCTGGCGGATTTCGGCGATCTCATCCAGCGACAGCTCACGCGACAGAATCACGCGCGTCAGCCCCATTTGCTGCCAGAATTTCACCGTCGCCCAGTTAACCGCGTTGGCCTGCACCGACAGGTGAATTGGCATCTGCGGGAAGGCTTCACGCACCAGCATAATCAAGCCGGGATCGGACATGATCAGCGCGTCCGGCTGCATCGCCACCACCGGCGTCAAATCGCGGATAAAGGTTTTCAGTTTGGCGTTGTGCGGGGCGATGTTGACCACCACGTAGAATTTCTTACCCAGTTCATGGGCTTCATTGATGCCCTTGGCCAGAATTTCGTGGGTGAATTCGTTATTGCGTACGCGCAGGCTGTAGCGCGGTTGGCCGGCATAGACGGCGTCAGCGCCGTAGGCAAAGGCATAGCGCATATTCTTCAGCGATCCCGCTGGAGAAAGCAGTTCAGGTTTTAACATGGATTTTCTCACTGATGTCAGGTCAGCATGCCATCGCGGATGGCAGGTGCAGCGGCCGCATTATACGGCCCTGCAAAAGGTGGGGAATTGTAGGCAGGCCCGCACCCGATGTAAATTGACCTTGATCAACGTAAGCCGCTGCAGGTTACAGCAAGCGGCAGACGTCCGCTTCCCAGCGATAGCCCATGCCGTATACGGCTCGGATAAACGGCTGTTCCGCATCGAGGCTTTCCAGCTTGCGGCGCAGGTTTTTGATGTGGCTGTCGATGGTGCGATCGGTGACCACGCGGTAATCGTCGTAGAGATGATTGAGCAACTGCTCGCGCGAGAACACTTTTCCCGGCTCCAGCGCCAGCGTTTTCAGCAGACGAAACTCCGCAGGCGTCAGCTCCAGCTGCTGTTCACGCCAGCTGGCCTGAAAGCGGCTCTCATCAATATGCAGATGCGATTCCTGCTGCGCTTCTTCCGGTGAACGTTTGACGCGGCGCAAAATGGTTTTGACGCGCGCCACCACTTCACGCGGGCTGAACGGCTTGCAGATATAGTCATCGGCACCGATTTCCAGCCCCAGCAGGCGATCAATCTCTTCGGTACGCGCGGTCACCATGATGATCGGCAACTCGGAGAAGCGGCGAATTTCGCGGCACAGCGTTAAGCCATCGCGGCCGGGCAGCATCAAATCCAGCAGCATCAGATCCGGCGGTGTTTGCTGTACGTAGCTCAACACCTCGTTACCGTCGGCAATGTGGTGCGTGCGATAGTTGGATGCCTGCAGATAATCAATCATCAGCTGCGCCAGTTTGGGTTCATCTTCTACAACAAGGATCAGAGGATCGCTATTTTCCGGGCTCATATGGGACGTCTAGTGAGGAACATACGGCAAGTTTAGCGTGATTTGCAGTCCACCTAAATCAGAGTGATCCGCACTGATGCTGCCGTCATGCGCTTCCACGATGTTTTTACAGATCGCCAGGCCAAGCCCCGAGCCGCCGCTGGCGCGATTACGCGAACTTTCCGCGCGGAAAAATCGTTCAAATAATTGTGCCTGATGGGCCGGATCGACGCCCGGCGCGCTATCCGCAAACTTCAGCTGCCAGTTTTCACCCGCCAGCGCCATCGAGAGCTGCACCGCGCCGCCGCTGTCGGTATAACGCAGGCTGTTTTCCAGCAAATTGGTGAACAGCTGCATCAGACGATCGGGATCGCCAAAGCTCTCGGCCTGCGCGGGCAATGCCAGATTCAGCGATAAGCCGCGGCTGCGATAACGTTCGCCGAAGCTGCCAGCCACCACTTCCAGCAGATTAACCAAATCAACCGGCTGTTTGCGATAGGCGAGGGCGCCCGCATCGGACAGCGACAGCTGATGCAAGTCGTCGACCAGTTTAGTCAGCACCACCACTTCGCTTTGTAGCGAGCTGATGGCTTCGGGCGTCAGCTTGCGTACGCCATCCTGCATCGCTTCAAGCTCACCGCGCAGTATCGCCAGCGGCGTGCGCAGTTCATGGGAGATGTCGGCCATAAAGGCGCGGCGGTTGCTTTCGTTTTTCTCCAGCGAGCTGGCAAGCAGGTTGAAGTCGCGGCCCAGTTGACCGAGTTCATCGCTGCTGCCGACTTCCACGCGGGTGGCGAAATTGCCCGCCGCCAGATGGTGCGTACCATCTACCAGTCGTTTCACCGGTGCCAGTAAACCGCGCGCCAACAGCCAGGTGACCAACGCAGCGAGTAAACCGGTTAACGCCACGATCATCCAGCTGGTACGTCGCTGTTGCTGATCAAAGTTGATGTCGGTGCTGCGCGTTAGACGTTCGGCCGGTGAGGCAATCACCCAGCCAACAATCTTGCCGTTGCTGGTGGTGATATTGCGTCGTGTGCCTTCCGGCGGCACTGGCTGACGCGGCCCTGACAGCACTTTGTATTGCTGATCGATAATCCAGAACTGCGTGCGCCAGCCGTGCGGCGGTAGCTGGTTAACGCTGCCAGGATTCTGCTCCAGCGAGCGCAAGATAGAAAAAATCAGCTTGTCATTGGTACGCAGAAAATCCCAGCTACCGTGCTGCTCATACTGATCGGCCAGCGCATCGCTCAGCAGGGTTAAGCGCTGTTCGTTGCCTTTTTTGATGTAGTCCACAAAGCCGTGCTCAAAGCTGAGCCGCACGCCCCAATGCATGGTGATGATCACCAGCATGCAGGTGGAAAAAATCGCCGCAAACAGTTTGGCGCCAATGCCCCATTTTACCGGCCGTTTCATCCTTTGCTCCTGCCTCTAAGGTCAACGTTTTTACTGACATCCTTCGGTACGCGCCAAAATACAAACGCCGGCAGCGCTATCACCAGCGCCATGCACAGATAGGTGTAAATAAAGGTTTGATGGGCCGCCGCGCTGTCGGTCACCACGCCGTGACCGAATGCGCCCAGCAGCAAACCGGCCACGGTGACGCCAATACTCATCGACAGCTGCATGATCATCGATAACAACGAGTTGCCGCTCGAAGCCAGATCGTCCGGCAGTTCCTTTAGCGTCAAGGTGTTCATCGAGGAGAAGCGGATGGCATTCACCATGCCTTGCAGCAACAGCACCACCGGCAGCAGCCAGATCCAGCCGAGCAGCGCCACCAGCGGGAACAGCAGCACCACCAGCGCCAGCGCGATCGTCGCGCCGACTAACGCATGGCGATAACCAAACAGGTTAACGATGCGTACCACCACGCGTTTGGTGCCCATGTTGCCGAGCACCATCGGAATCATCATCAATCCGGCGTGGAACGGGCTGTAGCCGAGTCCGACCTGCAGGAAGATCGGCGTCATAAACGGCAGCATGCCGCTACCGATACGACCAGTAAAACTGCCGAGCAGGCCAATCGAATAGATGCGGTTATCAAACAGTTTCAGGCTAAACAGTGCGTTATCGTTATTGCGGCCATGCATCAGGTAGAACAGCAGCGAGAACACGCCAACCAGAATCAGTAAGCCGAGCAACAGCGGCGATCCGCCGGAGCTGCGCTGGCCATCCAGCGCCAGCGTTAAAGTCGCCATGCCAACAGCCAGCAGCACAAAGCCGAGAAAATCGAAACGCCGCGTCTGCATGGTGTAGTTGGGCATCAGCGTTAGCGTGGCAATCGCGCCAATAATCCCAACCGGAATGTTGATCAGGAAGATCCAGTGCCAACTGGCGTACTGCACCAGAATCCCGCCCAGCGCCGGGCCGAGCAGCGGACCAATTTGTCCCGGCGTGGTGACGAAAGTCATCGCCGACATATATTGCTCGCGCGGCACGATTTTCATCACCGTCAAACGGCCAACCGGCACCATCATCGCACCGCCAATGCCTTGCACCACGCGCGCCATAATCAGCTCATCCAGCGTGGTGGAGAAGGCGCACAGCAGCGAGCCGATGCTGAACAGCACAATGGCGCAGAAGAAGATATTGCGCACGCCAAATCGGTCCGCCAGCCAGCCGCTGATTGGCAGCGTAATCGCCACGGTCAGCACATAGGAAACGATCACCGAGTGCATATTCAGCGGACTGACGTTGAGATCGCGCGCCATCGAGGGGATCGCAGTGTTAACGATGGTGGTATCCAGCGCCTGCATAAAGAAGCCAAACGCGACGATCCACAGCTGCCAGCGCACGGTGGCGTTTTGCGTGTTCACTGAATCTCCTCTGCTATACGGTCACCCTAAATGGTGACCCTACGAATGCTGGGTGGGTAGGGGCGCCATTCATGGCGACCTCCCTTAACCCGCTACCAACACTTTTTTCTTACGCCGCCGCAGCTTATCCATCATCAAATAGACCACCGGCGTGGTGTAGAGCGTCAGCAGCTGGCTCATCACCAACCCCCCGGCGATGGTGATGCCGAGCGGCTGACGCAGTTCCGCGCCGTCACCGCTGGTCAATACCAACGGCAGCGCGCCAAACAGCGCGGCGAGCGTGGTCATCAGAATCGGGCGGAAGCGCAGCTGGCATGCCTGGAAGATGGCGTCGCGCGGCGACAGATTGCCGTTGCGCTCGGCATCCAGCGCAAAGTCGACCATCATGATGGCGTTTTTCTTCACGATACCGATCAGCAGCAGAATGCCGATCAGCGCAATCAGGCTGAACGGCGTATCGAACAGTTCCAGCGCCAGCAGCGCGCCGACGCCCGCCGACGGCAGCGTAGAGAGAATGGTCAGCGGATGCACGTAGCTCTCATACAGAATGCCGAGCACGATATACACCGCCGCAATCGCTGCCAGCATCAGGTAGAGCTGGTTGGATTGCGACTGCTGGAACACCTGCGCGGTGCCGGCAAAACTGCCGCGCACGCTGGAGGGCACGCCAAGCGCGGTGATGGTGCGATCGATGGCTTCAGACGCCTGCGACAGCGACACGCCTTCCGGCAGGTTGAACGAAATGGTGGACGCCGCCGACAAGCCTTCATGGTTCACCGACAGCGGCGCGTTGGCCGGTTGCCACTTGGCAAACCAGCTCAGCGGAATCGCTTTGCCGTCGCTGTTAATCACAAACATCTGATCGAGTGAACTGATGTCCTGGGTGTAACGCGGATCGACTTCCATCACCACTTTGTACTGATTGAGCGGCTGATAAATGGTGGAGATCTGGCGCTGACCAAAGGCGTTATTCAGCAGCGCGTTAGCGGCAGACACATCGATGCCGAGCCGCGCCATGCTTTCACGATCGTAGGTCAGATTCATTTCGCTGCCGTTATCCTGCTGATCCGAGTTGACGTCCGCCAGCTCGGGCAGGGCGGTAAACGCCTGACGGATTTTCGGCTCCCATTCGCGCAAATCATTCAGGTTGTCCGACAGCAAACTGTATTGATAGCTGGCGTTGGATTCACGTCCGCCAATGCGAATGTCCTGTACCGCGTTGAGATAGAGATTGGCGCCCGGCTCTTTTGCCAGCTTGATACGCAGCCGGGCGATCACTTGCTGCGCGCTTTCGCTGCGCTCGTAGAGCGGTTTGAGCGAGACGAACATCGAGCCGCTATTGGTGCGCGAACCGCCGGTAAAGCCGGTGACGTTATCCACCGCCGGATCGGCTTTGATGATGTTCATGAAATCCTGCAGCTTGCCGCGCATCGCCTGGAACGAAATGCTCTGGTCCGCCGAGATAAACCCTTGTAAGCGGCCGGTATCCTGCTCCGGCATAAAGGTTTTCGGGATCGAGATGAACAGCCAAACCGTAAGAGCCACGGTGCCGAGCAGCAGCATCAGCACCCAAATAGCGTGGTTCAGCACCCAACCTAGTGAGCGCGCGTAGCCGTTTTGCACCTTCATCAGCAGCTTGCCGAAACCGCGCGTGCGTGGCTGGCTACGCTTGACCTGCGGCTTGAGCAGATAAGCGCACATCATCGGCGTCAGCGTGACCGAGATAAACAGCGAGATCAGAATCGCCACCGACAACGTGATGGCAAACTCTGAGAAGAAGCGGCCAATGATGCCGCCAATCATCAGCAGCGGCAGGAACACGGCAATCAGCGACAGGCTCATCGACAGCACGGTAAAACCGACTTCGCGCACGCCGGTCAGCGCCGCCTGCAGCGGCTTCATGCCCGCTTCGACGTGGCGCGCAATGTTCTCCAGCACCACAATCGCGTCATCGACAACAAAACCGGTGGCGATGGTTAACGCCATCAGCGACAGGTTATTCAGACTGAAACCGCACAGATACATGGCGGCAAAGGTGCCAATCAGCGAAACCGGCACCGCAGCGGCGGGGATCAGCGTCGCGCGCCAGTCGCGCAGGAAGGCAAACACCACCAGAATCACCAGCGCGACGGCGATGATCAGCGATTGTTCCACTTCATGCAGCGAGGCGCGAATGGTGGGCGAGCGATCCTGTGCAATTTGCAGATCGATGGCGGCGGGGATCACGTCATGCAGTTCCGGCAATTCGCCACGAATGCGATCAACGGTATCGATGATGTTGGCTTCCGGCGATTTGCGCACCACCAGCAGCACCGCCGCTTTGCCGTTGGTCATCCCGGCGTTGCGTACGTCCTGCACCGAATCCTGCACGTTAGCGACATCGCTGAGCCGCACCGCCGCACCGTTGTTGTAATGCACCACCAGCGGCTGATATTCGCTGGCGGTTTGCAATTCTCCGTTGGTGCGTAACTGCCAGCGCTGCTGCACATCATCAATCGCGCCCTGCGGACGGCGTTGGTTGGCGTTGCTGATGGCGGTGCGCACCGCATCCAGCGACACGCCTTGATTGAACAGCGCCTGCGGGTTGAGTTCGACGCGCACCGCAGGCAACGAGCTGCCGCCGACCGTCACATCGCCTACGCCTTCAATTTGTGACAGCTTCTGCGCCAGCTGCGTTGAGGCGTAATCATACAGCTGACCGGGATTATAAATGTCCGAGGTCAGCGTCAAAATCATGATCGGCGCATCGGAAGGATTGGCTTTGCGGTAGCTGGGACGGCTTGGCATACCGGTTGGCAGCAGGCTTTGTGCCGCGTTGATTGCCGCCTGCACATCGCGCGCCGCACCGTTGATGTCGCGATCAAAATCGAACACCAGAATGATGCGCGTGCTGCCCAGTGAGCTGGTGGAGGTCATTTCACTGACGCCGGCGATGCGCCCCAGCGAGCGCTCGAGCGGCGTTGCCACCGAGGCCGCCATGGTTTCCGGCGATGCGCCGGGCAGCGAAGCCGAGACCAAAATCACCGGGAAATCGAGCTGCGGCAGCGGCGCCACCGGCAGTAGACGGAAGCCGAGAATGCCGGCCAGCGCAATCGCCAGCGTCAGCAACGTGGTGGCGACCGGGCGATGGATAAACAGCGCGAAGAACTTCACGACTGCGCCTCCGAGCGTTTAAAGCGACGGCGCGTAGCGTGCGACAGACGATCAAACAGCAGATAGATCACCGGCGTAGTGAACAGCGTCAGCACCTGACTTACCACTAAGCCGCCGACCATGGCGATCCCCAGCGGATGGCGCAGCTCTGCGCCGACGCCGGTGCTCAGCATCAGCGGCAGCGCACCGAGCAGCGCCGCCAATGTCGTCATCAGAATCGGACGGAAACGCAGCAAGCATGCCTGATAAATTGCCTCGCGCGGCGGCATGCCTTGTTCACGCTCCGCGGCCAGCGCGAAGTCGATCATCATGATGGCGTTTTTCTTCACGATACCGATCAGCAAGATAATGCCGATGATGCCGATGATATCCAGCTCGTTGCCGCTCAGCATCAGCGCCAGCAGCGCACCCACACCAGCGGTGGGCAGCGTCGAGAGAATGGTGATCGGGTGGATAAAGCTCTCATACAGCACGCCGAGCACGATATACATCGCCACCACCGCCGCCACGATCAGCCACACGGTACTGGACAACGCGGCTTCGAAGGCCAGCGTGCTGCCCTGGAACTGCGTCATCATCTCGGCGGGCATGCCCACCTGATCTTCCGCCGCGCTCACCGCTTTCACCGCATCGCCCAGCGAATAGCCGTCAGCGACATCGAACGAGAAGGTTGCCGACGGGAACTGATCGAGATGGTTGATGCTGAGCGCGGCGTGGCGCTCCTCAATTTGTGCGATGGCGCTAAGCGGCACGCTGCCGCCGTCACTGCTGGTCAGACGAATGCCGTCGAGGCTCGCCAGCCCCGGCGTGGCATCGCTGTTCTGTTCCAGCACCACGCGATATTGGTTGGCCTGGGTGTAAATGGTGGAGATCAGCCGCTGACCAAAGGCGTTATATAGCGCGTTATCTACATCGGCCATGCTGATGCCCAGCCGGCTGGCGCTGTCACGATCGACGCGCACAAAGGCTTCCAGTCCTTGATCCTGCCAGTCGCTGCTGACGTCACGCAGCTGTGGCAGCGTATTCAGCTGCTCCAGCAGTTTCGGCACCCACAAACTCAGCGACTCGAGCGAGCCGGATTGCAGCGTGAACTGGTACGGCGTGCGGCTGGCTTGGGTATCAATGGTCAAATCCTGCACCGGTTGCAGCCACAGTGAAATGCCTGGCACTTTGGCTAGCGCCTGTTGCAGGCGCTGCTGCACCGCCGGAATGCGATCGTCACGTTCATTCAGCGGCTTGAGGTTGATTTGCAGGCGAGCGCTGTTGAGCGCGGCGTTGGTGCCATCGACGCCGACAAACGAGGTCATGCTCTGCACCGCCGGATCTTTCATGATGATCGACGCGACATCGCGCGTGCGCTCCGCCATGTTGGCGTAGGAAACCGACTGCGGTGCCTGCAAGGTACCCTGAATAATGCTGTTATCCTGCTGCGGGAAGAAGCCTTTGGGGATGACGATCCACAGCAACACGGTGATCAGCAAGGTGCTGAGCGCCACCGACAAGGTGATCCACGGATGCAGCAGCACGCGCGTTAAGCCGCGTCCGTAGCTGGCAATAACGCGGTCAAACATCGCTTCGCTGGCGCGCGAGAAGCGGTTCTGCTTGCGCAGCGATTCGGCGCTTAACATGCGCGCGCACATCATCGGCGTCAGCGTCAGCGACACCACGGCGGAAATCAAAATCGCCACCGCCAGCGTCACGGCGAATTCGCGAAACAGGCGGCCAATCACATCGCCCATAAACAGCAGCGGGATTAGCACAGCAATCAGCGAGAAGGTGAGGGAGATAATGGTGAAGCCAATCTCGCCCGCGCCTTTCAGCGCCGCCGTCAGCGGCTTTTCGCCTTTTTCGATATAGCGCGAGATGTTCTCGATCACCACGATGGCATCATCAACCACAAAGCCGGTGGCGATGGTCAGCGCCATCAGCGTCAGATTGTTGACCGAGAAGCCAAGGAAATACATCGCGGCAAAGGTGCCGATCAGCGACAGCGGTACGGCGACGGCAGGAATGATGGTTGCCGGGACGTTACGCAGGAACAGGTAGATGATCATCACCACCAAAGCCATCGCCAGCATCAGTTCGTGCTGGGTATCACTGACTGAAGCGCGGATGTTGGTGGTGCGGTCGGTAAGCAGTTTCACATCCACCGATTTCGGCAGCGTGGCGGTTAATCCAGGCAACATGGCGCGAATATTATCGGCGGTGGCGATGATGTTGGCGCCGGGCTGGCGCTGCACGTTGAGCACAATCGCCTGCTGACGGTTTGCCCAGGCGCCGAGCCAGCTGTTCTCGGCACCTTGTTCAATGGTGGCGACATCGCCCAGTCGCACCGGCGCGCCGTTGTTAAAGCTGATGATCAGCTTGCGATAATCTTCCGCCGAGGTCATCTGGTCGTTGGCCGACAGCGTAATCGAGCGCGTTGGGCCGTCGAGGCTGCCTTTCGCCGAGTTGACGTTAGCGTTGGTAATGGCGGTACGCACCGATTCGCTGGTCAGGCCGAGCGCGGCCAGCGCCTGGGTGTTCATCTTCACGCGCACCGCAGGGCGTTGCCCGCCTGACAGCGTCACCAAACCCACGCCCGAAACCTGGGAAATCTTCTGCGCCACGCGCGTTTCCACCATGTCCTGCACCTGCGTGAGCGGCATGCTGGTGGTGGTAACGGCGAGCGTCATGATTGGCGGATCGGCCGGATTCACTTTGCTGTACACCGGCGGATTCGGCAGATCGTTAGGCAGCAGGTTGGTGGCGGAGTTGATCGCCGCCTGCACTTCCTGCTCGGCAACATCCAGTGACAGCGTCAGCTGAAACTGCAATGTCACCACGGAAGCGCCGCCCGAACTCTGCGACGACATCTGCTTCAGGCCGGACATCTGGCCGAACTGGCGTTCCAGCGGCGCGGTAATGGATGAAGTCACCACATCAGGACTGGCGCCGGGATAGAGCGTAACTACCTGAATGGTTGGATAATCGACTTCAGGCAGAGCGGAAACCGGCAGAAAACGGTAGCCGAGCACGCCAGCTAACAGAATGGCGATCATCAGCAGCGTGGTGGCGACCGGGCGCAGAATAAACAGGCGCGAAGGTCCACCGCTGCTGTCAGGAGGCATCACCTGCATTATTGACGCTCTCCGCGTGCGGGCTGCGCAGCGCGCGTGCTGTGTGTCGCGGCACTTTGCGGTGCCACCACTTCAACGGTGGCGCCTTCCGTCAGACGATCCAGCCCGTCGGTCACCACGCGATCGCCTGCTTCGAGGCCCGCGCTGATCACCACTTTCTGGCTATCCTGCAACCCAGCGGTAACGCGTTTCTTGCTCACTTTGTTGTCGCTGTTGACCACCCAAACAAAGTGACCGTCGTTGCTCATCTGCAGCGCGGCGGTCGGAATCACCACCGCATCCTGCAAGGTATCGACTTTCAGACGCGCGTTCACAAACTGATTCGGGAACAGCGTGTCATCTTCGTTGCTAAAGCGCGCTTTAAGCTTGATGGTGCCGGTGGTGGCATCAATCTGGTTATCGAGACTCAACAGCGTGCCGCTGGTCAGCAGCGTTTTGTTGCTGCGATCCCAGGCTTCGACGATCAGCGGCTGTCCGCTTTTCTGCGCCTTGAGGATTTGGCTGATGTTGTTCTCGGCGACGCTGAACACCACGTCAATTGGATGCGTTTCGGTGATCACCACTAAACCGGTAGTGTCGCCGGACGTGATGTAATTGCCGACATCAACCTGCTTCAAGCCGACGCGTCCACCAATTGGCGCGGTAATGCGGCTGTAAGTCAGATTGAGCTGGGCGCTGGCGACGTTGCCTTCATCGGCCTTAATGGTGCCTAGTGTCTCGCTCACCAGCGAACGTTGCGTATCAAGTTCCTGCTGCGATACCAGCGAGGTTTTTGCCAGTTTCTCATAGCGGCTGAGATCGCGGCGCGCATTGGCGAGTGTGGCCTGGTCTTTTGCCAATTGGCCCTGCGCCTGGGTTAACGCCACCTGATAAGGACGCGGATCGATTTCCGCCAGCAAAGCGCCAGCGGCCACTTGTTGTCCTTCCTGGAAGTGCAGCGCCATCAATTGCCCATCAACGCGACTGCGCACGGTGACGGTGTTGGCGGCGGTGACGGTGCCGAGGCCGCTAAGGAAATACGGCACGCTACTGGTTGTGGCAGCGGCGGCTTGCACTGGCGCTAAAGGGCGTTTGCCGCTTGCGCCGCGTCCACGCTGCTGCTGACCTTCAGCCTGCGTCTGTTTATTCGGTTCCGCTGGATGTTGCCACCAGTAATATCCGCCAGCCAATACGGCAATCACGGCTACGGCCAGCAAGCTTGTTTTGAGTCGACGGTTCATCAAGGTGTGTGCTCTCCAGCGGTTTCGTATTCCCAAGGTGCGTAATAAAAATGCCACTACGCAAACGAATGATTGTAGTCGCCCGGATCGGGCAAAAATTGAAGGAAATAAGAATATCGTCCTGGCGAAGGTAAGTATTCATATTCTGTAAATATTCTGCCAGCAATAGGCATAAGCGCGACGAATTCCTTTGCTAAGCTCAATAGCAGACCTGTCTCGTTTAAATAAGGAGAACAAAATGAGTCAACAGAAACTCCGCCAGCTTGGCGACAGCGGTATCGACGTTCCCCGTCTCACCTTTGGCGGCAACGTGTTTGGCTGGACGGTGGATGAGAAAACCTCGTTTTCACTGCTTGATGCGCTGGTGGAGAAGGGCTTGTTCTTCATCGATACCGCCGACGTTTATTCGCGCTGGGCGCCGGGTAACGAAGGGGGCGAATCGGAAACCATCATCGGTAAATGGCTGAAGAAAAGCGGCAAGCGCGACAGCATCGTGCTGGCTACTAAAGTCGGCATGGAGCTGTCGCCAGAGAAAACCGGTCTTAAACCGGCTTACATTCGTCAGGCGGTGGAAGATTCACTGCGCCGCCTGCAAACCGACGTTATCGATCTCTATCAGGCGCATCGCGATGATGAAACCACGCCGCTGCTGGACACGCTGAAAGCCTTCGATTCACTGATCAAAGAGGGCAAAGTGCGTGCGATTGGCGCGTCAAACTACAACGCGAAACGTCTGCAGGAAGCGCTGGATGTGAGCAAGCAGCACGGCCTGGCGCGCTATGAAACGCTGCAGCCGGAATACAATCTCTACGATCGTCAGGAGTACGAAAGCGGTCTGGAGCAGGTCGCGGTGAAAAATGGCCTCGGGGTGATCAACTACTATTCACTGGCCAGCGGCTTCCTCAGCGGCAAATACAAAAAGCCGGAAGATGCCAGCAAAAGTAAGCGCGGGCAGGGCATCGTAGATAAATATCTGAATGAACGCGGCAAGCGCATTGTTGAAGCATTAGAAGATGTCGCCGCCTCGCACGATGTGTCGGCGACGCAGGTTGCGCTGGCGTGGCAGATTGCGCGCCCAGGCATCACCGCGCCCATTGTCAGTGCCACTTCACTGGAGCAGCTGGATGAGCTGGTGAAAGCTACTCAGCTGGAACTCAGCAAGCAAGAGATCGAAGAGCTGGCGAGCGCCAGCAAACTGTAATGTTTTCAGGGACGCTGCGGCGTCCCGCCATTTTCCTGCTCTGCCTCACAAAAAATGCCATTTTCGCCAAAAGATTTTCAATCATAGACAGGCGTCACAATTGCGCTAACGCACTATCAACCTCAGGTTAACTGCGCACATATTTGCAAAAACTGACAAATCCTCAGCACTATCCTCTGTTCGATCCACTCCAGTAACTTCATATAAGAATAACCATCATGAACAGAAAAGAAGCAGTGCAGCATTTACCCCGCCTGGCAGCGGGAACCCTGATGTTTGCGATGCTGAGTGCATCTGCGCTGGCCGCTGATGCTTTCAGTTACGACTCTCCATATATGTTTGGTGATTGGGGCGGTTACCGAACGCAGCTGGAAAACGACGGCATTAAATTCGACGTTAACTACACCATGGAAACCGGCTCCAACCTGGCAGGCGGTGCCGATACCAACACCACCATGCGCTACAGCGACCAGTGGGCATTTGGCGCTAACTTCGACCTGGAAAAACTGCTCAACTGGCAGGACGCGCAATTCCAGGTGACGATTACCGATCGTAATGGTCAGAACATCGCCGATCAGGTTGCCGATTCTCGTACTGGCATGTTGTCATCACCTCAGGAAGTGTACGGACGCGGCCAAACCTGGCGCTTGACCCAGTTCTGGTTGAGCCAGGGTCTGTTCGATAACACCGTGAACCTGAAAGCGGGTCGTGTGACCGTGGGTGAAGATTTCGATAACTTTGACAGCAAGTTCCAGAACCTGGCGTTTGGTAGCGGCCAGGCAGGGAACTGGCGTGGCGATCGCTGGTTCAACTGGCCAGTTTCCCAATGGGGCGGCCGCGTGAAGGTGAATATCACGCCAGAAGTGTTCTTCCAGGTTGGCTTCTATAACCAGAACAGCGCCAACTACGATCGCGGTGACGGCTTCCGCCTGGATACCAGCAACTCCGAAGGCAATATGGTGCCGGTAGAGTTGGGCTGGAAACCGACGTTGGGCGCAGACAAGCTGCCGGGTAATTATCGCATCGGGTATTACTACTCATCGGCTAACGGCGACAACTACGGCAGCTGGCGCGATGGCGCCTATCAAAGCCAGGATCATGCTTACGGCGGCTACGTGCTGTTGCAACAGCAGTTGACGGCACAAGGCGGCGATGCCAGCCGTGGCTTGGGCGTTACCGTACAGGCGGTGATGAACGACCACAAAACCTCGAAAACCGATAACTATCAGTCGGTGAGCTTCACCTGGAAAGGGCCGTTTGATGCGCGTCCGCAGGATGAGATTGGTGTCGGTGCGGCGCGTATTCACGTGAATAGCGCTTACACGCGTTCACTGCGTGAGCAGAACAACGCTAACGGCGAGACGGACTTCAACAGCCCAACCTATCTGCCAATTCAGGATGGCTCAGAGTACAACTATGAGATCTACTACAACGCTCAGCTGACCAAATGGCTGCAGCTGCGTCCGAACCTGCAATATGTGGTTGCGCCGGGTGCGGTGAGTGAAGTGAAAGATGCGTTTGTAGGCGGGATCAGTGCGAACGTGAATTTCTAATCTGGCAGAATCTTTGGCTTTTCCCTCTCCTTTTGGGAGAGGGCAGGGTGAGGGGAAAATCGCACCGTGCGTTCTGTCCCTCACCCTAACCCTCTCCCGCAAGCGGGAGAGGGAACTAACTGAACATCACTTCGGCCCAGCGCGCCAGGCCGGCGGTCACCGAGGCGAAGTCATCGCCGCTGGCGATAGGCGTGTCGGGCAGCGCATGCTGCAGTGCAGCGCGCAGCACCGGCGAACGTGCGCTACCGCCGGTGAGATAAATCACTTCTGGCTTGGTTTCGCAGGTGGCGAGCGCCAGATGCACTTGCTCCAGAATCCGTTCCAGCGGTTGGTTAATCGCTTCTTCCAGCTGCGCTGCGCTGATCTGCGCCTGCAATTGGGCGGCGATAAACGCCAGCGAGGTGTCGGTCTCTTTCATCTCCGACAGCGCAATCTTGCTCTCTTCCGCCGCACGCACCAGACGATAACTCAGCTTTTGCTGCCACACTTTCAGCAGGTGCGATACTTTGTCACCGTGTTCGGCATCGCGAATCAAATCGCGCAGCAGTTTGCCGCTGGCTGCGGAATAGAAGTCGCTTTGCGCTGGAACATCGTTGATCGCCACCGCATTCCACCATGGCAGCGCGGGCAGCGCGGTGCCTTTCTGCGTATTGCCACCGAGGCCCAGCAGCGGCATCAGGGTTTTGAACGCCAGCATAATGTCGAGATCGTTTCCGCCCACGCGGCATCCGCTGTGTCCGAGCAAGCTTTCACGGCGATCGGTTTTGTGACGCCATTCTGGGCCCATCAGCAGCATCGAGCAGTCGGTGGTGCCGCCGCCGATATCCACGACCAGCACGCGCGTCTCTTTCTGCAGCGTGGCTTCAAAATCCAGGCCTGCCGCCACCGGCTCAAACTGGAACTCGACATCACGGAAACCGGCGCGCTGTGCTGCACGCAGCAAAATACCTTGCGCCTGCTGGTTGGCTTCTTCACCGCCTAAACCCTGGAAGTTAATCGGGCGACCAATTACCGCTTGCTCAATCGGGCGATCGAGCTGGGTTTCACCTTGCTGACGAATGTGCAGCATCATGGCGCACACCAGATCTTCAAAGAAAGCGATCTGCTGCGGTTTCAGGCCATTCGCGCCCAGGAAGGATTTCGGTGATTTCACGAACCACACGTCTTCGGGATCGACCATGTATTGCTGCAGCGCAGTCAACCCGAACTGCACGCTGCCTGGCGTGACGTCGATGTCTTCTTCACGGTTATAACGCAGCGCACGCTGCAATAAGGCGGTGCCTTCGCTGTCGGGCGTGGGAACCTGATGATGGCGATACAGCCATTCGCTGATCGCTTCACGCGTTGGTGCACAAATCATGGAGGGAAGCAGGCGCTGACCATTCTCCAGTGTCAGCAGGCGCGGCGTGCCATTATCGCTGACCGCAATTGAGCAGTTTGCTGTGCCGTAATCGAATCCGATAAACATATTTATCCCCCATGCCGGAAAAAAGGGGGCGACTTTAGCGCAGCCAGCGCGGGCTGGCAATGGGCAGACGTGGCAGATTACATCTGCACTTCCTGATAAACGTGATACTGACCACGGCCCGCGTGTTTCGCGCTGTAACAGGCGACATCAGCCTGGGACATCACCACATTACTGATACAGTTGCGTTGATCAATTTGCGTGATGCCGGCACTCGCGCCCACGTGATAAGGCTGATCCTGCCAGATAAAACGGTATTCGCTCACGGCGCTGACGATGCGCTGCACCACGTCGCGCACCTGATCCACTTCGCAATTCGGCAGCAACACGCCAAACTCATCGCCGCCCAAACGCGCCAGCATATCGCTGCTGCGCAGATGATGCGGCATCAGCTCTGCCAGTTCGCGCAGCAGCGCATCACCGGCGGCGTGGCCAGCGGTATCGTTCACCGCTTTGAATTTATCCAGATCGATAAACACCAATACGTGATGGCTGTCATTGGCCGCCGCATCGTTCACCAACTGTTTTAAGCGCTGTTCGAAGCTGTGACGATTGGGCAGGCGCGTCAGCATGTCATGTGAGGCACTGTAGCTCAGGCGCTTCATCACCTTGCGCGATTCACTGACATCCTGAATAACCATTACCGCGCCGATGCTGGCGCCGGTCAGGGTTTTCAGCGGCGTGATGCTGTAATGAATCTCGACGCGCGTGCCGTCTGGCGTGTGCAGCACCAGCTCTTCATCGAGATCGGGGGAAATTTTTTCGCCCGGCAGCTGGCACAGCAACAGGTTGTCTACACGCGGCCCGCTTGTGCCGCGCGTAATGTTGAGGAGCTCGGTAATCGGCACGCCTGCCGCTTTTTCCTGCGGCCAGCCGCTCAGCGTTTCGGCCACCGGATTCATAAAGGTAACGCGCATTTCATCATCGGTACTGATCACCGCTTCGCCGATGGAGTCGAGGGTGATCGCCATGCGCTCTTTTTCCTGGAACAGCGCTTCATTCAGCGCGCGCAGCGGCGTGATGTCCTGACAAATGCCAAGCATACGTTCAATCTGTCCATCCTGACTGAGGATGCGGTTGGCCTCAGAACGCACATAGCGCGGGCCTTCCGGCAAATTGATGCGGTATTCCAGCTGGAAAGCGCTGCGGCGTTCGATGGCTTGCTGCACCACCAGCGCGGCGGTTTCCCGCTCGGCGGGATCAAGCAAATGCACCCACAGATCGTAGGTGGGCGTTTGATGCGGACCTAAGCCAAACAGCTCGTACATGCGCTTGTCCCACAGCATTTCACCGGTCAGCAGATTCCACTCCCACACGCCGATACCGCCAGCTTCGTTGGCCAGCGTGATGCGTTCCATCAGGCGGCGATTGACCTGCTCGCTCTGCTTCAGCTCGGAGATATCGATAATCTGCGCGATGAAGTAGTGCGGCTGCTGCGCGGCGTCGCGCACCATCGACACCGTCAGGCGCGCCCAAACGATCTCACCATCCTTGCGGAAATAGCGCTTCTCCAGGGTGTAGGTCATGATTTCACCCGCCACCAATCGTTCGAGTTGGTGCAAATCGCTGTTGAGATCGTCGGGATGGGTAATTTGCTGGAAAGTGAGCTTTTTCAGTTCATCGGCCGGGAAGCCCAGCGTCTGGCACAGCGACTGATTGACCTGCTGCCAGCCCCCATTCGGCGCAACCAGCGCCATACCGATCGCAGAATATTCCATGGCGTTACGGAAGCGGGTTTCGCTCTCGCTGATGTGATGTTTTTCGCGCTGGAAGGCATCCATTACTAGCGCCATCACGTGGCTTGGCAGCAGCACTAACAGGAACGGCAGCCAGGTGCTGACCTGGCCGAGCAGCATGCCGTTTTGCGCCAGGTTGACCAAATTAAAGGCGAGCAGAATCGAGATAAAACTGGCGTTCAGGAAGAACAGCAGAAAGGCTTCAAATTTTGGCAGCCGCACCGCACACCAGAACAGGATCACCACAATAAATGTGAAGGGCCACGGCAGAAAACGCAGCGATAAATAGCTGGCGAGCAGCGTGCCAAGCAGCGTCAGGCAGGTTTCCAGCTGACGACCTGGCGTTAAAATCTGGCGCAGCGGTTTGTTCGGCCACAGCAATAACACCGGACCAAATGCCAGCACGCCGATCACTTCAGAAATCACCCAGGTTGAGAAGAAGGGCAGTGACGCGCTGCTACCGACATGCAGCATCCACAACGCCACCACGCCGCCGAGCAGCGGCGCAATCAGACCGGCGCACAAGGCAAAGCGTACCCAGTCGAGTAACGAATTAAGCGGGGCGCGGCGATCGAGCAGGGCGCGCAGCATCAAGCCGCCCAGAATCGCCTGCACCATATTTAAGATGGCAAATTTAATGTTGCTGAGCGCGGGACCAATAATGATCAGATTGGCCAGCGCGGTACCCATCACGCAAGCAAGCAGCAGCAAGGGAACGTGTTTTGAGTGGGCACGAAACACGATCACCGTCATCAGCGCGGTGGAGTACCAAAGCGGTGAAATACGTCCGCTGACAACGATCAGTTCCAGACAAAATAGCGTCAGTAGAAAAGTGAGCCCGCCAATGAGCAAGGCATTGAGCCAAATTCGTTGTGGTCTTTCTCGTGAAGTCAATATTTCGAGGGTCATGCAAGAATCCAGCTGCGCGCACCTGATTCACGATGGAAAATGCGCCAATCAATCACTATTTCGCATGCTAGCACATCTGTTTGAGATTTCTGCCGGGAATTGCATTTCAGCCGTTATTCACTGAATTGATTGGCCCTTTGCACGCAAAGGGCCAACCGCTGTTAGCGAAAAAGATCGGCGCGGGTATAAGGCTTTTCTAAGCCGGCAAGATTGGCAGAGAAGCGCTCGAGGAATTGTTGTGTGGTGGCGACGCGACCGTGGCCCAGCAGCAGCAGCGGCACCAGTAGCGCGACGCCGATCTGCGGCAGACTAAAGCCCTTCAGCGAAGTGCGGCGCTGCGTCAGCAGAAATGCGGTGCTGAGTGTGAAACCGAGCATCAGGCCCGCCAGCACTTCGCTTTTTGAGTGCGCGTGGATCACCAAACGTGATAGGCCAACCATCAACGGGATCAGATAGCCGATACCGATGGTAAACAGACGCCAACGCGGCGACCAGCGACCGGAGATCAACCACATCATCACCGGCCAGAGCGTGGCGGACATCGCGCTGTGTCCGCTGAAGCCGGTGAAGTTAAATCTGGCGCTACCAATGCCAAAGCCGAGAAACAGTATTTTCGAGACGCTCACCACCAGGCCAGCCAGACCAAACGCCAGCACCCAATACCACACGGTTTGGCGGTTGTCGCTTTTCCATGGCAAGACCAGCGCGATGATCACCGCAGTCGGGATCAGCAACATGCTGTCGCCAAAATAGGTCAGGGTTTTCCAGCTCATACTTTTCCTTGTGGCTACATTCGGAGTGCCAACGCCTGCGACAGTGTTGGCAGATGAACAGTGTATCGATTAAGCGTCTGGCTGCAAAAGGGGATATTCTGAAAAGCCGTTGGCCCATTTCTCTGGCATCAAACCGGTGAAATACCTATAATTGCCGCCAACAAACCCTCTCATTCGGCCCGTTGCAGCTTCGGCTTAGGCAGGCTCCAGTTATCAGGTCTTAAAAAAGTATGACTGACAAGTCTCATCAGTGCGTGATCGTTGGCATCGCAGGTGCATCCGCATCCGGAAAAAGTCTTATCGCCAGCACGCTCTATCGTGAAATCCGTGACCAGGTCGGTGACGAGCATATCGGTGTGATCCCCGAAGATGCCTACTATAAAGATCAGAGCCACCTCACCATGGAAGAGAGGGTGAAAACCAACTATGACCATCCGAGTGCGATGGATCATGATCTGTTGTTGCAGCATCTGCGCGCGCTGAAAGCCGGCCAGGAAATTGAGTTGCCGGTTTACAGCTACGTTGAGCACACCCGCACCAGCGATTGCATTCATCTCAAATCGAAGAAAGTCATCATCCTTGAAGGCATCTTGCTGTTAACCGATGCGCGCCTGCGCCAGGAGATGAATTTCTCCATCTTCGTCGATACGCCGCTGGACATCTGTTTAATGCGTCGTATGAAGCGCGATGTGAATGAGCGCGGCCGCTCAATGGATTCGGTGATGAGCCAGTATCAGAAGACCGTGCGTCCGATGTTCCTGCAATTTATTGAACCTTCCAAGCAGTACGCTGACATCATTGTGCCGCGCGGCGGAAAGAACCGTATCGCGATTGATATCCTCAAGGCCAAGATTAATCAGTATCTTTAACGACATCGCGTCCGCCCCGGCGTGACGCGCTGTCGTAGCCATTCGCTACACTTAATTCACGGAGTACCTGCGATGAGATTATGCGATCGCGATATTGAAGCCTGGCTGGACAGCGGAAAGTTGGCGATTGAGCCGCGCCCGCCGGTGGAACGCATTAATGGCGCCACGGTGGATGTGCGCCTCGGCAACCAGTTCCGCACTTTTAGCGGCCACACGGCGGCATTTATTGATTTGAGTGGTCCTAAGCACGAAGTCAGTGCCGCGCTGGACCGCGTCATGAGCGATGAGATTGTGCTGCCAGAAGGCGAAGCCTTTTTCCTGCATCCTGGCGAACTGGCACTGGCGGTAACGCTGGAATCGGTCACCATTCCCGACGATCTGGTCGGCTGGCTGGATGGACGCTCCTCGCTGGCGCGCCTGGGTTTGATGGTGCACGTCACGGCGCACCGTATCGATCCGGGCTGGCAAGGCCGCATCGTGCTGGAGTTCTATAACTCAGGTAAACTGCCGCTGGCACTGCGTCCCGGCATGTTAATTGGTGCATTAAGCTTTGAGCCGCTGTCGGGCCCCGCTGCGCGACCGTATAACCGTCGCGAAGATGCCAAATATCGTGGTCAGCAGGGCGCGGATGCCAGCCGTATAGATAAAGACTGACTAAAACTAATGCTTGCCAAAATAATTCGAGTTGCAGCAAGGCGGCAAGCGAGTAAATCCCCGGGAGCTTACATCAGTAAGTGACCGGGGTGAGCGAGCGCAGCCAACGCTGCGGCAACTTGAAGTATGATGGCAATGAGGAATTGATGAGAAGAGTGATAACAACGCTGGCCATCCTGTTAGTGGTGGTCGTAGCGGGCATGACAGCATTGGTGTTGCTGGTCAATCCCAACGACTTTCGTACCTATATGGTACAGCAGGTAGAGCAGCGCAGTGGTTATCAGCTTCAGGTAGGCGGCGATCTGCGCTGGCACGTCTGGCCGCAGCTCAGCATTCTCGCCGGGCGCATGAGTCTGACTGCGCCTGGCGCCACGCAGCCGATGGTCACCGCCGATAATATGCGACTGGATGTCAATCTCTGGCCGTTATTGTCGCATCAATTGAGCGTCAGCCAGGTGATGCTGAAAAACGCCATCATCCGCGTGACGCCAGACAGCGCCGCGCAAAAACCGACCGGTGCGCCAGTTGGACCGGGCGATGCCGAGCCGGTGAGCAACAGCAATAACGGCTGGTCATTCAACATTGGCAAATTGCGTCTTGCCGATAGTTTGTTGATTTGGCAGCAGCCAGGCGGCGATGAATACAATTTCCGCGACCTCAATCTCAACCTCGATCAGGATGCCAGCAAACAGGCCAGCATCAATCTGTCTACCCGAATTTCGCGCAATCAGCGCAATGTCAGCGTCAATCTCAAAGGGCAAATGAATGTGGCGCAGTATCCGCATCGTTTAGTCGGACAGCTGGATGAGTTGAATTACGCCATCGACGGCGCCAATCTGCCGACGCAGGGGATTAAAGGTACCTTGAGTGGTCAGGGCGAATGGAACGGCGACAATCAGCGTTTCTCCTTACAGAAGATGCAGCTTACCGCTAATGACAGCGCACTGGATGGCAGCGCCGAGGGACGTCTGGCGTTGCCGCAGCAGCTTAATCTGGCGCTGCATGCCACCAGTTTAAACATCGACGCGTTGATGGCGAATGCACCGGTGACGGATAGCAGCGCGCCGCAGCGTGCCAACGTGGTGAGCACGCCAGTGATTGCGGAGCCGCGGATGCGTGACAACAGCGATTCGCCGCTGAATCAGCTGGATTTGACCCTCAACCTCACCGCCGATAGCAGCGTGTGGCGCGGCCTGACGCTGACCAATTTGCAGCTCGACGGCAGTAATCAGCAGGGTCTGATGACGTTGAGTAAGCTGCAAGGCAAATTCGGTGAAGGGCATTTCTCGGTGCCCGGCTCGGTAGATATCCGCAAACCGGTGACGCAAGTGGCGTTTCAGCCTGAGCTGAATAACATCGCCATAGCGCCATTGCTGAAGGCTTTAGAACTGCCAGAGACGCTGCAAGGTACCGTTTCGCTGAAAGGTGATATCAGCGGAGCGGGATTAAGCATTGAAGAGGCAAAACGCAACTGGCAGGGTAGTGCGGATCTGGAAGCGACTAATTTGCAGCTTTCGCAGCTGAATCTGCAACAGATGGTGCGACGTGCGGTGGCGCGCGTAAGTAATCGTGTCACCAACGATCAGCCCGACGATCAGGGTATTCAGCAGTTGAGTGGACGCGTCACGCTCAAACAGGGCATCTTCAGCTTACCGGATCTGCAGGGTGGCAACAGTCGTCTGGCGGTGCAGACCAAAGGCAATGTGGATATGGTCAAACAGCAGCTCGACGTCACCATTAATATGATGCTGCGCGGCTGGCAGGGCGACGACAAATTAGCTGCTTTACTGAACCAGCAAACTATTCCGCTGCGCATGTACGGCGGCTGGAATAATTTGCAGTACTCCTTGCCGGTGGATGACGTGGTACGTCAACAGCTGCAAAGTGAAGCGAAGTCGCGCTTGAATCAGTGGCTGGACCGCCAGCAACCGGCGAAACCTTAACGTAAGGTCGCCATTTATGGCGACCCGGTTAATTACGGCGCGATCGGCATTATCTCCACCTTCTGCACGCGATGGTTTTCAACCTGCAACGTGCGCAAAAGATAATCGCCGATCTGCAACTCTTCGCCTTCCTGCGGCACATGTTGCAGGCTATCCATCAGCAATCCCGCCAGCGTGTGGTAATTGCGTTTTTCATCGAGTGGCAACTGCACGTAGACGGCTAAATCCTCCAATGGCATATGACCGTTTGCCACCCAGCCGCCGTCGGGCAGCGCCTGAATATCATAGCGTGCATCAACTTTCTCCCCTTCAATCGGCAGATTGCCGGCGATGGTTTCCATTAGGTCGCTCAGCGTAACCACGCCCTCTACCGAACCAAACTCATCCACCACAAAGGCGAAGTGGGTGCGCGCATTGCGGAACTGCTCCAGCGCCTGCAATAAGGTGACACGCTCAGGGAAGATCAGCGGCTGGCGAATCAGCGAGCGTAAATCCAGTGATTTGCTGTGCAACGATTGATGCAGTAAATCAATCACGTGCACCACGCCGAGCGGGTCGCGGCCCTGTTCGGTCACCAGAATACGCGTGTGCTGATTACGATCGAGCTTCGCCATAATCTCCGCCGGATCTTCGCTGAGGTCGATATGCTCAACGTCGTGGCGCGAGGTCATGATGCTATTAATCTGACGCTGTCCAAGCCCCAACACGCGCGCAATCATGCGGCGTTCCTGGCGATTGAAGAGTGCACCTTCCTCGCCGTCGGCCACCAGTGACGCGGTATCGGCGTCAAGCTCCGCACGCTGCGCTTCGCCGCGCAGAATACGCAATACGGCTTCTGAAGTGCGCTGGCGCAGCGGACGTCCGGCGGTGAGGTAGCGGCGGCGATTGAACATCGCCAGCTGATTGAGTATCTCGATGACGATGGAGAATCCAATCGCCGCGTAAAGATAACCTTTCGGGATAATAAAGCCTAACCCTTCGGCCACCAGACTGAAGCCGATCATCAGCAGGAAACTCAAGCAAAGAATCACAATGGTCGGATGGCCGTTGACGAAACGCGTCAGCGGCTTACTCGCCAGCAGCATCAGCAATATTGCCACTGTGACCGCCGCCATCATTACCGGCAGCTCATTGACCATGCCAACGGCGGTAATGACCGAGTCCAGCGAGAAGATGGCGTCCAGCACCACTATTTGCGCCACCACTGGCCAGAATTTAGCACCGTTCTTATTTTGACCAGTTTCCTCGTCAGCCCCTTCCAGACGGCTGTTTAACTCGGTGGTGGCCTTATAAAGAAGAAAGAAACCGCCGCACAGCAGCAGCAGATCGCGGGCGCTGAACCCATGATCCAGCAGAGTAAACAGCGGTTTTGTCAGCGTAACCAGCCAGGAAAGTGAGGCGAGCAGCGCTAAACGCGACACCAGCGCGAGTAGCAGGCCGATCACGCGCGCGCGGTCGCGTTCTTTCGACGGCAACTTTTCTACCAGGATGGCAATGAAAACCAGGTTATCAATGCCCAACACCAGCTCGAGAACGATTAGCGTTACTAATCCGGCCCAGAGCGACGGATCAATGATCCACTCCAACATGTGTTAATCACCTTAATGTCTTCGAATTGAGCTAAATCTGATGATAGTGAATTGGCGTAAAGCGTACAAATAGCCGTTGACCCGGTCAATCCGGGCTATGTCCAGGCAAGAAGAATAACCCTGATTGCCGATTTGCACAGATAAGATGAAAGTATGGATAAAAATTGCACCTGAATAACGGCGGCTATTATTTTTTTTCAGCAGACAAGTGCGTACATTTTTAATGCAGTGTATTGCGTCGTTGAGTATCGAATTAATCTGAATTTTGCAGAGGAAAGGCCTGAAAGGGGTGGCATCAATACTTATGGCTGGTAGTCTTTTTCCTAAAGTAGTGCAGGGAACACGGGGCCTACTTGTAAACAAGCCAGTAATAACTAGTATAGCAACGTGTTAGTAAATGTCTGCGCCAATGTTGTTAATAGCGTGCTCCATAGCCTCTTAATGTTGCGAATTGTGATCGCACGCGGACCACGGCCAGTAATTAGCGCAAAAATGCCGCATACAACAAGTTGTAATTAGGATGATGAAAGCGGTATTGGCAGCGACAGCCAAGGGCGGTAGCGTGCCTGAAGCGCCTTTCTCTTGGTTTAACGGTCTGCCACTGTGGTAAGGGAAGTCGGACTAATCTGTTGGTATTAATCACAATTCTCTTGCTTACTATTGTGAGAATTGATTTGGCCTCAGAGAATTTACCGCAGATTGCCTCAACAAATGCAGTGAAAGTTTCGCTCGTTTATTAAACAGCGTTGAGGCATTAGGGAT
Organism: Pantoea trifolii; assembly: GCF_024506435.1. NCBI lineage: Bacteria > Pseudomonadati > Pseudomonadota > Gammaproteobacteria > Enterobacterales > Erwiniaceae > Pantoea > Pantoea trifolii. The sequence continues at coordinate 2,709,155 of NZ_JANIET010000001.1, read as the reverse complement.
TAAAGAAATAATATAAAAGAGTTAAATATGCGCGATAACGAAATTACTTATAAAAGTCTTCTGACCAAAATTTTACTGGCGTGCTCGGATTTAATTTGTTTCAACGCAGCATTATTTATTGCGATGGCGATGATTAATTCGTTCACCCATTCTCCACTGGCAGATATATCTGAAAAATACCTGCATTTGAAAATCGCTACGCACATTGCGTTATCGGTTATTTGCGTAGGCTGGTTCTGGGTTCGTCTGCGACATTATACTTACCGCAAACCATTCTGGTTCGAGCTCAAAGAGATCTTTCGTACCATTCTTATTTTCTCTGTAATTGATTTGTCAATTTCGGCACTTTCACAATGGCAAATGTCGCGCTTTGTCTGGGTAGCGACCTGGGTTCTGGCGTTGATTCTGATTCCACTAGCGCGCGCCATCTCTAAACGTGTGCTGAATCATTACGGCATGTGGAAGAAGCAAACCATCATCATCGGCAGCAGCCGCAACGCGCAGGAAGCCTGGCAGGCGCTGCAGAGTGAAGAGGTGATGGGCTTTGATGTAATCGCCTTCTTCGATGTTGATAAGAGCAGCCCGCAGGCCAGCATCTCTGGCGTACCTGTGCTACACAACGAACAAGAGCTGTGGCAACTGACCAACAGCGAAACCCAATTCATCGTGGCGGTGGAGTTCGAACAGAGCCAGCACCGCGATCACTGGCTGAAAACGCTGGCAATGCACAATTGCCGTTCTGTTTCAGTGATCCCAACGCTGCGTGGTGTACCGCTGTACGGCACCGATATGGCTTACATCTTCAGCCATGAAGTGATGATTCTGCGTGTAAATAACAACCTGGCGAAGCGCACTTCACGTTTCCTGAAGCGTGCATTCGATATCGTCGGCGCGCTGAGCATTATTTTGGCGCTGTCACCGGCGTTGATGGTGCTCGGATTTATGGTTGGCCGCGATGGCGGACCTCCGATTTACGGTCATGAACGTGTGGGGCTGGGCGGACGTAAGTTCAAATGCCTGAAATTCCGCTCCATGGTGATCAACTCGAAAGAGGTGCTGGAAGAGGTACTGCGTACCGATCCTGTTGCCCGCGCCGAGTGGGATAAAGATTTCAAACTGAAGAACGATCCGCGCATTACCAAAGTCGGTCATTTCATCCGTAAAACCAGTCTGGATGAGCTGCCGCAGCTGTGGAACGTAGTACGTGGCGATATGAGCCTGGTGGGGCCGCGCCCGGTTATTGAAGATGAACTCTGCCGTTATGCCGGTGATGTCGATTATTACCTGATGGCGAAACCAGGCATGACGGGATTGTGGCAGGTTAGCGGTCGTAACGACGTTGACTATGAAACCCGTGTCTATTTTGACTCGTGGTATGTCAAGAACTGGTCGCTGTGGAATGACATTGCGATTCTGTTTAAGACGGTTGGCGTAGTGCTGAAACGCGATGGCGCCTATTGATAGACAGCGAAGCCGGGGAGGGCGTTATTTCCCCGGTTGAAAACTGCGGGTGCTGAGTGTGTCGTTATTTGACAGCTGCACTGATTGAGTCTGTATAAACCATTTTAATTGATGTCGTCTTTAGACTCGGTGACAACATAAAACCAAGGGAGCGCATAATAATGACCCACAGTTTCAGTGTTTAACCTGTCATATTCCATTTTTGTAAGACGCTACACAGCGGGCGATTTCGCCTCTATCAATCAATAACTGATAGCGAAGAATCAGATGATAATGAAAATTAAATTGATACCTTTACTGGTATCCGCGACTTTTCTCTCCGGATGTACCATTGAGCCGGGTTCTCACCTTTCCACCAGTGGAAAAGATGTCATAGAGCAACAGGATAGCAACTATGACATCGACAAATATGTCAACGTCTTCCCGCTGACGCCGCGTCTGGTTGAACAGATGCGTCCGAAGCCGTTAGTCGCTCAGGCTAACCCAATGCTGCAAAATGAAATTCAGAGTTACGAATACCGCATCGGTGTGGGTGACGTGCTGAACGTCACCGTCTGGGATCACCCAGAGTTGACCACACCCGCCGGTCAGTACCGTAGCGCCAGCGACACCGGCAACTGGGTTCAGGCGGATGGCACTATTTTCTATCCATACATCGGTAAAGTGCGCGTAGCAGGCCGAACGGTCACCGAGATCCGCACCGAAGTGGCGCGTCGACTGGCACAGTTCATTGAAAGCCCGCAGGTTGACGTAAACGTCGCCTCATTCCGTTCACAGAAAGCCTATGTGACCGGTTCAGTCACCACCTCCGGACAGCAGCCGATCACTAACGTGCCGCTGACCGTGCTGGATGCCGTCAACGCTGCGGGCGGTTTAGCCGCCGACGCTGACTGGCGCAATGTGGTGCTGACGCACAACGGCAAAGAACAACGTCTTTCGTTGCAGGCGCTGATGCAAAACGGCGACCTGAGCCAAAACCATCTGCTCTATCCGGGCGACATCCTTTACGTGCCACGTAACGACGATCTCAAAGTCTTCGTGATGGGCGAAGTGAAGCAGCAGTCAACGCTGAAGATGGACCGCAGCGGCATGACGCTGGCCGAAGCGCTGGGCAACTCGCAAGGTATGGATCAGACCACTTCTGATGCCACCGGCGTGTTCGTGATTCGTCCGATTCGCGGCGCCAACCGCACCAAGATCGCCAACATCTATCAGTTGAATACCAAAGATGCGGCATCGATGGTGATGGGCACCGAATTCCAACTGGAGCCATACGACATCGTCTATGTCACCGCTACACCACTTACCCGTTGGAACCGTGTGATTTCAAGCCTGCTGCCGACCATCGTAGGTGTTGACGATGCCAGCTCCGCGGCGCTTCGTTTCCGCAACTGGTCGAACTAAGGGTTCGCCATGATTAAGTCCGTGTTAGTCGTCTGCGTCGGCAACATTTGCCGCTCCCCAACCGGGGAGCGTCTGTTCAAACGCGCGCTACCAAACATCCGGGTTGCCTCAGCAGGGCTCAGTGCCCTGAAAGGTTATCCGGCGGACCAGAAAGCCCTTGATGTGGCCGCCGATCACGGCGTGTCGCTCGATGGTCATCAGGCACAGCAGTTAACGGCCAGCATGTGCCGTGACTATGACCTGATTCTGGTAATGGAAAAGCGCCACGTTGAGCAGGTGAATCGCATCGATCCAGCCGCACGCGGAAAAACCATGCTGCTTGGCCACTGGCTCAATCAGCAGGAAATTGCGGATCCGTACAAAAAAAGTCGCGAGGCCTTTGAAGAGGTCTACGGGTTACTGGAAAACGCTACCCAGAAATGGGTCAACGTATTAAGCCGATAGTTGGGATTATCCATGAATATCAAAAACAAGGTTATGACCGCGCCAAAGGAAGATTCGAATGGATGGGATCTGGCGCATCTTGTGGGACAGCTGATTGATCATCGCTGGATCATTGTTGCCGTTACCGCCTTCTTCATGCTGGTGGCGACGCTCTACACACTGTTTGCTACACCAATCTACAGCGCAGATGCGTTAGTGCAGGTTGAGCAGAAGAATGCCAGCTCAGTACTGAATGAGTTAGACAGCATTCTGCCGCCAACGCCGGCGTCCGATACCGAGATTCAGATTCTTGAATCACGTATGGTTATCGGTAAAACCGTTGACGATCTGGGTCTGGACACCGTTGTCACTCAGAACTATTTCCCGGTGATTGGTAAAGGTCTGTCGCGCCTGATGGGAAATAAGCCATCGACGGTCGCCATCTCCCGCCTGGAAATTCCACGCACCATCGATAAGCGCACCGTTGAACTGGAAGTGACCGGTCCTGACTCGTACACCGTGTCAGCGGATGGTGATGAACTGTTCAAAGGTAAAGTCGGTCAGCTGGAAACGCACGGTGAAGTGACCATGCTGGTGAGCGGCATCAATGCTGATGAAGGCACCAGCTTCAGCGTCACCAAGCTGAACGAGCTGCAGGCGATTAACTCGGTGCTGGCGAACCTGACCGTTGCGGACAAAGGCAAAGACACCGGCGTGCTGGGTCTGGAATATCTGGGTGAAGATCCAGAGCAGATCAGCAAAGTGCTGAACCAAATCGTCAATAACTACCTGCTGCAGAACGTTGAGCGTAAATCTGAGCAAGCGGAAAAGAGCCTTGAATTCCTGCGCAATCAGCTGCCGCAAGTGCGTGGCAAACTGGATGATGCGGAAGACAAGCTGAATACCTTCCGTCGCCAGAACGAGTCGGTTGACCTGTCGCTGGAAGCAAAATCTGCGCTGGATTCTTCTGTCAGCGTGCAGAGCCAGTTGAACGAACTGACCTTCCGTGAAGCTGAAGTTTCTCAGCTGTTTACCAAAGATCACCCAACCTACCGCGCCTTGCTGGAAAAACGCAAAACGCTGGAAAACGAACAGGCCACGCTGAACAAAAAGATTTCTCAGATGCCACAAACGCAGCAAGAGATCTTGCGTCTGACGCGTGATGTGCAGTCTGGTCAGGAAATCTACATGCAGTTGCTGAACCGTCAGCAAGAGCTGGGTATCAGTAAAGCCAGCACCGTGGGTGATGTACGTATCATCGATGGCGCAGCAACCGGCAACAGCCCGGTAGCACCGAAGAAACTGCTGATCATCGCGGCGAGCCTGATTCTGGGTCTGATGGTTTCTGTTGGTCTGGTTCTGATGAAAGCGCTGTTGCATCACGGCATCGAAAATCCAGAACAGCTGGAAGAGCTGGGCATGAACGTGTATGCGAGCGTGCCGCTGTCAGAATGGCAACGTAAGAAAGATACCGAAGCATTGGCGCGTCGTGGCAACAAGGTGAAAACCGATCCACACGAAACGCTGCTGGCGCTGGGTAATCCTACTGACCTGTCAATCGAAGCGATTCGTAGCCTGCGTACCAGCCTGCACTTCGCGATGATGGAAGCGAAAAACAACATCCTGATGATCACCGGCGCGAGCCCAGGCATTGGTAAAACCTTTATCTGTGCCAACCTGGCAACGCTGGTAGCAAAAGCGGGCCAACGAGTACTGTTCATCGATGGTGATATGCGTCGCGGTTACACCCACGAACTGCTGTCAGCCGATAACAAATCCGGTCTGTCCAACGTGTTGTCGGGCAAAACCGAGTTCAGCCCAGCGCTGATTCAGAAAGGTGCGTATGGTTTTGACTTCCTGCCACGCGGCCAGGTACCACCAAACCCGTCTGAACTGCTGATGCATCGTCGCATGGGTGAGCTGCTGGATTGGGCGAGCAAGAACTACGATCTGGTGTTGATTGATACGCCACCGATTCTGGCGGTAACCGATGCATCCATCATCGGTAAACTGGCCGGTACTTCGCTGATGGTGGCGCGTTTTGAAACCAACACGCCGAAAGAGCTGGATGTCAGCTTCAAACGCTTTGCCCAGAACGGTATTGAGATTAAAGGTGTGATCCTCAACGCCGTGGTGCGCAAAGCCGCCAACTCGTATGGTTACGGTTACGACTATTACGATTACGAGTATGGCAAACCGACTAAAAGTTAATTTGCCCGTCATTCACTGTTAATGATGAGGGTAATCCGGTGAATAGAGGGGCGGGTTGACCGCCCCTTTTGATTGCACCGTTTGAATGACGACACGCAACGATTGACACAGGTGATTCTCTTTATAACGCCAAAAAAAGCCACTGTTGGCATGAGAACTTGTGGAATTAAGGAATCACACCATGGCTCCATATTGGTATTTATCAGGGTTTGTACTGTTGCTTGCGCTGGTCGAAATCCTGTTGAAGAAAGACGAACGAACCACCCATATTCTGACTTATCTGCTGTGCATCGCCACCGTCACGCTAATTATCTTTGCCGGTATTCGCGGTCTCGGCACCGGGATGGATGACTATCAATATCGCAGCTTCTTTGCTGACTTCATCCGCCGTATTGAGGTCAACGGTTTTGCTAACACCGTCGCCTTCTTCCGTTACGAACCGCTGATTTTTGCTATCGCGTGGATCACCAGCCTGTTTTCACACAATGCCAGCGTGTTCCTGTTTGTGTTTAGTATTCTGGCGGTATCGACTAACGCTATCTTCTTTAAAAAGATGTCGCCGTATCCGGTATTGGCATTGGCGCTTTACTCGGCGCATATCTTTATTAACAAAGACGTGAACCAGATTCGTTTTGGCCTGAGTTCGGCGCTGTTTCTTGGCGTGATTTGGACGATTTACCTCAAGCAATACTGGTGGGCGTTTGCCTTCTTTATTCTCTCCTTCCTCAGTCACAACACCGCAGTGATGGTGGTGACCATCATTCCTTTCCTGTTTATTCGGGAATCACGCTGGTGGCCAGTGGCCATCATCATATTAAGTGTGCCCCTTTCGGTGGTGGGCGGGACCGGCTTTATCGCCTTGATCGCCGGACATCTGGGATCGATGGGGGAAAGGGCTGCAGGCTACAGTAACGAAGCTTCGAATGCCGGTGACGGCAGCGTGGTGTCGGTGTCGAACCTGAAAAACATCATGCTGGTGTTTATCTTTGTCTACTTCATGCTGAGCAACCAGCTCAAGCGCGAGCAGTACGACGTGTGGAAGCTGAACTACCTGCTGATTCTGACCTTTGCGATCGGCGGCGGCATCAGGATCTTCTTCTATAACTACTCATCGGGTGCGCGCCTGTCGAACTACCTGCTGCAGGTCGAACCGATTATTTTGACGTCGCTGATTTATCAGTCGAAACGGGTATTGAAGCCGGCGATGTTTGCGATGTTTGCTTTCTTCCTTGTTTATTACCTCTATTACAACACGATCTCACTGAAGCAAGCCGTTGTCGGCTATGAAGTTGCTCGTGAATTCAAATTGTTTCATTAACCGATGAGAGGAAATATGCGGAAGACCTTACTGGCAATGCTGATCACCTCTGCGCCGTTGCTGGCGCAGGCAGACGATCATCCCGGCACCTTTATCATCGCGGCCTACGGTGACTCCACCACCGCAGGCGTTACCGCGTCGGGCAATCGCAACATCATCAGTCAAAACAACGAAGTGAGTTTTTTGCAGCAAATGTTGCGCGAGAAGTACGGTAACAACATTGAGGTGAAGAATCACGGCATGCCGGGCGCGCAGGTTTCGGTGCTGGTTTACAACAAAGACAATACGCCAATGGATTGGTCAGACCGCATGGCGAAATCCGATGCCAACATGATTCTGATTAACTATGCGATCAATGATGCGCGCATCAACTTCTTCAAAGATAAAGGCGAGCGCATTGAAACGCCGGAAGAGTACAAGCGCATCATCACCGAGCTGGTAAAAGGCGCGAAGGCGAATAACAAACTGGTGGTTCTTCAGGAACCGAATCCCATTTGTGGCAAAGCCGAGCGCTGGAACGTCTGGCCGTATGTTTACCAATTAAATGAAGTGGCTAAAGAGCAGCAAGTTCCGATTGTGAAGCAGTTCAGCGTCATCAAAGAAAACCGTGACTGGCAATCTGAGATGTCGCCCGATTGCATTCACCCCAATGAGATGCTTTATAAACAGAAAGCAGAAAGAACCTTCAATGTCTTAAGCAGCACTTTCGATAGCGTTTTGTCACGGCACAGCAGCTAACCCAACTCAGATTCAGGAGCTGACATGTATGTATTAATCATGGTGCTGTCATTTTGTCTGGCGCTAATCATTCTGCGAGTATTCTCCTTCCACAAAGGCGTTTACAACGAGAGCGGTATTAAAAGTATCTCTGGTATGCGCGCGCTGCTGGCCAGCATTGTGGCGTTCTCACACTTCGCGCACTACATCTATTCGCTGGATGGTCAGTGGGTGTTCGATAAAGACTATTTTGCCTGGTTCTCCGAAGGCAACTTCTTCGTTAACTCCGGTAAATTCGGTGTACTGCTGTTCTTCATGATCTCCGCCTTCCTGTTCTATCGCTGGCTGGATAATGAAACCCTGACGCCAGGGCAGCTGACGCACAAGCTGCTCAAGTCGCGTATCCGCCGTATTGTCCCAATGTTCTGGTTCTCCGGTTTTGTCATCATCGCGGTGGGCGTGGTGCAGGGCGATCTGACTTACAGCCTGACGGCGGTGAAAGATGCCGTGTTGTGGTTGCTGTTTATCGGCAGCTATCGCATGGGTGATTTCCTGACGGCGGATGTGAACGCCGGTGTTGAGTGGACATTGCGCCTCGAATGGCTGCTGTATCTGTCGATTCCGCTGATTTACGTCCTTAACCGCGCCACCAAAGGCAAATACAAAACGCTGCTGATTCTCGGCTCGATCGGCGTGATTTTCTGCGTGGCGGTCGGCCTGCGTCTGTGGGGTAAAACCTATACCGATCCGCGTCCGGTGCTGGGCTTCGCCATGGGCTATCTGGCGTATAAATATCGCGATAGGTTTGCGCACTACAAAACCTCCAGCCTGGCTGGCTTTGCGGTGATTGTGCTGTCGCTGTTCTCGCTGTCGTTCACCAGCAACACCTTCTGGTATCTGATTTTCCTCTGCTGCCTGACGGTGATCTTCTTTATTGTCAGCAGCGGTAACGCCGTGTTTGGCATTCTGGAAAACAAAACCCTGATGTCGATTGGTGAGGTGAGTTACAGCCTGTATCTGATTCACGGTGTGGTGCTCTATTTCATCAAGCAGATCCCAGAAACGCTCTATCCGCATTCGTTCCTGTTCTACACCTTGCTTTCAACGCTGTTCTTTGTCGCCTCTTTCTATGTGGCGAAACTGACTTACCTGTTTGTCGAGAAACCGTTTATCGGCAGTAGCAACAAGAAGAAAGTGGCGATGAAGACCTCGCCGACAAATTAGGACACCACCCATTATTCTTTTGAGCCCACAAGTTATATCATTGATTTTGTAACTTTTTTAATGAGGTGCTGGCAATGCAGGAGATTCGCTTCTCAATTGTTATTCCCGCGTATAACGCGTCGAAATCAATTGTCACGACGCTAGATTGTGTCAAAGCGCAAACCTATCGCAATTTTGAAGTCATTATTGTTGATGACAAATCGGCCGATGCGGCCGAACTGGCGCAGGTGGTGCGCAGCGAGCGTTATCAGGATTTGGCTATAAAACTGGAGCTGTCTGAGGTCAAACTCAACGGCGCCGGCGCCCGTAACAAAGGTATTGAGCTGGCAAGCGGCGACTTTATTAGCTTTCTCGATGCCGACGATGAGTGGCATCCGGACAAGTTATTAGTGGCGAGTGAAACCATCGCCAAACTGGAAGCGCAGGGCAAATCGCGCTACGTCATCTTTAGTCAGGTGAACATCCATCAGGATGGCAGCTTCCTCAAGGTGATGCCGATGCAGCCGCCCGGTAAGAACGAAACCGTGGCCGAATATCTGTTTGGCTGTTACGGCTTCATTCAAACCAGCACCATTGTGCTGAAGCGCGAAGATGCGGCGAAGATTCAGTTTGATGCGCGCTATATTCGCCATCAGGATTATGATTTCTGCATCCGCGCTGACCGCATGGGTTACGCGTTCGTGATGATCGACAAGCCGCTGGCAACCTACCACCTGGTGACCAAATTTGGTTCCAAGCACAAAGGCGAATCGGTCAAATACTCCTTCTTCTGGCTCGACACCATGAAGCCGCATCTGACCACACGCGACATCCATACTTATAAGGCGTTCAAGCTGCCGCTGCGCTATAAGATGGATGGTAAATCGCTGCAGGCCAGCCTCAGCTTTGCACGCTACTTCTTCCTCACCAACCGTGACAATCGCGCCTACTTCATGAATCGCCTGCTCGATAAGGTGAAGTCGCGCTTCTCGGGCAGAAGAGCCGTCTCCTGATTCACTTTTAAACACTTTCACTTGCTCCCTACATGGGGGCAATTTTTTGGTTCCTGAAACTCCGGGTAGACAAATGACAAATCATGTTGGCACCGTCGGTATTGTGATGCCGATGTATAACGCGCGAAATACCGTTCTGCGCGCGGTTGAGTCGATCATCAACCAGACCTACAGCGACTGGCATCTTTACCTCATCAACGACAAATCCACCGATGATTCACTGGCCTTTGTGCGTGAACATTGTCGGGACGCACGCATCACCATTCTCGACAATGAAGTGAATCAGGGCGCAGCCGAAACCCGTAACGTTGGATTGCGTGCAGCGAAAGAAGAGATCATCGCGTTTCTCGACAGCGACGACGAGTGGCACCGCGAAAAACTGGCCGAACAGACGGCTGCGATTGCCGCCGGCGACGATTTCGTGATCACGCATTATCACTACAAAACCAAAACCGCTGATCACGATATCAACTACAGCAAACCCTACCTGCAGCAGGAAAACTTCGTGAAGAAGCAATATCGCGTTTGCTTCTCCTCGGTGTGTTTCCGCCGTCCTCCACAGGGCATCTTCTTCCAGCGTAAAGGCCACGAAGACTTCCTGTTCCTCTATGAATTGTTCCTCCGCTACAAACAAGCCCGCGTGATCCAGAAAACCCTGGTCAACTATTACGAGTTGGGCGATTCACTGTCGCGCAACAAAAATAAAGCGGCGAAGTGGCACCTCGAATTATTAAGAATTATCTATAAAAACAATCCGTTAAAAGTATATTACTATTACGTCTGGTATATGGTGAACGGCGTTCTTTTCGCCTTAAAACACCGTTGATACCCGGCATCCTTCACGCTGCAACTGCGTTGGCTGCGCACGTCCACCCCAGTCACTTACTGAAGTAAGCTCCGGGGGATGGTCGTACTTGCCGCCTTGTTGCAGCGCGAAGGATTTGGGTCTCAATTAAACAGTCGTTTGAGGTGGAAAGGATTTTATGAAAAAGATCGTTTTGGTGATTAAAGATGCCTACTCATATGCGGGCACGGAAAACATCTGCAACTTTATGTCTGAGTGCCTTGGCGAACAGCATGAAGTCACCATTTACTCGCTGGAAGGCCACGGCAAAACCTTTTATCCGTTCGAACGTGTGAAAAAAATTGTCAGCTTTGAAGGCCACAGCAACCCGATTAAAAGCGCCGTTGCCAGCATCCACCAGGAAGGCTTCGACAGCGTATTCCTGATCAGCATGGGCCGCCTGAGCGTGATGTTCGCCTTCTGGAACCTGATGGCGCTGAAGAAGAAGCGCTTCAAGGCGTATGCCTGCGAACACATCGCGATCAACTCGTTCAGCAAGCCAATTAAGCTGCTGAAGTGGCTGATGCTGCGCTATTACGATCAGGTGATCGTCCTGACTGACAAAGATCATCAGGTCTTTAACCGCTGGAATATTGCCAGCCAGCAAATCCCCAATCCGGTGGTGTACAAAGCGTTTCAACGCCAAACGCGCAGCCGTCAGGCGCTGGCGGTGGGGCGTCTTGATAACCAGAAAGGCTTCGACCTGTTGCTGGATATCTGGGCCGACTTCAGTAAGAAGCATCCCGAGTGGAAACTGGTGATTGCCGGTGACGGCGAACTGCGCCAGCAGCTGCACGATCAGGCTGCCGCGTTAGGTATCACTAACAGCGTCAATTTCGTCGGCAAAGTCAGCAACATCAACGATTACTACCGCGAAAGCGACATGGCGCTGATGACCTCGCGCTATGAAGGTTTGCCGCTGGTGCTGCTGGAGGCCAAATCCTGGTCGCTGCCGGTGGTGGCGTACGATTGCCCAACCGGGCCGCAGGAGATCATCAATCACGGTGAAGATGGCTTCCTTGTGCCGATGAATGACAAAACCACGTTTATTAAGCGTATGGAGCAGCTCGCCAGCGATGATGGCCTGTTCTATGCGATGAGTGAAAAAACCAAAGAAACCGCGCTCAAGTTTGACGGTAACCAGATCAAGCAGAGCTGGCTCGCGCTTGTTTAGCGACAATTATCGTGCCTCGGGAATCCTTTTTGGCCGTACAACCACGGGAATTGAAGCATGAAAAGAAGAGAAGTCTTGCAGGCCGCAGCCTCCTCGATTGTTACTGCGCTCTCAGTGAGTGCGTTTTCCAGCTACGCCGCAAAAAGTGGTCAGCCAACGTTAAAATCTGTGGATCCGTCCAGCGTACCGGCGGGCGATGTGCCGATTCTGACGCCAGAAAACGTCTATACCATGCCACCGCAGTTCTGGCAGAACTTTGAGGGCAAACTGTGGATCGGTAAGGCAGGCAGTGATGCCAGCCAGTCTGGTAATCAGATCCCGGTGTTTCTGCGCGATGCCAATGGCAAAGTGTCACAAATCAGCCAGCCGATTGCGTTGAACAAAGGGAACTTCGCCCAGTTCATTCACGACAATGCGGCGTTGATCGCTAATCCATCACACTCAATGGTGGTGGAGGACGATCAAGGCCACACGCTGTTCTCCATCAGCGATGTTTCACGTCCTAATCAGAGCAACTTTAGCCAGCGTCTGGCGCAGCCGAACGGCTACCAGCTGATTGGCGAAATTCCGTCGGTTGAAGAACTGCGCAAAACCCGTCCGCTGTTTGCCGGTGCCAAAATCAAGCTGAAAAGCTGGCACGAAGGGCTGGAAGTGGGCGGCGGCGAGTTCGTCGGCACCTTCGGTGATGGCAAAGATGATGGCGGCGTGAACTTCAGCGGCAACGGTTTCACCTGGCGTCGTGTGGTGGAAGATTTTAACCGCCTGACGCTGTTTGATTTCGGCGCCATCGCCGACGGCAAAACCGATACCGCGCCGGCGATCAAAGCCATGTATCAATGGTCGATTGATGCCAGCCAGCAGATCTGCGTGCAGTTCCCGGCCGGTACCTTCTTCGTTTCCGAATGTGATTTCGGTGACGAAGGTCGTCGCTTCTTCCGCATCTCGGGCGCGATGGTCAACTTCGGTTATTTCCCGGCGACCACGCTGGTTTCTGACGGACGCTCCGAATTCCTGTTCCAGGTGAATGCGCGCTGGACGGAAATCTCCAACCTGAATTTCAACGGCAACACTGACAAGCGTCCGAACAAACAGGGTTTGTTCCGCAATACCTGTCCGGGCGGCCAGTTCTTCCGTGGCGCTTGCCTGCGCTTCAATCAGGTTGGCGGCGTCTCCCTTAGCCTGCTGGATACGCTGGATTGCAAAATCGACCAGTGGTATGCCAACGCCTGTACCGGCGATGTGATTAAAGCCAGCTGGTCGGGTCAAAAGGCCGGCGCATGGGATCACAGCACCGCGATTGAGCTCTCCAACTTTAACGCTCAGCACTGTAAAGGCGGCATGGTGTTGAATCTGCCACGCTGCAGCCAATCCATCATCCATAACGGCTGGATTGAGCACAGCGATTTCCCTGGCGACATCTCGAACGGCCAGTGGATTGTCGATGCGCTGAGCATTGAGGATTGTAAGAACCCGCTTAACGCGCGTAACTCGCGCCTTAATATGCGTCAGACCAATCTGCAGTCGGGCAGCTGGATTGATAACTCGCTTGAAGGCGAGCGCTGGCTGAACATCTGGGAAATGGGCTCAACGCGCGTCGAATCTTACGGCGTCGCCATCGATGGCAGCCTGAAATACAACTACATCACCTCGCGCTTCCGCCTGACCAATAACAGCGATCAGCAAACCTGGTTTGAACTCGGCAACTTCTACTCGCCAACGGTGGGCGATAGCTGGGAGATCGAGGTGTTTGGCCAGTCGCAGTTTAATAACGGTACTGCCAATCAGCCGCTGATGGATGTGATCAACGGTAAAGGCACTGGCGGCCGCGCGGTGATTCATCTGCAGCGCAAGAAAAACAAAGCCGAAGCCAGCTGGTCAGCGGAAGGTAGCTCGCCGGTGGTTGATGTGCGTTTAGAAGCGCGAAGCGATACCGACACCAAAGTCTACGTCAAGCTGGCGGGCTGGACGCCGACCACCGCCGTGCTGATCAAAAGCACCGCCAAGGATCGCTTCCTGACCGGCCAATGTGCGCGTGTGGATGCGGTGATGGACAAAGGCGCACCGGGCAGTGGCGCACAGCAGGCGCCGCAGCGTTTCAGCCTGCACAACGGTAAGGCTGGCATCGGCGGTAACGAGCAGGGCGATTTATTGATGGCATCGCGCGCGCTCAAGCCGGAACAGGTTGATACCCGCGAACCCAAAGGTTTCATCTCGGTAGTGATAAATGGCGAGCAGGTGGCTATGCCGTATTTCGCTGTGAAGTCGTAATGAGTGGTTTGTAAATCGGTCGCCATTAATGGCGACCCTACGTTAAATCGGCATTGGATGATGGGTTTTGTAGGGTACGCATTCATGCGCACCAGAGAGCAGCACCGACGTTAAGCACCACTTTTTGGGGTTTACTCCCATTGCAGTCCTTTGAATCAGAGTTCACTTTGCCAGTGCAGCTATTGGCGGCTTGTAAAAATTACAAAAATTTTTCCGGAGTTTTTTTATGAAGATTTTATTGGTAGGAAACCATACCTGTGGAAATCGTGGGGATGGCGCGATTTTACGTGGGCTGATTGATTCACTGAAATCCGCGCGCGCGGATTTGGATATCGATGTGATCAGCCGTTATCCAACAAGCTCTGGCTATTTACTGCAGCAGGACATCCAGCAGGATTCCCTGTTCCTGCACAACAGCAAGTCGGGCAAAGGGTTAGTCGGTAGCCTGAAACGCAAAGTAGCGAACCGTTTGATGCCGGACATCATGATGGCGCACCTCGGCAAAGGCGGCGTGTACAAATCCTTCTCGGTGCCACCGCATCTGGCGGCGTTTACCAAAAGCCTTGCGCAGTATGACGCGATTATTCAGGTTGGTGGCTCGTTTTTCGTCGACCTGTACGGCGTAACCCAATTCGACCACGCGCTCTGTGCGCTGATGGCGAAAAAGCCGCTGCATATGGTCGGTCACTCGGTCGGTCCATTCGAAAACCCGCGCGTGAATGCGCTGGCGAACTTTGTCTTTGATCGCGTCGACAGCCTGGTACTGCGCGAAGAGGTGAGCTACGACCGCCTGAAACAAGATGGCGTGACCACCAGCAAGGTGAAGAAGGGCGTTGATACCGCGTTTCTGGTTGAAGCGCGTGAGGTGGCCAATCCAAGCCATAACCTGCTGCACTGGCAAGCGATTATCAGCGCACGCAAAACCATTGCGATTACCGTGCGCGAACTGGCGCCGTTTGACAAACGTCTCGGTGTGACGCAGAAAGAGTATGAAGCTGCCTTTGGCCGCGTGATTAACGCGATGATTGCTGAAGGTTATCAGGTGGTTGCCTTCTCTACCTGTACCGGTATTGATAGCTACGCCAAAGATGACCGCATGGTGGCGCTAACGTTGCGCGATCATGTCGAGCATCCCGAGCATTACCATGTCATCATGGACGAGTTCAACGACCTCGAACTCGGCATCCTCCTCAGCCATTGTCATCTGACCATTGGTACCCGCCTGCACTCCGCCATCATCTCCATGAACTTTGGTACGCCAGCCGTGGCCATCAACTACGAGCACAAGTCGCTCGGCGTGATGAAACAGCTTGGCCTGCCGCAGATGGCCACCGATGTGCAGAGCCTGATGGACGGTTCGCTCATCGATAAAGTGCAGACGGTGCTGGCCGACTACGACAACGTGAAACGCAAAGTGGATACCGCGGTGGCGCAGGAGCGTGAGATTGGTAACCGCATTACAGCAGAAATTCTCAACGTCCTGGGGTGAAGTGATGAAGCTGACCTTTTTCACCATGCGTTTTCCTGTTGCCTCTGAGACCTTTGTGCTCAATCAGGTAACGCATTTCATTGACGCAGGCTACGACGTGGAGATTATCTCCGTGTTTCCGGGCGATATGATCAATCGCCACGCCGCGTTCGATGACTACAATTTGGCAGCGAAAACCCACTATTTACTGCCGGAAGAGAAAGTATCCAACCTCGATAAGCTGACGCAGCGTATCGGCTTGATACTGCCGAAAATCACCAAAGGCGCGCTGCTCAAGTCGCTGAATGTGCGTCGTTACGGCGCACAGGCCAGCAAACTGCTGCTGCCGGCGATTGTCGCCAACACTAAGCAGCCATACACCGCAGATGTGTTTCTGGTGCACTTCGGCTATGCCGGCGCGCTGGCGAACAAACTGCGCGAGCTTGGCGTGCTGAAAGGCAAGCAGGCGACGGTGTTCCACGGCGCGGATATTTCACGTCGTCACATCCTCGAAGAGCACAAGCTCGACTACATCAACCTGTTCAAACAGAGTGAACTGATGTTGCCTATCAGCCACTTGTGGGAGAACAAGCTGATTGAGATGGGCTGTCCGCGTGCCAAAGTGCACGTGACGCGTATGGGCATCGAGCCGGAGAAGTTTAACTTCCGCCCGCGCGAAGCCTTCCATCAACCGCTGCGCATCGTCTCTGTTGCGCGTCTGACCGAGAAGAAAGGGTTGGATGTCGCGGTGAAAGCCAGCGAAATCCTGCGCAATAATGGCGGCCAGTTCCAGTTCACCATCATCGGTAACGGCGAACAGGACGGCATGATGCGCGAGCACATTGCGCGTGCCGGATTGCAGGATTGCGTCGACATGCCGGGCTTTAAGCCGCAGGACGAGATTCGTCAGGCGCTAAACGAAGCGGACATCTTCCTGCTGCCATCCAAAACCGCCGCAGATGGCGATATGGAAGGCATTCCGGTGGCGCTGATGGAAGCGATGGCGGTTGGCTTGCCGGTGGTGTCGACCTATCACAGCGGCATTCCTGAGCTGATTGAGAATGACGTCAGCGGATGGCTGGTGGCTGAGAACGATCCTGACGAGCTGGCGGCGACGCTGCTGCGTCTGTCGCGCGGCGATGTCGATGTGGCTCCGGTGGTCGCGGCCGCGCGCCAGAAAGTCGAAACTGAGTTCAATCAGCACATCGCTTACGGTGAGCTGGCGAAAATTCTGGAGCGCATGGTGTGAGCGGATTAAAAAAACAGGCCGTTTGGCTGTTTGGTAGTACCTGTTTTGCCGCATTGCTTCAGGTGTTACAGCTCGCCGTTCTGGCGCGCAAACTGGAAACGCACGAGCTGGGTTTACTGGCGATCATCAATGCGATTCTGGCGGTGGCGACCGTGCTGCAGGATATGGGCATGAGCAGCTACATCGTGCATCGCCAGGACATTAATCGCCGCGAGCAGAGCACCATTTACTGGGTGAACGTGTCGCTCAGTTTCTGCACCGGCCTGATTATGCTGGCGATTGCCTATCCGGTGGCGTGGTTCTATCACCTGCCGGAGCTGGTGGGCTTAATCATGCTCACCAGCCTCAACTTCCTGGTGCTGGGACATTTGTCGCAGTATCAGGCGCACTATGTGAAAACCAAACGCATGGTGACGCTGGCGAAGATTGAGATGGCCACCAAGCTGTTTGCGTTCTTGTGTACCGTCGCGATGCTGTATTACACCTCGCTCACCGTGGCGGCGGCGATTCTTGGTCTGTTCATCAATGCCTTCACGCGTATTCTCTGCATGATCTACTTCGGCGAGAAATCGTGGCGACCGACCTGGGAATTCGACGGCAAAACCTTCGTCAGCGCGGTGCGTTATGGCGTGTATCAGCTCGGTTCGCAGACCATTAACCAGCTGCGTACGCAGGCGGATGCGCTGATCGTCGGTAAAGTGATGGGCGCGGAAATGCTGGGGATTTACTCGCTGGCAAAAGAGCTGATTCTGCAACCGCTAAAGCTGGTTTCGCCGGTGATTAACCGCCTGGCGCTCCCGCGCTTTGCTGAGAAGCAGCACGATCCAGAGCAGCTGAAAAAGCTGTTCCTGAAAGGCACCTTCGTCATCATGCTGTTCAGCAGCGCGATGTATCTGGCGATTGGCATTCTGTCACCGGTGATTGTGCGCGTGCTGTACGGCGCTTCGCATGAGCAGGTTTACCATCTGATTCCGCTGATGCTGCTGTTTGGCATGCTGCGTCCGATGGGCGGCTTAACCGGCGCAATTTCGCAGGCCAACGGCCGCACCAATGTTGAGTTCTATTGGAACATTGTGGCGAGCCTGGTGGTGGTCGCGGTGCTGGCGACAACCTACATCTGGCCGAACGTGCTGTATGTAGCGCTGACGCTGTCGATCTCGCAGGTACTGATTTCTGCCTTCGCGCATCCGTTCTTTATCAAGCCAGTGATTGGCATCCGCTTTATGCCGTATGCGCGCCAGTGGGTTTCAGTGTCGGTGGTGTTTGTCGCGCTGATGATGCTGGTAAACCACTTCAACCTGTTCGTAATGCCGGAATGGTTTGAGGGCTGGCTGTAACCTTCGTAAGGTCACCATTAATGGTGACCTTACAATTCCTACACGTTAACTTTTCTGAAAATCGCTGGTCTTTTCCTTCGTCGCTCTCATTCCATCCTCTCGCGGTTTTTCAGCGGTTTAGCGCATCCGTTTCTCATTGGAAGCCTGGCATTTTTACCGGCCAAATTGGCGATTTTTGATGGCGGGACAGAGAGTTAGTGTCGGATTTTCAGATAAAGATTATACTTGCTCGACCGGCCGATCCTGCATAATCGACCCCACGTATTCACTTCATGAAATGGAATAAATATGACCAAGCTTAAAGCAGTAATCCCCGTTGCGGGCCTCGGTATGCATATGCTTCCTGCGACCAAAGCCATTCCGAAAGAGATGCTGCCAATCGTCGATAAACCAATGATTCAATACATTGTTGACGAATGCGTCGCGGCTGGCATCAAGGAGATTGTGCTGGTCACCCATGCTTCCAAAAATGCAGTGGAAAACCACTTCGATACCACCTACGAGCTGGAAGCGCTGCTCGAAGCGCGCGTTAAACGTCAGCTGCTGAGCGAAGTGCAGTCAATCTGTCCGCCGGGCGTGACTATCATGAACGTGCGTCAGGCTAACCCGTTGGGTCTGGGCCACTCCGTGCTGTGCGCGCGTCCAATGATTGGTGACAACCCATTTGTGGTGGTGCTGCCAGACGTGCTGCTGGATGACTCTACCGCTGACCACCTGCGTTATAACCTCGCCTCAATGGTGGCTCGCTTCGAAGATACCGGCCACAGCCAGGTTTTGGCGAAACACATGCCAGGCGCAGATCTCACCGAATACGGCGTGCTGACCACCGAACAGCCGATTGATAACCCAGGCGATATCAGCACCATCACCAGCTTTATCGAGAAGCCAGAAGCGGGCTCAACCGACTCTGATCTGACGGCAGTTGGCCGTTACGTGCTTTCTGCAGATATCTGGGAAGAGCTGGAGCGCACCGAGCCAGGCGCATGGGGCCGTATTCAGCTGACCGATGCTATCGCCTCCCTGAGCAAGAAGAAGCCGGTTGATGTGCAACTGCTGACCGGAACCAGTTATGATTGCGGTCGTAAACTTGGTTACATGCAGGCATTCGTCTCTTACGGCTTGCGTAACAACGATCAGGGCCGCGATTTCCGCGAATCCATTCAGAAAATCCTGGCGAAATAAGCTTCCTCATTCTCTACCGCGCCATTAGCGCGGTTTAAAGGAGTACACATGGCTATTTTGGTAACGGGCGGAGCGGGTTACATCGGCTCCCATACGGTGCTGGCGCTGTTGGAGCGTGGCGACGACGTTGTGGTCCTGGATAACCTTTGCAATGCTTCCCGCGAAGCCATTAACCGCGTGGAAAAGCTCTCAGGTAAAAAAGCGGTGTTCGTTGAAGGCGACATCCGCGATCGCGCCTGCCTGCGTGACCTGTTTGCCACCAACGACATCAGTGCCGTGATTCACTTCGCTGCGTTGAAAGCCGTTGGCGAATCCACGCGCATGCCGCTGGAATACTACGAAAACAACGTGGCTGGCACCGTGGTGCTGCTGGAAGAGATGCGCGCTGCTGGCGTGTGGAACTTCATCTTCAGCTCATCTGCGACCGTTTATGGCGCGGATGCACCGGTTCCTTACGTGGAAACCACGCCAATCGGTGGAACTACCAGCCCGTACGGCACCTCGAAGCTGATGATCGAATTCGTGATGCGCGACTTCGCTAAAGCGGACCCGAACTTCAAAGCCATCGCGCTGCGCTACTTCAACCCGGTTGGCGCGCATGAATCTGGCGAAATCGGTGAAGATCCAACCGGCATTCCTAACAACCTGCTGCCGTATATCGCGCAGGTGGCGATTGGCCGTCTGGAGAAGCTGGGCGTGTTTGGCGATGATTACGACACGCCGGATGGCACCGCACAGCGCGACTACATTCACGTTGTCGACCTGGCAGAAGGGCACCTGAAAGCGCTGGACCACTTAGCCAAGGTTGAAGGCTACAAAGCTTACAACCTCGGTGGCGGCGTGGGCTTCTCCGTGCTGGAGATGATCAAGGCGTTTGAGAAAGCGTCCGGTAAGCCGATTCCGTTCGAGTTTAAGCCACGCCGTGACGGCGATTTGCCAGCGTTCTGGGCAGATGCAAGTCTCGCAAATACTGAGTTGGACTGGCGTGTGACGCGCGGGATTGATGCCATGATGCGTGATACGTGGAACTGGCAGAGTAAGAATCCGAATGGGTTTGCGTGAAAGCCGACCTAACTTTGTGCAGTTAAAGCGTTGTAACTATGACCACCATCAGGTAGTTTAAATCAATTGAAATGGCTTCTGGAAACAGAGGCCTTTTTTTATTTATAGATTTAGTTAAACTTACCAAAGTGATTACGTGAGATGAGTGAGATATTAGAGTGGTTGGCTGATAAATGAACTGATTGTGTGGTGTTTGTACAATGAAGGCAGTTAGTGAGATTAGTTATATTAGGAATTTTGTTAAAGCGGATTTTTTTTCATTTGTTGTACGATGTAAGGATGAATCTTCAGGTTAGATTGATTTAAAATGGTTGTAAGCATGGTGGGCATTGTTAGTCGTTTTGGCAAATACAGAGAAGTAAAGGCGTGTGGTTGCCGTAAGCCAGGGGCGGTAGCGTGCCAATTGGTTGTCTGTTTTTGTTGATTAATATCACACAATTATCAAATGATGAGTTTGAATACTTATAAGCATACAAAGATGCTAACAGCTTATGTGTACACAATAAAAGCCTTGCTGCTACCTATCCAAGTGTTTTTTTAGGTCAAATTAATGAATAAAAGAATTTTTAATGTAACATTAAGAGGCCTTACTTTAATAAGTCGATTTCTATTTATATTCTTTTTGGCTAAGTATTTAGAACCATCTATTTTAGGTGCATATGGAATATTCACTGCCACAGTAGGCTATGCATTGTATTTCGTTGGACTCGATTTTTATGTGTTTACAACACGCGAGATCCTCAAAAATGACAAAAAAAGATGGGGCGGGTTCCTTAAAAATCAAGCATGCGTCTCTTCTGTTTTATATGTATTTCTCTTGATTGCATTAGTGTTTTTGATTGCATTGCAAAAAATCACTATAATTCAAACTTTGTGGTTTTTTGTTATTTTATTTTTTGAGCATTTGAATCAAGAGATTTCTAGATTACTTATTGCGATTCATAAGCAAACTGTAGCAAGTGTTTTATTGTTCCTAAGACAAGGTCTGTGGGCAATAATTGTAGTAGTTCTTATGATGTTCTATCCAGTATTAAGAACGCTTGAGTTTGTTTTTGCATTATGGCTTGCATCTGGAGTGCTAACATTTGTCTTAGGACTTCTTTGCCTTCATAAAGTTGGTATGGGCGGGTGGCGAGATAAAATTGATTATCACTGGATTAAATTAGGAATACAAACCAGTGGCATCTTTTTAATTGCCACATTAGCTTTACGCGGTATACAGACAGTTGATCGTTACTGGATTCAGAGTCTCAATGGGTTGGATGTAGTGGGAGCCTACGTACTATTTATAGGTATGGCTAGTACCTTAATGACGTTCCTGGATGCAGGTGTATTTTCATTCAGTTACCCTACACTAATTAAACTACACAACGACAATAAAAAAACTGAATTCAGCAAACAGTTATCTAAAATGACACTTTCGACGATATTATTAACAATTGTTTTCGTGGCAGTCAGTTTACTGGTTATGCCCTACTTACTAAAGTGGACTGGAAAAACCGTTTACTTTGAATATCTTGATATTTACTACGTATTGATGTCAGCTACGATTTTCAATGCGTTAGGAATGATTTCACACTATGCATTGTATGCAAAAGGTGAAGACAAAATTATTATAATCAGTCATGTCACATCTATGATAGTTTTCGCATTAGCTACAGTAACTATTTCTAAATGGAGTGCAATATTATGTGTGCCGTTGGGTCTCAATGTTGCCTTTCTTTATATTTTCATTTTCAAGACGCTAGCGTTAGTTATTGAACGAAAATCAAGTTAACTGAGCAGTTGATAAGAAATAAATCTTATCGTTATATTCACTCTACCAATTAGATAATCTAACAAAACATTAATACACGGAATAAACTGGACTTCAATATGATAAGATATGGTCAACAAGATATCACACAGGCTGATATTGATGCGGTTGTCGAAGTTTTAAAATCAACTAATCTTACCCAGGGTCCTGCTATTACTCGTTTTGAACAATCGGTGATAAATTATTGCAATGTTAAACATGCCGTTGCAGTTAATAGCGCCACATCAGCTTTACATATAGCCTGCTTAGCTTTAGGTTTGGGCAAAGGTGACTGGTTGTGGACGACACCGAATACCTTTGTCGCTTCAGCAAATTGTGCGCTCTATTGTGGTGCAAAAGTTGACTTTGTTGACATCGATGCAAGAACTTACAACCTATGCCCCGAAAAATTAGAGGAAAAGTTAGTCAGAGCAAAAAAAGAAAATCGACTGCCTAAGGTAGTAGTTCCAGTTCATCTTTCTGGGCAACCATGCAATATGGAAGCAATCCATAAATTGTCCAAAGAATATGGCTTCCGTATCATTGAGGATGCATCTCATGCTATTGGCGGGAAGTATAAAAATAAGCCAATTGGTAATTGCGAATTTAGCGATATTACGATTTTCAGTTTTCACCCAGTGAAAATCATTACCACTGCTGAAGGCGGTATGGCAGTGACAAATGATGATGAGTTGGCTACACAATTGGGTCTGTTAAGAAGTCATGGCATTACTCGTGAGCCTGAGTTGATGACAAAGGAAATGGATGGGCCTTGGTATTATCAGCAGGTTGCTCTTGGCTATAACTATCGTATGACAGATATGCAAGCAGCATTGGGAGCCAGTCAGATTAACAGGCTTGATGAGTATGTAGCTCGCAGGCATGCTATTGCGCAGAGATATGATGAGCTTTTTTCTGACGTTGCAGTAACTGTGCCATGGCAGCACCCTGATAGTTATTCTGGTTTGCATCTTTACGTTATTCGTTTGCAACTAAATAGAATTAATAAAACACATCTTGAAGTATTCAACTATATGCGTAGCAAGGAAATAATTGTTAATCTGCATTATATTCCTGTTCATACACAACCATATTATGAAAAAATGGGCTTCAAGCCAGGGGATTATCCAGAATCTGAGCAATATTACCTGGAAGCAATTAGTATCCCAATGTATCCAACATTAACAATTGAACAACAAAATGAGGTTGTTAATGTGCTTAAAGAAGCATTGATGTCATGAAAGTTGCTGTGATCCCAGCCCGTGGTGGGAGTAAACGAATTCCGAGAAAAAACATACGTGAATTCTGTGGCATGCCAATGATTGCTCATTCAATTCTTTCAGCTCAAAAAAGCATGATTTTTGACAAAATTATTGTGTCAACAGATGATGAAGAAATTGCTGATGTTGTTCGGGCATATGGCGTTGAGGTTCCTTTTCTCAGGCCTAGAGAGTTATCAGATGATTTTACTGGGACTGTGCCGGTTATTTCTCATGCAGTTAAATGGATTGAAGACAACGTTCAGAAAGTTACTGCTGCATGTTGCATCTATGCTACAGCTCCATTCATCACTTCGGAAGACTTGATTAAAGGCTTGCAAGAACTGATTGTTCATAAATCTGATTATGCATTTTCTGTAACGCATTACCCTTTTCCAATACAGCGAGCGATAAAAGTTAATTCTCAGGGCAGAACTGAAATGTTTTTTCCCGAGCACTACAATACTCGTTCACAGGATCTCGAAGAAGCGCTACATGATGCAGGGCAGTTCTATTGGGGAACATCACAAGCATGGTTAAATCAACGGCCGATTTTTAGCAGCAGCTCGGTGCCAGTTATACTTCCTCGTACACGCGTGCAGGATATAGATACACAGGAAGACTGGGACAGAGCTGAGCAGCTCTTTTACTTGCTTAATAGAGGCTAAATATGTTTTTTGGGAAAAATGTGGTTTTTCGTGTTGATGCATCGCTGAGCATTGGCACCGGGCATGTTATGCGGTGTTTGACTCTTGCGGATGAACTCTCAAAAAGAGGTGCAATTTGTTATTTTGTCACTCGACCACATCCAGGGAACGCTATTAACGCAATAGAAAAAAGAGGATTTAGATGTTTAATACTCCCATCTAATGAATATGCCGTGAATGATGCATCAAAGGGATATGAAGATTGGCTAGGATGCACTCAAGAAATTGATTCAAAAGAAACATTAGAGATTTTAGATAATATCACCGTTAATTTAATTATTATCGACCACTACGCTTTAGATATTGTCTGGGAATCTGCAGTCAAAGCTTCAACGACTTATATTGCTGTCATTGATGATTTAGCTAATAGAAAGCATTTTTGCAATTTTATTCTGGATCAGAATGCAGGGCGTTCATGGGATGACTATAAATTATTATTGCCAGAAAAATGTATAACACTCTTTGGGCCAGGCTATTCTTTGCTAAGAGATGAGTTTTCAGAATACAGAAACGCAAGTATTAATAAAAAAGAAAGAGGGAAGTTAACATCTATATTAATATCTTTGGGCGGTATTGATAAAGACAACATTACTTCCGAGGTTATGGACTCTCTTTCGGAATGTGGTCTACCTGATGAATGTGAGCTAACCATTGTCATGGGGGGGAAATCACCATGGATCGAAGTTGTTCGAAGTAATGCAGATAAACTTCCATGGAATTACAATCTCTTCGTTGATACAACGGAAATGGCCAAACTGCTCAGTCACAGTGACATTGCTATAGGTGCAGCAGGTTCTTCCGCATGGGAAAGATGTGCCATGGGAGTACCTACAATAATGATAGTTGTTGCTGATAATCAGAAAATAATTGCTGAAAATTTATTAAAAAGTAATGCAGCATTTATTATCAATTTAGAAGAAAATGTGAAAAATAAAATAATTCATTGTTTTGATCTTATCCACGAAAACCCAGAGATTTTAGAACAAATGTCATATTTTAGTTCTTTGCTCACCGATGGTAAAGGAGCAGAGAAAGTGGTAACTGAATTGGAGAAGTTAAGATGATCGAGTTTCTATCGTCTAATAGTAATAACCTCCGGCAGTTACAGGAAGAAGATTTAGACATCATCTTGCAATGGCGCAATGATGATAAAATTAGGCATTTTATGTTTAATAGCGATGTCATTGCATTAGCTGATCATCAAGCATGGTTCAAGCGGACTGTAAAAGATGAGAAAAAACATCTTCTCATTTTTGAAAAGAACAAATTCAGTGTTGGCTTTGTCCAGTTATCAGTATTGAAAGGAGGCGTTGCTGAATGGGGATTCTATGTGGATCCATCTTCTCCGAGGGGAACTGGGCAGCAAATGGCTTTGAACGTTTTAAAATACGCTTTCGAATCTTTAAATCTACATAAAATTAGTGCTCGCGTAATCGACTTTAATCAACGGTCACTTCATCTACATAATAAATTTTTTTTTACTGAAGAAGGTGTTCTACGCGATGAGCATTATGACGGCGTAAAATACCATGATGTAATATGTTTTGGCCTCTTGAAAAATGAATGGAAAAAAAAGGTAACTTCAAATGCATAATTATCCATATATAACAATTGCAGGTCGAAAAATTGGTTTGGACTATTCTCCATATATAATCGCGGAGCTTTCTGCAAATCATAATGGGAGAATTGAGAATGCAATGAAACTTATTGAACAAGCTAAAATTGTTGGCGCTGATGCAATAAAATTACAGACTTACACAGCTGATACGATCACGCTAAATAGCGATAGAGACGACTTCCAAATCAAAGGTGGATTATGGGACGGAACAACTCTCTATAATCTCTATCAGCAAGCAGCGATGCCGTGGGAATGGCATAAAATACTTTTTGAATGCGCATCTAAAAATGACATTACAATTTTTAGTTCTCCATTTGATTCAACAGCTGTAGATTTGTTGGAAGATTTAAATGCTCCAGCGTACAAAATAGCTTCGTTTGAGGCTATTGACCTTCCTCTTATTCGTTATGTGGCCAGTACCGGCAAACCGATGATCATTTCAACAGGTATGGCTGATGCTGATGAGATATCAGAAGCGATTGAAGCAGCGCGTTCTGGTGGTTGCAAGGAGCTTGCTATATTACATTGCGTAAGTGGTTACCCTGCACCAGCTGAAGATTACAATTTGCGTACGGTCTCTGACATGATCAATCGGCACAATTTAGTTACCGGCCTTTCTGATCACACGCTGGATAACACAACAGCTATTACGAGTGTTGCGTTAGGTGCATCTATTATTGAAAAACACTTCACATTAGATCGCTCAGGGGGCGGCCCAGATGACAGCTTTTCACTTGAACCTCTGGAGATGGAAGAGCTTTGCAATGGGGCTAAAACTGCATGGTCAGCCCTCGGTAAAGTAGATTATGGTCGCAAATCCAGTGAGCAAGGTAATGTGCAATTTAGACGCTCACTCTATTTTGTGAAATCCTTAGAAAAGGGAGATATTGTTACTGAAGACAGTATCCGAAGTGTTAGGCCCGGTTTTGGTTTAGCGCCTAAATATATAGAAAAAGTTATTGGAAAAATTGTTAGTCGTAATATTGAACCTAACACACCTGTCACGGAAGAGTCGCTCGTAGAGTTTGAAAAATGAAAAATGTTCTAATTTTATCTAATGGCGCACCTAATTATCATTATTTCTTTAATCATTTGGCACGACTTTTATCCAAAGATGAAGCCAACGTAGCGTTTGCAGTTGATAGTGAGTTATCAAGAGATAATAACGCATTAGATGAATTAAATCTCAATGTGTATGAGTTTTCATCATATTTTCGACAGCATGAGACTAATATCTATACATTACAGCGATATAATAAATATAATCTTAATTTCATGCTGCTATCCGACTTTGAACGTGCTGAGATTTATGGCGTCTGGGGAGAGAAAGATAAAGGTTATTTAAGTCGTCTCCTAAGTGCGTTATGCAGTTTCTATGAGATGATCATTGAAAAGGAAAACATTGATTATATTCTGTATGAAAATGTATCGAATACCTTCTCACATGTTGCATGGGCGGTGGCAACGGAACATGGCAAAAAATATCTTGGCATTGGTGGTTCGAGAATTCCTGGTCGGTTTTCAATTTCGTCAAATCCATTAGACGACTCAAGAGCAAAAACGTTTAGTAAATTAATCGAAACAAATAGCATTGAAGTTCCTGAAGAAGTAAAAAAATGGTCAGCAGAGTATTTAGAGAATATTGATACTGTTGTACCTGATTATATGAAAATAAATGGTTTGGATAACATTAATCTGATTACCAGATATTTTAACCCTAATAAAATAAATACATTAAAACGTATATTTAAACATGTCAATGACGATGGTTATCATTCTTTCCAGTCAGGAAACCCAGTTAAAACATATTTCAATCTTTTTAAAAGAAATGTGAAGCGCAAGTTAAAAATTAAAAAACTCAAGCATTATTATGATGACTCCTCATTAGATGAAAGCTTTTTACTTTATCCAATGCATTTTCATCCTGAATCATCTACTTCTATTTTAGCGGGTAACTTTTTAAATGAGTATGAAGTAATCAAAAACATTTCATTTAACCTTCCGCAAGGTGTTTTTCTTTATGTGAAAGATCATATCAGTGCATGGGGCTATCCATCACTGGATTTTTATAACAAATTAAAGAAGCTACCAAATGTTAAGATTTTGGCGCCTACAGAACAAACCAAACTTTTAATTAAGAGTTCTTTAGGTGTTGTCACTCTGACCAGTACGGTTGGATATGAAGCCTTGCTGCTAGGAAAAAAAGTTTTTTTATACGGCAATGTATTCTATGAATATCATAAAAATGTGGTGAAAGTTGAATCCCCAGAGAAGTTGTTTAATATATTCAATGAGAACTTAAAACCATTTAATAATGACATTGAATATGCGAAAAATTTTGTTGCGGCTTGTTACCTCGCTACTTATCCTGGTACGATGAATTTAATGCTAACGGGACGAGCAGCTGAAGTCAAAGCAGAAGAAATCTATCTGTCTGTAATTAAAGAAATTGTTTTTTCAGATATTGATGCGGTTGAAAATGAGAAAATATGGTTATAAATAAATCTGATCTTTTTCTGGTTTTTTGCGCGCCAGTTGCATTTTTTATTATTGGATATGCGGAGTATTTAGGGTATATATCAAATGCTGTTTATTTAGAGTTTATAGTTATTCCTGTAAGTGTAATTTCACTTGTTATTTATTGTTATAGGAATTCACCAGCATTTTTGTACACTAGCGGCATGACATTTTATTATTATATCGGTATGTTGGTTAGTTTAGTAATAGCCAGCACTGGTATGCTGATGATAGAGATAAATGAAACTGGCACTCCAAATGGTGCCGCCTTTATGATGCTATCTTTCTTTATTTATTCAGTCGGAATTTCAAAAGTAAGTTTTGAATGGACATTAAAGAAACCTAATAAAATAAAAATAGCACGATTGCCGGCTAATATTATTAGTAAATTTTTACTTTCAACTATGAGTGTTGTTTTTATTTTAGGTCTGGCCATTCTTATTTTTTACTCTGGGCCAGTGCTAAAAGGGGTAAATAGAGTCGCATTTTGGGATTCGATGGGTAACACTGGCTTTTCATTTTATCCAACATTGGTGATTCAAACCTTTTATTTTTCGGCCTATTATTTTTTATTAAAGCGATTTGATAGACAGAACAGTAAGCTATCGCTATTATTATTGATATTTTATATTTTCATTACATTCATGGTATTAGGTCAAAAGTTCAGTGCTTTTATAGTGTATATCACTATTTTCTTCGCTTTATATCCTTCATTTAATGATTATTTGAAATTTAAAAAGAAAAGTCTATTTTTCATTTTTGCTATTTTTGCACTGTTAGTATTAATGCTTGCTCTTTCTTACTCACTGCAAGGATATGACGTCACGTTCATATTAACGCGTGTAGTCCTACAGGGGCAAGTTATGTGGAGTGTTATAAATCACTCCTTCCCTGATATTGTTAGTAATGAAAGATATTGTCTGACAGGTTGTGATAATTTCACTAATGTTTACGATTATATATCTTATGATCTTTTGCCGATTCAAACATACTTGCATTACAATGCAACCGGTACGAACTTATCAGGTTTTTCTCCCGCAGTTCAAATCCATTTTATGGGATTATTACCAACTTTGATTTTGCAAACAATCATTTTTGTTTTATTGGGTTTTCTCCAAGCTAAAATGGTTCTTTTCAATAAAGATAGAAACTTTATAATGGGTTTCTTAATATTCAAACTTTCATTTTCTATATTTCTAATCTGGCATGCGGTAATGTTTTCAGCGTGGAAGGGAACTGTGCTGACTGTAATCGCAATTTTAATTTATTTATTAGCCACTAAGTCAATTTCAAAAATTAAAGGCAAAAATTGTGATGGCAGATCGAGTCTTACTTAATGCAAGCAATTTACACGTTGGAGGCGGAGTTCAAGTCGCGACTTCAGTGATTGGTGAAATTACAATGATGGAAAATATTCCATCTAATTTGACCATTTGGTCATCATCAGTCGTTAATCAAAATTTAAAATCTCTCAATTATGATTTGTCGAAGCTTCCCGATTACCAAGTTAAAAATAATTTTGGCATCAAGGCGCTATTTCCGGCTAATGTGAAACACCTTAATTCATTCAATAAGGTACTGACTATATTTGGCCCACTTTATACATACAATCGTCATTTTTATAGTATAGTTGGATTTGCCCAACCTTGGATTATATATTCTGATAATGAAGTTTATAATTCACTACCATTTCTAACGCGATTAAAAACCAAATTGAAATTTTCACTTCAGCAGAAATTTTTTAATAAATCTGATGAAATTATTGTTGAACTTGAACATGTTGCAAAAGGTGTGATTAAAAAAAATATTGCGACCAAAGAGCATGTAAAGATTATTCATAATTGTCTAAGTTCAATCTACCTTGATCCCAGTCGTTGGAAGGAAATCAACTACTTATTCGATCCAAACAGGATTAAGCTAGGCTTTGTAGGAAGAAATTATGCACATAAAAATACCAAAATTTTCCCACAGATAAAAAAAATCCTATCGTCCAAATACGGAATTGAAGTTGAATTTTATGTCACTTTTAATGATAAAGAATGGGAGCTATGTAGCAATGAATTCAGAAATGAAATTAAAAACGTGGGTGTTTTAACTGTAGATCAGTGCCCATCGTTTTATAGTAATATTGATGCCATCATTTTCCCAAGCCTATTGGAATGTTTTTCCGCAACACCATTAGAGGCTATGATTTCAAAAAAAGTATTGTTTGCTTCTAATAAACCCTTTAATCATGATGTTTGCGGCGATGGTGCCATTTATTTTGAAGCCACTAATGCACATGATGCTGCAGAAAAGATCGCTCATTATTTTAAAAATGTATATTTACAAAATGATTTCCAGACTAAAATTGATGAATCATATGAACGCGCTTTGACATTTGCAAATGCAAACAAACGAGCAGAATTATATTTAGAACGTTTACTTTAGAAATGCTAATAAGTTAGGAGAAAACAATGTTTAAAGGTAAGACTCTTCTTATCACTGGTGGTACAGGATCATTTGGTAATGCTGTTCTTAAACGGTTCCTCGATTCAGATATTGGTGAAATACGTATTTTTAGCCGCGACGAAAAAAAACAAGATGACATGCGGAAAAAATACAATAGCAGCAAGCTTAAATTCTATCTGGGTGATGTGCGAGATGAGAACAGCATTGCAGCTGCAATGCGCGGTGTTGATTATGTTTTCCATGCAGCAGCTTTAAAGCAAGTACCGTCATGCGAATTTCATCCAATGCAGGCGGTACGCACCAATGTTTTAGGTACTGAAAATGTACTTAATTGTGCCATTTTAGCAGGTGTTAAACGTGTTGTTTGTTTGAGCACGGATAAAGCAGTTTATCCCATAAATGCAATGGGTATCAGCAAAGCGATGATGGAAAAAGTCATGGTTGCTGCTAGCCGTAATCTGGAGGGTACAGAAACGGTGATTTGCGGTACTCGTTATGGCAACGTCATGGCGTCAAGAGGTTCGGTCATTCCGCTTTTTGTCCAGCAAGTTCAGCAGGGCAAGACGATTACTATTACTGAGCCAAGCATGACACGTTTTATGATGACGCTTGCCGATGCAGTCGATCTAGTGCTGTATGCTTTTGAGCATGGAAATAATGGCGACATTTTTGTACAAAAGGCACCTGCTGCTACTGTTGAAACTTTAACAAAAGCCATTCTGAATTTAATGAATAAACCTGAGCATCAGGTAAGTATTATTGGTTCGCGTCATGGTGAAAAACTGTTTGAATCACTGCTCGGTAAAGAAGAACGAGCATGCGCCGAAGATATGGGGGATTACTTCCGTGTTCCTGCAGATACGCGTGATTTAAATTACGCGAAATTTGTAGAAGAAGGTGAACAAAAAATGACAGATGCATTGTGCGGTGAAGAGTACAACTCTCATAATACACAACGTCTGGATGTTGAAGGTATGACTCAATTGCTTTTAAAACTTGAATTTATGCGTAAAATTTCGCATGGCGAATATGCGGACCCGGAGGAATAAGCAGTGAATGTCCTGATTACAGGTTCTGACGGATTTATAGGAAAAAATCTCTCTCTTCGTCTGAGTGAAATTAAGGGCATTACTGCCTTCAATTTTAGTCGTCAGCAGAATGAGCAAGAATTATCAGCACTGTTGCAGGACGTAGATTTTGTATTTCATTTAGCGGGTATTAACCGCCCGTTGAATCCTGAGGAATTTACTACAGGAAATATTAATCTCACGCAAAGCGTTTGCTCCTGTATCGCCGATATCTTCGAGAAAACAGGGCGTATGATCCCTGTATTGTTGACTTCATCTATTCACGCTGTACTAGAAACACCATATGGAAATTCCAAGCGAGAAGCCGAGAATGTTTTATTACGCTTGAATAACAAATATGGAATCCCTATCTATATTTGTCGTTTGCCTGGTGTTTTTGGTAAATGGGCTAAACCAAATTATAATTCTGTTGTTGCAACATTTTGCCATAACATTGCGAATGACAAGCCAATAGAAATTGCTGACAAACATCATCCGCTTAAATTAGTTCATATCGATGATGTTTTAACCACCTTCATCTCGATATTAGATAGAAAGAACGTTAATCCGCTTCGAGATGTTTTATTAGAAATTCAGCCTGAGTATCATACGACAGTTGGAGAGCTAGCTGACACGATAAAATCCTTTGCTGATAGCCGTGAAAACTTAGTGACTGAAAGGGTTGGGAATGGTTTTTTAAGAGCCTTATACTCAACTTATGTAAGCTATCTCCCTGTTGATAAATTTACTTATTCAATCAAAGAACATAAGGATCCGCGTGGGCGTTTTGTAGAAATTATCAAAACTATAGATTCAGGACAAGTTTCGTATTTTACTGCACATCCTGGAGTAACTCGTGGCG
This sequence comes from Pantoea trifolii, assembly GCF_024506435.1. Classification (NCBI taxonomy): domain Bacteria; kingdom Pseudomonadati; phylum Pseudomonadota; class Gammaproteobacteria; order Enterobacterales; family Erwiniaceae; genus Pantoea; species Pantoea trifolii. Next base: position 2,676,545 of record NZ_JANIET010000001.1, on the reverse strand, counting down.
GACATTATCATCATTGCAAAACGGAAAAGTTCCTAGTTATTCAAGGCACTGCTAAGTTTAGGTTTCGCCATTTGCTTACCAATGAACGTTATGAATTGGTTACCAGTAAGGCTCAAGCATGCATCGTCGAAACGATTCCTGGCTGGTCACACGATGTTACCAATATTGGAGATGAAGAACTGATAGCGATTGTTTGGGCTAATGAAAATTTTGACGCTCAAAATCCAGATACTACAGCTTCTTTATTATGAAGGAACCCTATGAAAAAGTTGAAAATAGTTTCAGTGGTTGGCACTCGTCCAGAAATTATTCGCTTGTCGCGAGTTCTGGCAAAACTTGATTCATATTGTGAACACATTTTGGTTCATACAGGTCAAAATTATGATTATGAGCTTAACGAAGTATTCTTTAATGATCTTCAAGTAAGAAAACCGGATTATTTTTTAAATGCTGCAGGCAAGAATGCAGCTGAAACAATCGGGCAAGTCATTATAAAAATTGATGAAGTTTTCGAAGAGGTTAAACCTGAAGCTATGTTGGTTTTAGGTGATACGAACTCTTGTATTTCTGCAATCGCTGCAAAACGACGCAAGATACCTATCTTCCATATGGAAGCAGGTAATCGTTGTTTTGATCAACGCGTACCTGAAGAAACTAATCGCCGCATTGTTGATCACACAGCCGATGTTAACCTTACATACAGTGACATCGCGAGAGAATATCTACTCGCTGAAGGCTTACCAGCAGACCGAGTTATTAAGACGGGTAGCCCGATGTTTGAAGTGCTGAACCACTATATGCCCCAGATTAATGCTTCAGACGTCTTAAATCGGCTTGGACTACAAAAGAATAAATTCTTTGTTGTTAGCGCTCACCGTGAAGAGAATGTTGATTCACCCAAGCAGCTATCTAAACTTGCTGACATACTCAATACCATTGCTGAAAAGTATCAATTGCCTGTAATTGTTTCTACGCACCCTCGTACAAGAAACCGTGTTGAAGAAAATGGCATCGTTTTCCACAAAAATATTCAGTTGCTGAAGCCTCTTGGGTTTCATGATTATAATCATTTGCAAAAAAATGCAAGAGCGGTTCTTTCAGACAGTGGCACCATCACTGAAGAATCTTCAATAATGAACTTTCCAGCGCTAAATATTCGTGAAGCTCACGAACGACCTGAAGGCTTTGAAGAAGCATCAGTCATGATGGTAGGGCTTGAAACAGAACGTGTCTTGCAAGCTCTCTCTATATTAGAGAATCAACCGCGCGGAGATGAAAGGTTACTGCGACAGGTTTATGATTATAGTATGCCGAATGTATCAGATAAAGTAGTAAGAATTGTTCAGTCTTACACTGATTATATTAAGCGAGTTGTTTGGAAAGAATATTAATGAATCTGGCTCTAATCATTGACGATTATCTTCCACAAAGCACGCGCGTTGGCGCTAAGATGTTTCATGAACTGGCTCTGGAGTTCCTGAAACGCGGGCATAATGTGACTGTTATTACGCCGTGTTCAGAGCAAAAGGAAAAGCTCGTCATTGAGACATTTGACAATGTCCAGGTATGGCGTTTTAAAAATGGGCCAATAAAGGATGTCAGACATCTAACTCGTGGAATCAATGAGGCTTTATTATCGCTGCGTGCCTGGAAAACCATCCGTCAACTGGTTAAAGCCGACACTTTTGATGGAATTGTCTACTATTCCCCCTCTATTTTTTGGGGGCATTTGGTAAACAAAATAAAGAGACGATGTCATTGTAGATCATATCTTGTTCTTCGTGATTTATTCCCTCAATGGGCTATTGATGCCGGAATGATTAAAAGTGGCTCCGTCATAGAGAAATTCTTCAAATACTTTGAAAGGTTCTCCTATAATCAGGCCGATAAAATCGGGCTTATGTCTGAGAACAACTTAATTTTATTCCGAAAATGTAATCCTTCTACCAATTGTGAGGTGTTGCGTAATTGGGCTGATGTTCGGCCATCCAACGTGCTGCCAGTTGATTATGTACCTATTAGGCAATCATTAAACTTAAACAAGAAGATTATATTCTTTTACGGAGGGAATATTGGCCATGCCCAAGACATGTCAAATTTGATGCGTCTCGCAAGGCGCATGGAAAAATATCCCGACGCACATTTTTTGTTTATTGGTCAGGGTGATGAGGTTGAGCTAGTTAAAAAACTGGCAAACGACTGGGCGCTTAATAATTTTAGTTATCTCCCTTCAGTTCCTCAGGCTCATTTTAAAAATATACTCGCTGAAATCGATATCGGATTATTTTCGTTGTCTGCTAATCATACCGCATTTAATTTCCCTGGAAAAATATTGGGATATATGGTTGAAAGTTTGCCGATATTAGGGAGTATTAATGCCGGTAATGACCTGGAGAGTTTAGTAAATAACCATGGAGCTGGATTTATCCATATCAATGGTGATGATGAGGCATTATTTCAGTCTGCAGTGAAATTGGTTGAAGATTCTGAATTGCGAAAACGCATAGGTAGTGCTGCATTCAAACTATTGGAAGATGAATTTACAGTTTCTTCCGCAGCCAATATTATTGAAAACGCCTTCGAGGGAAATTATGCGACTCATTGATGATGCGATGATTCAATCATTATTTGATTCAGCTGTTAGTTCGGAAAGAAAAAGATCTCACGTTTTACTCCATTATTCTCATCAAGATAAAGTGCAGAGATTATTGATTGGTTTAGTTCAGGGTAGTTATGTTGAGCCTCATTATCATGAATTACCTCATCAGTGGGAGTTGTTCACTGTGTTAGAAGGTGAACTTGAAATAACTTTATATAATGAAAATGGTGAAATACTTAGCAAGTTCACTGCTGGGCCAACGTCTAATACTACGTTAATCGAGTTTGCACCAGGTGATATTCATAGTGTTGAGTGTATTTCTGAGCGAGCATTAATGCTCGAAGTTAAAGAAGGACCATTTGACGATAAATTTGCTAAAGCTTTTCCACAATGGAGTTGTGGATAACGTTGGCAGCAGCTTTCTCCGTGCTGGACATTTATCCATTTAAATACCGTATAGCATCTAACGCTATCCAGCGTCATCTTTAGTGAGTTAACATCGAACTACTTTTGTGCTGCTAAAACAACGCAGCGAACACATCTGACAGGAGTATGTAATGTCCAAGCAACAAATCGGCGTTGTAGGTATGGCGGTAATGGGCCGCAATCTAGCTCTGAACATCGAAAGCCGTGGCTACACGGTATCCATCTTCAACCGCTCGCGTGAGAAGACCGATGAAGTGATTGCTGAGAATTCAGGTAAGAAACTTGCTCCTTTTTACACTGTAGAAGAGTTCGTTGAATCGCTTGAAAAGCCTCGTCGTATCCTGCTGATGGTGCAAGCGGGTGAAGCCACAGACAAAACCATCGCTTCACTGACTCCTCATCTCGACAAAGGCGACATCCTTATCGACGGTGGCAACACCTTCTATAAAGATACTATTCGTCGAAATAAAGAACTTTCGGATCAAGGCTTCAACTTTATCGGTACGGGTGTTTCCGGTGGCGAAGAGGGCGCATTGAAAGGCCCATCAATCATGCCTGGCGGCCAGAAAGAAGCGTATGAGTTGGTTGCTCCAATTCTCGATAAGATTGCTGCGCGTGCTGAAGATGGTGAGGCTTGTGTTGCTTACATCGGTCCTAATGGTGCTGGTCACTATGTGAAGATGGTTCACAACGGCATTGAATATGGTGACATGCAATTGATCGCAGAAGCCTATGCATTGCTGAAAGGCGCGCTGGGTTTGAACAACGAAGAGTTGGCTAAAACTTTCACCGATTGGAATAACGGCGAGCTAAGCAGCTATCTGATCGATATCACCAAAGATATCTTCACCAAGAAAGATGAAGATGGTAAATACCTTGTTGATGTGATTCTTGATGAAGCAGCAAATAAAGGAACCGGTAAGTGGACTAGCCAAAGTTCATTAGATCTTGGTGAGCCATTGTCTCTTATTACCGAATCTGTTTTCGCTCGTTACCTCTCCTCACTCAAGTCTCAACGTGTTGCTGCATCTAAGGTGCTTAGTGGTCCACAAGCGCAAGCTTTCACTGGCGACAAAGCTGAGTTCGTTGAGAAAGTGCGTCGTGCTCTTTACTTGGGTAAAATCGTTTCTTACGCGCAGGGCTTCTCACAGTTGCGTGCAGCATCAGAAGAAAACGAGTGGGATCTGCATTACGGCGAAATCGCTAAGATTTTCCGTGCCGGTTGCATTATTCGTGCTCAATTCCTGCAGAAAATCACTGATGCTTATGCAAGCAATGCTGATATTGCTAACTTGCTGTTGGATCCTTACTTCAAGAATATTGCCGATGAATATCAGCAGGCGCTGCGTGATGTCGTCTCCTATGCGATTCAGAATGGTATTCCAACGCCGACTTTCTCTGCTGCGATCGCTTACTATGACAGCTATCGTTCAGAAGTATTGCCTGCTAACCTGATTCAGGCTCAGCGTGACTACTTTGGTGCGCATACTTATAAACGCATTGATAAAGAAGGTGTGTTCCACACCGAGTGGTTGGATTAATATTATTTAACACCTCTCAGTTGTGAGAGGTGTTTTTTCATTAGGTTTTTGTTTTGTGAGTCATTTTATATATGAAAGACAGTGAAAATTCCAATTCAGAAAGTTCAAATTTTCAGCAGGTTTCTTACAATAATGATAATGAAGTTGATCTGGTTGATATAATAGTACAACTCTGGAAAGGTAAAGTTACTATAGTGGTAACGGTTATAATTACTTTGGCGTTGAGTCTCGTTTATTTAAACGTTGTAAAGGAAAAGTGGACGTCAAAAGCCATAGTTACTCTTCCTGCTGCCGGTCAGGTTGCTAATTATAACGCGACGTTAAGTACGTTATATGCGCAAAACCCACAAGATAAACCTTCGATTACTGACTTGCAAAATCAAATGTTCATTCGTTTTAGTGCATCAATGAATGCATTGTCAGGTTCCCTTGCTAATCAAGAGAAACCAACAACCTTACGCATTGAACAGGTAAATAAAGGAAGTAATGATTCTCTTGCTATCTCTTTTGTTGCTGAAAGCGGAAAGCAAGCGCAGGAAACCCTTTCAAAATATATCGCAGAAGTTAATAAAGATGTTGTTGATGACTTTGGTTCTGATATCAAAAAGAATCTAGGTGTTAAAGCCAAGGAGTTGTCAAATATACTTGATGCTCATAAACAAATTGCCATTAATAAAAAACAGCATCGTATTGACGTGATTAACCAAGCATTAAAAGTAGCAATGCAGTCGGGTTTAACCAAATCACAGTTAAAAGAAGCATCATACCTCTCCGACGACACTTTGTATCTTTTAGGAAGCGATGCATTAAATGCTATGATCGCCAATGAAGCAACAAAACCATTAGACTATGATGATGATTATTACACTGCACAACGTGCGCTACTCTCAGTAACTCATGTCCAGATTCAGACAGATAATTTGCAATCTTTCCGTTATATTGCAAAAGCGGATCTACCATTTAGAAGAGATAGCCCTAAGAAAACATTAACTGTATTGTTAGCGTTAATTTTAGGCGGTGTATTAGGCTCTTCAATTGTAATTGGTCGTAACGTTGTAGCTAATTATCGCAATCGACACTAATTTTAGAACCGGCCTTTTAGGCCGGTTATTTTATCCCACCAGCAACTCTCCCCGTCTCCCCGCATTCTCCCCAGCCAACCGCACCACCAACATCCCAGCCGTCACAAACCTGGTCAAATTCCTCGCATACAACACGCCACCAAACTCAGCCACCAGCGGCATCACCTGGTCAGTAATCGGGTCAACAACCTCAGCTACCACTTCCCCAGCCTTAATCCACTCGCCCAAATTACGTCGGTAAAACACCAATCCAGATTGCGCTGCATGAATATACTCACATCCCGCCAGCGCCGTCGCCGGATGAATCAGGGCAGGGGATTTACCCACTTCACCGGCAATATAGCCGCCCTCAATCAGTGCATTGATAATCGCGTCAGCATCTTTCTCCGCCAGCTCTGGCGATACATCCGCCACACCGCGAAGTTCCAGCGTCACCGGCAGTAAGCCGCGCGGCATCGGATACTCATCACCAAAACGCTCTGCCAATGTCAGCCACGGCTCACAGCAAGCCTCATCAAACGGTTCACCGCCAGATATCTGCGCCAGCAACTGCACTTCACTGCCTAACCAACGCGCCAAAGGTTCAATGTCCGGCCACGCGTGCGGCGTAGTGTACAAATGCGGTAGCGCATCCCAGTCGCAATGCAAATCAATCATTAAATCTGCCTGACTCGCCATACGCATTAGCGTAAAGCGTTGTGCATCCAGTTCGGTGCGGGCAATGCGGTCACGATAATGGCGATCAATCGCTTCCCTGATCAGGCGTTTGTTTTCGTATTCACTTTGCGTCAGTGAGCCAGCGAGTTCCTCAACCAAGGCTTCACCCAATGCCGGGAAGCGGCGGTTAAAGTCTTGTCCTGATAACGTATGGAAACGCCCGAGATGGCTACCGTGCCAGTGTTGTCCCATCGCTAGAGGATTCGCGACCGGCACCAGCGTGATTTTAGCTTTAAGCTGACCCGCAGATTCCAGCGCTAACAGCTTCTGTTTCAAATACCATGCCACCGCCATGCCCGGCAGCTCATCGCCGTGTAGTGCAGCCTGAATGTAGACGCGTTGCTGTGAATCCGTGCCGAAGTGGAAGCTGACAATTTCGCGTTGCGTGCCCAGCGAGGCGCTTAATAGAGGATGATGTTGTTGTTGCATAACGCTATCGATGTCCTTTATTCATGGCACGCATTCAGCGACGCCTGATTTATTTTCTGATGGAATTATAGTGCTGAGTGCGAAAAGGGCGGCAAAAAGCCGCCCAAAAGATTACTGCTGGATAGAGATGTCAGTCGCGAAGTACTGTTTCTGGATTTTATCGAAAGTGCCGTTCTTCTTAAGCTCGGCAAACGCGTTATCCAGCGCGGTTTTCAGTTCGGTGTCACCTTTACGCAGACCAATCGCAGTGCCCGGACCAATAATTGGATCCTGCACAATCGGGCCTGCTAATTCGAAATCTTTGCCCTGCGGATGTTTCAGGAAACCATTTGCGGCCTGGGCAGCATCAGTAAACACCACATCAAGACGGCCCGAAATCAAATCACTCTCAACCTGTGCCTGATCGCCATAAGGTACAACCTGCACGCCATGCGGCTGCCATTTTGCCAGCGCATAACGCTCCTGCACGGTGCCTTGCTCAACGCCCACGGTTTTGCCTTTCAGCGATTCAGCGGTTGGCAGCAGGCCAGAACCTTTACGCGCAATCAGCTGCGTATGGGTGTCGTAAAGCGGCACGGTGAAATCAATCTGCTTCAGACGTTCTTCAGTGATGCCCATATCAGAGAGGATGGCGTCGAACTTACGCGCTTTCAGCGCCGGGATCATGCCATCGAACTGGCTTTCCACCCACACACATTTGGCCTGCATCTGCTCACACAACGCATTGCCGAGATCGATATCAAAACCGATCAGTTTGCCCTGCGGGGTTTTGGATTCGAAAGGAGGATAGGTAGGATCAACCGCGAAACGCACCTGTTCAATTTTTGCCTGCGCGCCAAATGCGCAACCTGCCAGTACAGCCAGCGCCAGCGTCTGACGCAGGCGGGCGGTTAAACGAGAAATTGCCATAATATCGGTCTTCTTTTGATGTGATGTTGAGTCAGAAAGAGTACCGCTCAGGGCCTGGCAAGGCAATTAGAGGATTATTTTCATCACGTTACCATTATGCAGCGTCTGGTAATCCGCAACATTTAGCACCACTGATTGCTCCAGCAATCCGGCATTGAAGGCGATTTCGTCATAACGTTCAAACAGCAGCGGATCGACCACCAGCTGTAAATCCGGATGAAAGCTAAACGGGGGAATAGCGCCGAACACGCAGCCGGTCAGCGCATCCACTTCTGCCGGTGAGGCCAATGAAGCACGTCGACCACCAACCGCTGCTGCCACTTTGCTGAGATCCGCTTGTTGATCGGCAGGCAACACTGCCAGCACATGTTGCTTGATGCCGTTACCTTTCACATGACACACCAGCGCCTTCGCGCCTTGCCCAACTTCAGTTCCGCGAATCGCCGCCACCGCTTCACACTTGCCCGTCGCTTCATGCTCCATCACGCGATAGCGCGCCTGATGCTGGTCGAGCAGCGCTATCAGTTTTTCATGTGTGGTCATGGCCTTCTCCGTGTTGGGTGAGTTGAGTAAGAAGTGCCTGCATCATATGCGTTTGACGTGGCAGCAAGCCGAGTTTTAAACCCAATGGCTTAAAAGCGCGATTTAGCATGGTCAAGGTGACGCTCTCTTTGTCCCGCTCAATATCGGAGAGCGTACGGCGGCTAATCCCTGCCAGCGTCGCATAACGCTCCTGAGAGAAACCCAGCACTTTTTTACGCAGTTGCATCAGCAACGTGCCCTGACTGAATTTCTCTTCAAGAAACTGCTGCAGCAGCTCTAGTAATAAGGCTTCGCGCTCAAATGGCGACATGTTTTTTTTCATAATTGCCATCCCGCGATGCGTTCATCCAGATAGTTAAAGCCGATGCCCGGCATTTCCAGTATTGATGGTGGTACGCCACGTGCAGCAAGCCGTGCTTTCAAACCCTTCAGATTATTCGCTAGTCCGCTGAGTTGCAGAAGAAGAACATCTGCAGAAACCAGGTCATTAAGTTGCTGAGCAATGAGGTGCCATTGATAATGGCCACCTTCCTCATACGGCGATCCCCATTGTGTGGTGCGTACGACGCCTTCCGGGTCGGCTTTCATTGGGGCAAAATCATAAACAGGCGCCAGCCACATGCCGTCTATTTTCTTCAAGATAGCGCTATTGCGGCCATGATTATCAGAATTACCAAAGGCGATATTCAGCATGTCGCGTTTCACCCATTCAATGACCAATTCTGCTTTTTGCTCGGTATCCAGTGGCAGCGTACGCACCAAACAACGTATCACCTCAAAATGGTTGAGATAGCTGCCCGGTGCTTTTTGCATCATTGAGTAAACGGATTCCAGTCCATACAGCGCTTTTTTACCTTTGATAAACGCCATATCAAAACGCGGCAACCAAAGGGAAGGGTAGCGCTCGCCTTCGCACAGCAGCATCTGCTTTGTATCGATGGTCTCTACGCCAAGAGCAGATAGCTCATGGTAAAAATGGTATTCCGCTCGCAGAATGTCGCAATCAATTGGCGTGCGTGCGCCACGAGGATATTTGACCAGATAAGGTGTGTCTTGATTCACCTGATCATCTTGCCAGGTATCGATCCACACTTCGCTGTTGCTATTACGACGCAACAATAATTTTGGTGCTTCACCGCCTGCGCCCGTTGCACCACCGCTGGCCGCGCCCATTTGCTGCGCGTACTCAAGAAAGTCGGTATCACGTTCGATCGCCCATTCGGCGGGAAAACGACGACTTTTGAGTTGGCTATCTGGCGGCAGCTGCGGCAGTGACTCTTTTATTCTCAGGTTACCAACAGGCGCGATGGTTCCAGCCTTCAGTAGCATGTAATCTTGCTCGTTAGCAGGTTTGCCTTGCAGACCTAACTGCGTAATCCAGTAACGCCTGCTGGCACCGGCGGGAATGATGTCATCAAGAAAACCAAACCAGGGTTTAGCAAAATGGCTGCCGATCAGCATTACGGGATAGTTAATGCTGCAGCTGGCAATATCGTTGCGGTCTAAATGATCAACGGCATAGTTGAAGTCGTAGGCAAGCAGGGCTTCGCCATCGCGGCCTTTGAGCGGCTCTTTGAAATCGAGCACTGCGGCATCATGCCAGCATCCATCTAGATAAATCTGCATAGTAAGCATGGTAAACCTTATTTGAGCAGCATATTGCTCAATTCTAGTTCGTTTTGCTTCCCTTGAGAAGGATGCTGCTCAAATTTCGCTTCATCAGCCAATTTTGAGCAGCATGTTGCGCAATCTGCTATTTATGACGCGCGCGCAGATTATTGATGATGGTGCTCAAATCCAGCTCCTGGTCCTGCAGCAGCACCATCAGGTGATACAGCAAATCAGACGCTTCATTGGTCAACTCGTAACGATCATTAACCGTTGCTGCCAAAGCGGTTTCCACGCCTTCTTCACCCACTTTCTGGGCGATACGCTTGGTGCCGCTGGCGTAGAGTTTCGCGGTATACGAACTCTCTGGATCGGCGCTTTTGCGCGAAGCCAGCAGTTGCTCCAGCTGATAGAGGAACGTCCAGTCTGGCGCAGCCGGTGAGAAGCAGCTGGAAGTGCCGAGATGGCAGGTTGGGCCAATCGGATTGGCCAGCACCAGCAAGGTATCGTTATCGCAATCCGGCGTGATGCTTGCCACTTGCAGGAAGTGGCCCGAGGTTTCGCCTTTGGTCCATAAACGATTTTTAGTGCGTGAGAAGAAGGTGACATTGCCCTCGCTGAGGGTTTTTTGCAGCGCTTCTTCGTTCATATAACCGTGCATCAGCACTTCGCCGGAAACGTTGTGCTGGACGATAACGGGCATCATGCCCGCAGTTTTGACCCAATCCAGCCTGGCCAGTTGTTCTGCAGTTAACACGCGCGAATCTCCACACCGTTGTCGATCAGGAAGTTTTTCAACTCGCCGATATTGATAATTTGTTTGTGAAACACCGAAGCCGCCAGCGCGCCATCAACGTTCGCCTGCTCAAAGGCGTCAAGGAAGTGCGGCATGGTGCCTGCGCCGCCGGAGGCGATCAGCGGCACTTTGCATACATCGCGCACTTTCTTCAGTTGCACCAAATCGTAGCCGTTACGCACGCCATCCTGGTTCATCATGTTGAGGACGATTTCACCCGCGCCCAGCTTCTGCACTTCCTGCACCCAATCCAGGGTTTCCCACGTGGTCACTTTGGTGCGCGCTTCGTCGCCGGTGTACTGATTGACGTGATATTTGCCGCTCGCTTCGTCAAACCAGGTATCGATGCCCACCACGATGCACTGCACGCCAAAGCGATCGGCCAGACGCGTAATCAGCGTAGGATCGGCTAATGCCGGCGAGTTTATCGAAATCTTGTCGGCACCAAACTGCAGAATGCGCGCCGCGTCTTCTTCGCTCTTAATGCCGCCCGCCACGCAGAACGGGATGTCGATCACTTCCGCCACGCGCGATACCCAGCTCTTGTCCACGACGCGGCCATCCGATGAGGCGGTGATATCGTAGAACACCAGCTCGTCCGCACCTTCCTGCGCATAACGCTGCGCCAGCGGTACGATGTCGCCGATGATTTCGTGGTTACGGAACTGAACGCCTTTTACCACTTGCCCGTCACGCACATCGAGACAAGGAATTATCCGTTTTGCCAGCATGCAATCGCCTCCGCAACCGTGAATTTATCTTCCAGCAAAGCGCGACCGACGATCACGCCCTGCGCGCCGCTGCCGCGTAACGCCGCGATGTCATCGAGCGAACCGATGCCGCCCGAAGATTGGAAAGCGATGTCCGGGAAGGCCGCAGAGACTTCTTTATACAGTTCGACGTTGGAGCCGCTCAGCGTACCGTCACGCGAAATGTCGGTGCACAGCACATGCTTGAGGCCAACCGGCTGATACCAGCCAATCACCTCTTCCAGCGTTACGCCCGCTGCTTCCTGCCAGCCGCTGATCGCCACCTCTTTGCGGTTGTTGGCATCAATGCGCACATCTAATGCCAGCACGATGGCGTCGGCGCCAAACTCGTTAAACCAGCTTTTGACGTCTTCCGGCTGCTTCACCGCGGTGGAACCGACCACCACGCGCGTAGCGCCCGCTGCCAGCAGCGCTGCCACGTCATCGCGATTACGGATGCCGCCGCCCACCTGCACCGGCACGTTCACGCCGCGCAGTAAGGTGGTGAGCAGGGGGATCTGACGTTTGGCCGGATCTTTCGCGCCGGTCAAATCCACCAGATGCAGCACTTCAGCGCCCTGGCGTTGGTAATCCTGCAGGCGCGGCAGCGGATCGCTACCGTAATCGCGCTGCTGGCCGTAATCGCCCTGATGCAGGCGCACCACTTTGCCGTCGATTAAATCTAATGCGGGGATAATCATCACATCTCCAGGAAATTTTTCAGCAACTGCGCGCCTGCTTTGCCCGAACGCTCCGGGTGGAACTGCACGCCGAAGAAGTTATCTTTCTGCAAGGCGGCAGTGAACGGATGACCGTAATCGCACTGCGCGATGGTGGCCGCATTCACCGGCATGGCGTAGCTGTGCACGAAGTAGAAGTAGCTGCCATCGGGAATGTCGCGGAACAGATGATGGCCCGCTTTAGCGGTGATCTGGTTCCAGCCCATGTGCGGCAGCGGTAAATCCTGCGTGTCCATCAGCGTGACCGGCTCATCAACCAGGCCCAGCGTGGTGACGCCGCCGTTCTCATCGCTCCCACGACCGAGCAGCTGCATGCCGAGGCAAATGCCGAGCACCGGCTGGGTGCAGGCTTTGATTAGGTCGATGAGATCGCGCTCCTGCAGCTGGTTCATCGCCGCCTGCGCGGTGCCCACGCCAGGCAGCAGCAGCTTGTCAGCATGCAGCACCACATCCGGGTCGCGGCTCACCTGCGGCGTGTAGCCGAGGCGCTCAATCGCCCACTTCACCGACGACAGGTTGGCGCAGCCGGTATCGAGAATCACCACGTTCATCACAGCACTCCTTTCGAGCTCGGCAAGGTGTTGCCTTCCACGCGAATCGCCTGGCGCAGCGTGCGGCCAAAGGCTTTGAACAGGCTCTCCACGCGATGGTGATCGTTGCGGCCTTTGGTTTTCAGGTGCAGCGTGCTCATCATGGCGTAGGAGAGCGAGCTGAAGAAGTGCTCGACCATCTCGGTGCTGAGATCGCCCACGCGCTGGTAGCTGAACTCGGCTTTGAATTCGATGTGCGGACGGCCGGAGATATCCAGCGCGCAGCGCGCGAGGCACTCATCCATTGGCAACACGAAGCCAAAACGACCGATGCCACGTTTGTCGCCCAGCGCTTTCAGCAGCGCTTCGCCGAGCGCCAGACCGGTATCTTCCACGGTGTGGTGATCGTCGATGTAGAGATCGCCTTTCACATCGATGTTCATGCGGAAACCGCCGTGCACCGCAATCTGGTCCAGCATGTGATCAAAGAAGCCGACGCCGGTGTTAATTTTGCTGCCGCCTTCACGATCCAGCCACACTTCGACTTTAATCTGCGTCTCTTTGGTGTTGCGCTGCACCAGCGCATAGCGGTCGCGCTTGGTCAGGCGCGCCTGAATCGCATCCCAATCTTCGCCTTCCGCGCCGTAACGCAGGCCCTGAATGCCCATATTCTGCGCCAGCTGAATATCGGTGAGACGATCGCCAATCACGTAACTGTTAGCGGTATCGAGCGCACCAGCGGCCAGCCAGGCTTCCACCATTTTGGTCTTCGGCTTGCGGCAATCGCAGTTATCTTCTGGCATATGCGGGCAGATCAGGATGTCGCTGAAATTCACGCCTTGTGAGCTGAGAATCTGCATCATCAGGTTGTGCGGGCCGTCGAAATCGGCCTGCGGGAAGCTAGCGGTGCCGAGGCCATCCTGATTGGTGATCATCACCAACTGAAAACCCGCTTCCTGCAACGCCAGCAGCGCAGGAATGGCGTTCTTCTCAAACGCCAGCTTCTCCATGCGATCCACCTGATAATCGGTGGGTGGTTCAGAGATGATGGTGCCGTCGCGGTCGATAAAAAGGATCTTCTGACTCATGCTTGCTCCACTGATAAGGCTTGCAGCGCGGCGATCAGGCGCTCGCACTCTTTACGGGTGCCGATGGAGATGCGCAGGCATCCCGCAAGGCCGGGGTTTTTGTTTTGGTCGCGCAGAATAATGCCTTGATCCCACAGCGTTTTAAACACTTTTGGCGAATCAGTGAAGCGCGCCAGAATGTAGTTGGTTTCGCTTGGGAACACCTGTTGCACCACGCTAATCTGCGGCAACTGTTCAAACAGCCAGGCACGATTGGCGTTCAGCTCGGCAACGTGCTGACGCATCAGCGCAATACCTTGCTCGCTCAGCGCTTGTCCGGCCACATCCGCCACCGGCGTGGCGAGCGGATAGGGTGCAATCACCTTCATCAGCAGATCGATCACCGGCTTGTTCGCCAGGGTGAAGCCGCATCGCAATCCGGCCAAGGCAAAGGCTTTGGACAGCGTGCGCAGAATCACTAAGTGCGGATACTCCTGCAGCCAGCCCGCCAGCGTCGCTTCCGGGCAGAACTCGATATAGGCTTCATCGGCCACCACCAGCGCTTTACCGGCGGTCGTTTCCAGCAGCTCGCGAATGTCATCGGGATTGATCAGGTTGCCGGTCGGATTGTTTGGACTGCACATATAGACGACTTTTACGCCGTCGAGCTGGTCGGCAATCGCCGGCAGATTTAGCTGCCAGTCATCGAGTGCCGCCACGGTACGGTATTCGATGCCGATGGTTTCGGCGCTGACGCTGTACATGCCGTAGGTTGGCGGGCAGAACAGAATCGCATCTTTGCCCGGCTCGCAGAAGGCGCGCATCAGCAGTTCGATACCTTCATCCGCGCCGCGACTGACCAGAACCTGCTCCGGCGTCAAACCGGCGTAAGCGGCGTAACGCTCAATAACAATTTTTGGCTGGCATTCCGGATAGCGGTTCAGCGTCTGCTGCGACAGTTCAAAAGGCACCGGCAGCGGGAATTCATTGGCGTTCAGCCACACATCACCGTTACCACCCAGACGACGCGCCGATTGATACGGCGTCAGCGCTCGCACGTTGGCGCGTGCCAACGCTTCAATATTCAGGCTCATGCTTGCTCCTTCAGCGCGGCAACACGCAGGGTAACGGCATTTTTGTGGGCTTCCAGCTGCTCGGCGGCGGCCAGCGTTTCAATCGTCGCGGCAAGGTTGAGGAAGCCTTGCGGCGTCAGCTCTTGCACCGTCATACGTTTCTGGAAATCGGCCAGGCCAAGGCTGGAACAGGTGGCGGTGTAACCGTAGGTCGGCAGCACGTGATTAGTGCCAGACGCGTAATCGCCCGCTGATTCCGGTGACCAGTCGCCAAGGAATACCGAACCGGCGCTGGTAATGCTATCCACCAGATCGCGCGGTTGACGCGTCTGAATGATCAGGTGCTCCGGGCCGTAGAGGTTGGAGATCTCGATGCACTGATCCAAATCGCGCAGCACAATCAGGCGGCTGCTTTCCAGCGCCTGACGCGCGGTAGCGGCACGCGGCAGCTGCGCCAGTTGCTCTTCAACCGCTTGCGCCACGCCTTCGGCCAGTTGCAGCGACGGCGTCAGCAGAATTACTTGTGAATCCGGGCCGTGTTCCGCCTGCGACAGCAAATCGGATGCCACGAATGCTGGCGTAGCGCCTTCATCGGCAATCACCAGCACTTCGGATGGACCGGCCGGCATATCGATCGCCGCGCCATCTAACCGCTGACTCACCTGACGTTTAGCTTCGGTCACGTACGCGTTGCCTGGGCCAAAAATCTTGTCCACTTTCGGCACAGTTTCGGTGCCGAAGGCGAGGGCGGCGATGGCTTGCGAGCCGCCAACCTGAAACACCTCTTTCACGCCGCACAGCTGTGCGGCATAAAGAATTTCATCGGCAATCGGCGGCGGCGAACACAGCACCACGCGACCGCAACCGGCGATGCGTGCCGGTGTCGCCAGCATCAACACGGTTGAAAACAGCGGGGCGGAACCGCCAGGAATATACAAACCCACCGATTTCACCGGACGGGTAATCTGCTGGCAGCGCACGCCAGGCTGGGTTTCCACATCCACTTCCGCCAGAATCTGCGCGTTGTGGAAGGTCTCGATATTCGCCACCGCAACCGCCATCGCCTGCTTCAGCGTGTCGCTGAGACGATCGCTGGCGGCTTGCATCTCTTCGGCGCTGATGCGCAGGTTATCCACCTGCGCTTTGTCGAAGCGCGCGCTAAATTCACGCAGCGCCGCATCACCACTCTCTTTCACTTGTACCAACACGTCACGCACGATCTGGCTGATACTTTCTGAAGCCGAAATCGCCGGACGCATCAGCAGCGCTTGCTGCTGCTCTGCGCTGCATTGCTGCCAATCAATGGGTGTCATCAGAGTGCTCATGGTGTTACTCCAACATTTTTTCGATTGGCAGCACGAGGATCGAGCTGGCACCCAGCGACTTCAGCTTCTCCATGGTTTCCCAGAACAGCGTTTCGCTGCTCACCATGTGCATCGCCACGCGGCTGACATCACCGGCCAGCGGCAGCACGGTTGGACGCTCAGCGCCCGGCAGCAGCGCAATCACTTCATCCAGACGCTCGCTTGGCGCGTGCAGCATGATGTACTTGGATTCACGCGCTTTAATCACGCCCTGAATACGCGTCATCATTTTGTCGACCAGCTCTTGCTTGGCGGCCGGCAGTTCGCCGTCGCGCTGAATCAGCACCGCTTTAGAACGGTAGATCACTTCGACTTCGCGCAGACCGTTAGCTTCCAGCGTGGCGCCGGTTGAAACCAGGTCACAAATCGCATCGGCCAGGCCAGCGCGTGGTGCAACTTCAACAGAACCGTTCAGCAGACAGGATTTGAAGGCGACGCCTTGTTTATCGAGGTATTTCTTCAGCAGGTGTGGATAAGAGGTGGCGATGCGGGCGTTATTCAGGCATTGCGGGCCGGTGTACTCTTCATCAACTGGCATTGCCAGCGACAGGCGACAACCGCCGAAATCCAGACGACGTAGCGTGAAGTAACGCGGATCTTCGCCCTGAGCACGACGGTTCAGCAGCTCCTCTTCCAGCACGTTTTCACCGACGATACCGAGATCGACGACGCCATCCATCACCAGGCCAGGAATATCATCATCACGCACGCGCAGGATGTCGATCGGCATGTTCTCCGCAAACGCAATCAGACGCTGTTGCTGAAGGTTGATTTTGATACCGCAGCGTGCCAGCAGTTCGCGTGATTCATCACTTAAACGGCCAGATTTCTGCATAGCTATGCGAATACGGGTGTTATCTAACATGGTTCCTGTCCTCTTATTCAATCCTGTCTGAACGTGTTGGTTTGCGTTCGCCCATAAAAAAACCCCCGGAAGATGATCTTCCGGGGGCTCTCTTTGCGTTCGCACCACTGGAAGATCCTAATCGTCTCCCAGCACACATCGCCTGAAAGACTAGTCAGGATGATGGTGATGATGGTGGTTGAACTGAACGCGTGTCATAGTAAATTCCGTTGCTGAATGAGTATTCATTTGCGTGCTGAATAACCTAACGAAGATGGTGACAATTGGCAACCCTTTTTTAACCGTCAATTTCCGGAATCTCCCGAAACAGTTTGCGCTGGTTTGGCACATCTGGCCGCACTAAGATGAAGTGTGAGCCCATAGCAGGAGTCGATATGAAAAAGGTCGCGATTGTAGGTCTGGGATGGCTGGGGATGCCGCTGGCGATGGCGCTAACGGCACGCGGCTGGCAGGTCACCGGCAGTAAAACCTCGCCGGATGGCGTGGACGCCGCACGCCGCTGTGGCATCGAAGCCTTCCAACTGGTGCTGACGCCCGAGCTGGAGTGTGAAGCCGAAGAGTTAGATACGCTGATGTCCGTCGATGCGCTGGTGGTGACGTTACCCGCTAGCCGCACGGTGAAAGGCGGTGAAGATTACATGCAGGCGGTGCAGAACGTGGTGGACACCGCGCTGGCGAAAAAAGTCCCGCGCATCATTTTCACCAGCTCAACGTCAGTGTACGGCAGCGGCGAAGGTGTAATGAAAGAGACCAGCCCACTGCAGCCGGAAACTGTCGCCGGCAAAACGCTGGTGGAGCTGGAGAACTGGCTGCACGATCTGCCCGGCACCAGCGTGGATATTGTGCGCCTCGCGGGATTAGTGGGGCCGAATCGTCATCCAGGTCGTTTCCTCGCAGGAAAAACCGGGCTGGAAAACGGCGGTCATGCGGTCAATCTGGTGCATCTCGATGATGTGGTGGATGCGATTGTCCTGTTGCTGCAAACCCCAAAAGGCGGGCACATTTACAATCTGTGTGCATCGAAACACCCGTCGCGCGATAGCTTTTATCCCAGCGTGTCGAAGCAGCTGGGGCTGGAACCGCCGACGTTTGTGGCGGAGCCGGAGCGTTCTAACGGGAAGGTGATTGATGGCTCGAAAATCGCTAATGAGCTGGGGTTTGAGTACACCTATGATGACCCGATGAAAATGCCGTTGGAATGATTTTCCCCTCACCCTAACCCTCTCCCGCAAGCGGGCGAGGGAATGTTTTGCTCCCTCTCCCTGTGGGAGAGGGCCGGGGTGAGGGCATCAGCACGCAGCAGATCAAACCCCAAACCGATCCCTCAGCGCATACCATGCCGCCCCCATCGCCGTGAGCGGCACCTTAAACCGTCTCCCACCTGGAAACGGCAGATGCGGCAATTTTGCGAACGCATCAAATCTCTCGGCGTGCCCACGTAGCACTTCAGCAATCAACTTCCCCGAAAGATGCGTACAGGTCACGCCATGCCCGCTGTCGCCCTGCATAAAGAAGGCATTCTTTTCAACCTGGCCAAACTGCGGCATGCGCGACAGCGTAAGCAGGAAATTGCCGCTCCAGCGGTGGCTGATTTTGATGTCACGCAGTTGCGGAAAGGTGCGCAGTAGCTTGGGGCGAATCAGCGCTTCGATGTCATCCGGCTCGCGTGCGCCATACACTACGCCGCCGCCGTACAGCAGGCGGTTATCGGCGGTGAGGCGGAAGTAGTCGAGCAGATAGTTACAATCTTCAACGCAGTAATTGTTCGGCAGCAAACCCAGCGCCTGATCGCGCGTTAAAGGTTCGGTGGTGACGATCTGCGAGCCGCACGGCATGCTTTTGCCCGTCAGGCGCGGTTCAAGCTGCGACGGCAAATAGGCGTTGCCGGCAAAAATCACGAAGGTGGCGCTGACTTCGCCCTTAGCGGTTTTTATGCGATGCGGTGCGCCGTATTTCACTTCAATCGCCGCTGACTGCTCATAAATGCGTCCGCCGTGACGGCGAATCGCTTCGGCTTCACCCAGCGCCAGATTAAGCGGATGCAGATGGCCGCCGCGTTTATCCAGCAAGCCACCGACGTAGCGATCGGTCGCCACTTCGCGCCGAATGCCACGTTCGTCGAGCAATTCCAAATCGTGATTACCGTAGCGCGCCCACAGTGCTTTTTGGCTGCGCAGATGGCCCATTTGCCGCTGATTCAGTGCGGCGAAAATGCCGCCAGGACGATAGTCGCAGGCGATGGCATATCGGTCGATGCGATCGCGAATGATCTCCGCGCCTTCAAACATCATGCTGCCGAGCATTTGTGCAGTTTGCTTGCCGTAGCGCTGCTCAATCACATCCACGTCACGGCTGTAGGAGTTGACGACCTGGCCGCCATTGCGGCCGCTGGCGCCAAAGCCGATTTTCGCCGCTTCAAGCAGCACCACGTCGTAACCTGCTTCGGTGAGAAACAGCGCGGACGAAAGTCCGGTAAATCCGCCGCCGATAATGCAAACATCGCATTGAACTGATTCTTGCAGCTCCGGCCACGGCTCATGCGCGTTGGCGGTAGCGGCGTAATAACTTCCCACATGTTGCATTACATCCTCCTTAAGCGCGAAACCTTAGAAATTGGCGGGCGTATGCGCGCTAACAATGCGACACGGCTGATCTGAGGTATTGGTAAAACTGTGCGGCAAGCCGGTATCAATTACATAGCTTTCACCGCGATAGAGATGGTAACTCTGGCCATTCACCACCAACGTGATTTCACCCTCCAGCACCGTGCCGGTTTCCTCACCCGGATGGCGTAACTTCTCGCCGGTGCTGGCGCCGGGTTCATAACGCTCCAGCAGCATCGCCAGCGCGCGTCGCGCGGCACCGTTATCGATCAGCATCAGCGATACGCCAAGGCTGCCGATCTCCACGCACTCTTCCGGGCGCACAATCACCCGCGGCGTGGCATTGATTTTAGGTTCGGAGAAAAACTCCGACAGCGATAGCCCGTAAACTTTCAGCAGCTTCTGTAAGGTGCTGACGGCCGGGCTGACTTTATCCTGTTCGATGGTGCTAATGGCGCTGTGCGTTAAACCTGATAACTCAGCGACGCGACGCTGAGACAATCCCAACTCCTGCCGGATCTGCGATAAGCGACGTCCGGGTGCCAGAGTGGCATCATTCATGGCTGTTTTTCCTTGTGATAACAGACAGCGGCGTGGATAAAGGCCGTAAACAAACGGCGTGAGATCGGATCGCGGTCGGAATGCCACTCCGGATGCCATTGCACCGCAAGGGAGAAAGGGTGCTTTGGCAAGCTAACCGCTTCAATCAGACCATCGGGTGCGCGCGCTTCCACGCGCAGCAGCGGGCCGGTTTCGCGAATGCCTTGTCCGTGCAGCGAATTGACCGCAAAGGGTTCGGCGCTGCCCAGCAGTTGGCTCAGCATGCCATCCACTTCTGGCAGCACGTCATGCACCGGCGCATATTGCTTCTCCAGCGGCAGCGCATCGTCTTCGCGGTGCTCCTGGAATAAATGTGTCATATGCAGCTGGCGATGCAGCGCACCGCCGTTGGCCACCACCAGCTCCTGCAGGCCACGACAGATGCCGAACATCGGCATCTTTTTACCGGTCGCATGGGTGATAAGCCCGAAGGCGAGGCGATCGCGCGCCGGATCGGCATGCGCTTCTCTACCGTCTTCGCCGTAATGCCAGGGTTCGATGTTGCTGGGGCTGCCGGTCAGCAAAATGCCATCCAGCACGGTCATACTGTTTTCTAATAGATGAGGCGCCTGCATCAGTTGATGCGGCAATGGCAGCGGCACGCCACCGGCGAGCACGATAGCGTCGAGATATTTGTTGTGAACCGTTTGCCCCGCATGGCTGCCGATAAAGTTCTGGCACATCACTACGCCAATCAAGGGCTTGTCAAAAATAATGCCCATAACGTCTCCGCGTTGCTGTTCAATATTTTCGCCGGAAATGCGCGGCTGGCCTGTAAAGTGTGCAATATTTTGTCAATCTAGCAACCAGTTGAGTGTTCTTCAAACAGATTTGTTACATTTGCACACTTTTTGCGTTAGAGCTATGTTAGAGGAGTGGCTGTTATTTTGAGCATTACGCGCACCAATATTAAACGGTAAAGGGCGGGTGGGATCATGACGAACCTCGTAGAAGTAGAAGACTTCACACGACACAGTGAAGAGAAACGAACAAGCGCGTTCCAGCTGGAGGTCAAAACCTGGCTGGAACGCCATCCTGAAACGCAGTATGTCGATATTCTTCTTAATGATTTAAATGGGGTATTTCGAGGTAAACGCATTCCCATCTCCGCATTGGCAAAACTGGAAAAAGGGTGTTACTTCCCGGCCTCCGTTTTCGCGATGGATATTCTCGGTAATACCGTCGAAGACGCCGGACTTGGTCAGTCACTGGGCGAACCCGACCACCTCTGCATGCCGGTTCCCGGAACCTTAATTCCCTCTGCCGCCGATCCCACGCACATCGCCCAGCTGTTGCTGACCATGTGTAACCAAGATGGCACTCCCTTTGACGTTGAACCCCGTAATGTCCTCAATCGGCTGTGGCAACAGCTGCGCAATCGAGGATTATTCCCGGTGGTAGCGGTAGAGCTGGAGTTCTATCTGGTGGATAAAAAGCGCGATGCCGAAGGTTTTATTCAGCCGCCGTGCTCACCGGGCAGTGATGAACGTAACATGCAGAGCCAGGTCTATTCGGTGGATAATCTCGATCACTTCGCCGACGTGCTGCGGGATATCGACCATTTAGCCAAGTTGCAAGGCATTCCCGCCGATGGCGCACTAGCGGAAGCTTCGCCCGGTCAGTTCGAAATTAATCTTCATCATACGCGCGACGTGCTGAAAGCCTGCGACCACGCCATTCAGCTGAAACGGCTGGTGCGTCAGGTGGCGGAAAATCACGGCATGACCGCCACATTCATGGCTAAACCTTACGAAGAGTACGCGGGCAGCGGCATGCATGTGCACATCAGCATGCTGGATGCCGCCGATCACAACGCCTTCGCACTGGATGACGGTAGCGATTCGCCGCTGATGAAACGCGCGCTGGCGGGCATGATCGATTTAATGCCGGCTTCGATGGCGCTGCTGGCGCCGAACGTGAACGCCTATCGCCGCTTCCTGCCGGAAGCCTATGTACCGCTGCAGGCGTCGTGGGGACATAACAACCGCACGGTCGCGTTGCGCGTGCCTTGTGGCGATGCGGATAACCATCGCATTGAGTATCGCGTGGCTGGCGCGGATGCAAATCCCTATCTGGTGGTGTCAACTATTCTTGCCGGTATTTTGCACGGTCTGGATAATCAGCTACCCTTACCGCATCCGGTGCAGGGCAATGGACATGAAGCAGAAGGGCTGGCATTACCGATTCGGCAGAGCGATGCGCTGTATGAATTCGAGAATAGCTACCCGCTGCAGAAGCTGTTGGGCGAGCGTTTCAGCGGCGTGTGGCACAGCTGCAAACAGTATGAATTGATGCAGTTTGAGCGCTTAATCACCTCAACAGAAATCGACTGGATGCTGAAGAACGCCTGACGCAGGAAGATTTGATCTAACGTCTTGTGCCGATGGCATAAGTTGGGGCAAAATACGCGCCCTGCAAAATGAGAAACATAACCGACGCTTATCCCGTCGGTTATTTTTTTGCATGATGTACTCACTGACTTTCAAACGAGGCCGGACACGCATCCGGATAGATAGATACTGACAAACACGCTTGTGCGTGAGATTTGAGGAAAACAAAGATGGGACTGTTTAACATTGCACCAGCGCAGGCTGGTTCTCGCTTCCGTGATGACTACGGCGCCGCGACAATCGCAAACTCTTATATCACTTCTCACTGCAGCAAATTGCGCAGTAGCCCTGTAGCCCAACCGATCGCGGTTGTCGTCTGCGGGGGCCTGAACAATGTCGCTTAACACCTCTGCCGCACCTCAGCGTGCACACCTGAAAAAATCCCTGACCTTGATCCCGGTTGTCATGATGGGCCTGGCGTATATGCAGCCAATGACCCTGTTTGATACCTTCGGTATCGTGTCTGGATTGACCGACGGCCACGTCGCCACCGCTTATGCTTTCGCCCTGATCGCGATTCTGTTTACTGCCGTGAGCTACGGCAAGCTGGTACGCCGCTTCCCATCTGCGGGCTCCGCTTACACCTATGCTCAGAAGGCAATCAGTCCGCACGTCGGCTTTATGGTGGGCTGGTCATCACTGCTGGACTACTTGTTCATGCCGATGATCAACATCCTGCTGGCGAAAAGCTACTTTGAGACGCTGGTACCGGGCATTCCGTCGTGGATTTTCGTGGTGCTGCTGGTGGCCTTTATGACCATCTCTAACCTGCGTGGAATCAAAACCGTTGCCAACTTCAACAGCGTGATCGTGGTGCTGCAAGTGGTGGTGATGGTAGTGATCACCGGCATGGTGATTTACGGTGTGGCACACGGTGTTGGCGCAGGAACCTTGACCAGCAGCAAACCGTTCTGGTCTGAGAATGCGCACGTAGTACCGATGATTACCGGTGCGACCATCCTCTGCTTCTCGTTCCTCGGCTTTGACGGTATCAGTTCGCTGTCAGAAGAGACCAAAGATGCTGAACGCACTATCCCGCGCGCGATTTTCCTCACCGCGCTGATTGGTGGTGTGATCTTTATCGGTGTCTCATACTTCCTGCAGCTGTACTTCCCGGACATCTCACGCTTCACCAATCCGGACTCTTCACAGCCAGAAATCATGCTGTTCGTGGCGGGTAAAGCGCTGCAGATTGGCATTCTGATCTTCTCGGTGGTGACGGTGCTGGCATCCGGTATGGCGGCGCACGCAGGCGTTTCGCGTCTGATGTACGTGATGGGCCGTGATGGCGTATTCCCACAGCGTTTCTTTGGCTTCATTCACCCGACTTACCGCACGCCGTCACTGAACGTGCTGCTGGTAGGCGGTGTGGCGCTGCTGGCAATCAACTTCGACCTGGTCACCGCAACTGCGCTGATTAACTTCGGTGCGCTGGTCGCATTCACCTTTGTGAACCTGTCGGTGATTGCGCAGTTCTGGATCCGTGAGAAGCGTAACAAGACGCTGAAAGATCACCTCAACTATCTGGTGCTGCCGGTGATGGGCGCCCTGACAGTGGGTGCGTTGTGGATTAACCTGGAAGAGACCTCAATGGTGCTCGGCCTGGTGTGGGCGGCGATTGGTATTATTTACCTCGCGTTTGTGACCCGTACCTTCCGCAACCCGGTTCCGCAGTTCAGCGAAGAAGTGTGATTTGATCGACGTCGCTGTCCCCCATCCCGGCCTTCCCCCGCAAGCGGGGGAAGGAGACGCTGCCACATGCAACGCCTGATCTAGCATATAGCAGCATCTTCCTCCCCCATTTATGGGGGAGGACCGAGGAGGGGGACAGCGAGCACAGACCGAGGAGGGGGACAGCGTGCACAGTCATAAAAACTCAACTCGCCAACACCAACTCCCAACTCCCCGCACTCAACGCTTCGCGTCCCGCTTTACTCAACTCCGCATCCGTAATCAACGTATCAAAGCGCTCCAGCGGCAATGCCAGATGCGTCGCAATCTTGTTGTACTTCGAACTGTCGCTTAGCAATACGCGCTTACTACTGACATCGCTCGCCGCCTGCTTGACCGGCACTTTATCCTCATCCGGCGTATACAGTCCGCGCGGGCCCCAGCAGGACGCGGAGATAAATGCGATATCGATCGCCAGCTGGCGCAAACTACGTGCAGCGGCTTCACCGACGCTGGAACGGTTCTCACGACACACCGTGCCGCCGGTGTGAATCAGTTTGCAGCCGCTGCTCTCCATCAGCAGGCGCGCAATCACGAAATCATTGGTCACCACCAGCAAGTCATCACGCTCTACTAACTCACGCGCCAGCGCCAGTGTGGTGGTGCCGGCATCGAGATAGATGCAGCTATTGCGCGGAATATGACGTGCGGCATACTGACCAATCGCCATCTTCTCGCCGCTGTACATATTGGTTTTCGCCAGATGCGACGGCTCCGCCGCCAGGCGATCCGCCGAGCGCACGCCGCCCGAAACAGACAATACTGCACCTTGCTCTTCCAGCTTCTGCACATCGCGACGAATCGTCATATGCGACACACCCAACCGCTCAGTCAGCTCGGCAATGCTGACCACGCCGCGTTCGCCAACCAGCGCTAAAATTTGTTGATGACGTTCAACCGGAATCACATTGCTCTCCCTGAATTATCATTTTTTCACATTGTAGATCATCGATTCACAGCTCGCAGCACAATTTATCTTCCCGATATGTAAGCAGAAATCCCGTATCAGCTGGGTGCGGCGCGCTAAACTCTGCCTGTGAATCCCTGTTAAGCGTTGCGCGGTGAAGTTAATTTTTGTGAGATAACGCACGTTTATTCGCCACTGACTGCGGCAGACTTAACACCAATGAACAAATTATCACTTAAATTAACAATGGAGGTTTGCTGTGTCAGCAACCGTGAATAACATCGGCGTGATTGGTTTAGGTTCCATGGGCATGGGTGCAGCGCAGTCTTGCATCCGTGCAGGATTAAATACCTGGGGTGTTGATCTCAATCCGCAGGCGCTGGAAACCCTGCGTCAGGCCGGTGCGCGTGATGCGCAAACCTCCGCTGCCCGCTTTGCCGCCGAACTCGATGCGGTGCTGTTGCTGGTGGTCAACGCCGCGCAGGTTAAAGCGATTCTGTTTGGTGAAAACGGCGTGGCGGCGCAGCTCAAGCCCGGCACCGTGGTAATGGTCTCTTCTACCATCTCTTCACAGGATGCGCAGGCGATTGAACAACAGCTGGCGCAGCATCAGTTGCTGATGCTGGATGCCCCGGTTTCCGGCGGCGCAGCTAAAGCAGCGGTTGGCGAGATGACCGTGATGGCCTCCGGCAGCGACGAAGCTTTTGCCCTGCTGAAGCCGGTGCTGGATGCGGTGGCGGCGAAAGTCTATCGCGTGGGCAGCGAAATCGGTCTCGGCTCAACCGTCAAAATCATTCACCAGCTGCTGGCGGGCGTGCACATTGCCGTGGGCGCTGAAGCGATGGCGCTGGCCGCCCGCGCCGGTATTCCGCTCGATACCATGTACGACGTGGTCACCAACGCCGCCGGTAACTCGTGGATGTTTGAGAACCGCATGCGTCACGTGGTGGATGGCGATTATTCGCCGAAATCAGCAGTCGATATCTTCGTTAAAGATCTCAATCTGGTGGCGGATACCGCCAAGTCGCTGCACTTCCCGCTGCCGCTGGCCTCCACCGCGCTCAACATGTTTACCGAAGCCAGCAACGCCGGTCACGGTCGTGAAGATGATAGCGCGGTGATCAAGATCTTCAGCGGCATCACGCTGCCGCAGGCGAAGGAGAAGTAATCATGCGTTTAGGCGTCATTGCAGACGATTTTACCGGTGCGACCGACATCGCCAGCTTCCTGGTGCAAAACGGTCTGCCGACCATTCAGTTCAACGGGGTGCCGGAAAGTCATGACGAGCTGAGCGCGCAGGCGATAGTGATCAGCCTGAAGTCGCGCTCTTGCCCGACGCATCAGGCGATCGATCAGTCTCTGGCCGCGCTGCAGTGGCTGCAACAGCAGGGCTGCGATCGTTTTTACTTCAAATATTGCTCCACCTTCGACAGCACCGAGCAGGGCAATATCGGTCCGGTAACCGATGCGCTGCTGGCGGCGTTAGGCGAAACGCAAACGGTGATCTCGCCATCGCTGCCAGTTAACGGTCGTACGGTGTATCAGGGCTATCTGTTTGTCGCCGATCAGCTGCTGTCCGAATCGGGCATGCGCCATCATCCGGTGACGCCAATGACCGATAGCAATCTGGTGCGTTTGATGACGCGCCAGGCCAAAGGTCAGGCGGCGGTGATCAACGCCGCGCAGCTCGATCAAGGTGCCGATGCGGTGCGTGCGCAGCTGGATACCCTAAAAGCGCAGGGCATCAACTACGTGGTGCTGGATGCGCTGCACGAGCAGCATCTGCTGACGCAGGGCGAAGCGCTAAAACAGACGCGTCTGGTGACCGGCGGTTCAGGATTAGCGATCGGTATCGCCCGCGCCTGGGCGACGCAGCAGCAGAATAGCGACGCTGAACACGCCGGACGTCCACAAGGCGAGCGCGCGGTGGTGATCTCGGGCTCCTGCTCGCAGATGACCAATCGTCAGGTGCAGGCGTATCGCCAGCTAGCGCCATCGCACGAAGTGTTGGTGGAGCGCTGCCTCGATAACGCTGAAAGCTATGCACAGGAACTCTGTGATTGGGTGGAAGCGCATCATCAGCCCGATCTGGCGCCCTTGCTGTTTGCTACCGCCGATGCGCAGCAGCTGCAGGCGATTCAGCAGCAATACGGCGCGGCGCGCAGCAGTGAAGCGGTTGAGCAGCTGTTTGCTGCGGTAACGCGGGAGCTGAAAAGCCGTGGCTGGCAGCGCTTTATCGTCGCCGGTGGTGAAACCTCGGGCGTGGTGGCACAAAGCCTTGGCGTCACCGCATTCCACATTGGCCCAATGATTTCGCCGGGCGTGCCGTGGGTGCGCGATATCCATCAGCCGCTGTCGCTGGCGCTGAAATCCGGCAACTTTGGCGATGAACAGTTCTTTGCCCGCGCACAACAGGAGTTTTCAGCATGACGGAACAACAAGCACGCGAAGAAATGGTGCAGCTCGGCGCGTCCTTCTTTCAGCGCGGATACGCCACCGGTTCGGCAGGCAACCTGTCGCTGCTGCTGGAAGATGGCAACTTGCTGGCGACGCCAACCGGCTCCTGCCTCGGCGAATTGCAGGCCGATCGTCTGTCGAAAGTGACAATTCAGGGCGAATGGATCTCCGGCGACAAGCCATCGAAAGAAGTGGAATTTCACCGCGCACTGTACCTGAATAATCCCGAGTGCAAAGCGGTGGTGCATCTGCACAGTCACTATTTGACGGCGCTCTCGTGCCTGAACGATCTCGACACTGAAAACTGTATTCGTCCGTTCACGCCGTACGTGGTGATGCGCGTCGGTGATGTGCCAGTGGTGCCGTATTACAAGCCGGGCGACCAGCGACTGGCCGACGATCTGGCCAATCTGGCCTCGCGTTACAACGCCTTCCTGCTGGCCAATCACGGTCCGGTGGTGGTGGGTAAATCCCTGCGCGAAGCCGCCAATAACACCGAAGAACTGGAAGAGACCGCGCGTCTGATGTTCACGCTCGGCGACCGCTCGATTCGTTATCTGACCGATAGCGAAGTCGCGGAATTGAGGAATTTCTAATGCCTAAGTTTGCAGCCAATTTATATACCCAGTTCGGTGAGCTACCGTTTATCGAGCGCTTTGCCGCCGCCGCTAACGCCGGTTTTCGCGCGGTGGAATTCCTGTTCCCGTATGACTTTCCTGCCGAAGTGATTAAAGCCGAACTGGAAAAACATCAGCTGGAACTGGTGCTGTTCAACACCGCCGCAGGCAACGTGCAGGCGGGCGAGTGGGGCGTTTCTGCTATTCCGGGCCGTGAAGCCGAGGCGCATGCGGATATCGACCGCGCGCTGGACTACGCGATAGCGCTTCAGGTGCCGCAGGTGCATATAATGGCGGCAACGGTGCCAAACGGGGCCGATCGTGCAGCCTATGAAGCGACTTTTGTGCGCAATATGCATTACGCCAGTGAGCGTTTTGCGCCGCACGGCATTCGCCTGCTGCTGGAAGCGCTCAACCCGGTTACTAAGCCGAATTATCTCTACGCCAGCCAGTATCAGACGCTGGCGATGATGGCGCGAATCGATCGGCCCAACGTTTTTACCCAGCTCGATCTGTTCCATGCGCAGCTGGTGGACGGCAATCTGACCCATCTGATTCGTGAATACGCCGGTCGTTATCGCCATATCCAGATCGCCTCTGCGCCGCATCGTCACGAACCGGATGAAGGCGAGATCAACTATTCCTATCTGTTCAACCTGCTGGATGAAGTGGGTTACGACGGTTGGGTGGGTTGTGAATATATCCCGCGTGGCCGCACCGAAGCGGGCCTTGGCTGGTTCGCGCCTTACGCCAAATAAATTCTTGTTTATCGCCAACGCAGCGGCCTATCCGCTGTGTTGGATAAGTCATATCTGAATCTGCCAATACCAAAGAAAGCTGTACCCTAAAAATACTTATAAAATAGAGGATTATCATGTCAACCGCGTTGTTGTTAGCTATCGCTACCGCCAGCATCGTGATTTTGCTGTTGCTGGTGATTAAAACCAAAGTTCACCCCTTTGTGGCGCTGCTGATTGTCAGCCTGCTGGTGGCGATTGCCACTGGCATTCCCGCCGACAAAATCATGGAAACCATCTTTAGCGGGATGGGTAACTTGCTGGGGCATATCACCATTATCATCGTGCTGGGGGCGATGCTCGGCGCAGTGATTGAAGCCTCGGGCGGTGCGGAGTCGCTGGCACAACGCTTCAGTAAATCGCTGGGCATCAAGCGTACCGTTGCGGCGCTGACCATGGCGGCGTTTATCCTCGGTATTCCGGTGTTCTTCGAAGTTGGCTTCATCATCGTGATTCCGTTGATTTATGGCTTCACCAAAGTGGCACGCGTATCACCGCTGAAGTTTGGCTTGCCAATGGCGGGCGTGATGCTGACGGTGCACGTAGCGCTGCCAACGCATCCGGGCGCGGCAGCGGCTGCAGGGATTTTGCATACCGACATGGGCTGGCTGATGATGCTCGGTATCCTGATCTCGATTCCGGTCGGTATCGTCGGTTACTACGTCGCAAAAGCGATGAACCTGCGTCAATATCACCTTTCCGTCGATGTGCTGGAGCAGTTGCAGCTGGCGAAGCCGGAAGGCAAGCCGAAAAACGACGCGCCAGCGCCGGGTGCGCTAACCATTACCGGCCTGATTGTCGTGCCGATTCTGTTGATCGTGATGGGAACGGTAGCACACACCACGTTAGCAGAAGGCAGCACGCTGCGTTCGGTGATGACGGTGATTGGGACGCCAGCGATTGCACTGCTGATTGCGCTGGGACTGGCGGCGTGGCTGCTTGGCGTGCGTCGCGGCTGGAGCAAAGAGAAGTTAGAAGACCTCACCGGACGTGCGATTCCCAGCTCTGCCAGCGTGATTCTGGTAGCGGGTGCGGGCGGTGCCTTTGGTAAGGTTCTGGTGGAGTCGGGTGTGGGCAAAGCGCTGGCGCTGACGCTGGAAACCTTGCATCTGCCGCTAGTGCCAGCTGCGTTTATTTTGTCACTGGCGCTACGTGCGTCGCAGGGATCGGCAACGGTCGCCATTTTAACCACCAGCGGTTTGCTAAGCCAGGCGGTGGGCGATGTAACGGATATGCAGCGCGTGCTGGTAACGCTGGCGGCCTGTTTCGGCGGCTTAGGGTTGTCGCACGTGAATGATGCGGGGTTCTGGGTGGTGACGCGCTATTTGGGCCTGTCGGTAGCTGATGGCCTGAAGACGTGGACGGTGTTGACTACGGTGATGGGGCTGAGCGGTTTCGCGCTGACGTGGCTGGTGTGGGGGATGATTTAAGGGTTTTCCCTCACCCTAACCCTCTCCCGCGAGCGGGAGAGGGAACCGATCGGAGCAGGCATACGGCAGCATCTCCCTCTCCCGTGGGAGAGGGTCGGGGTGAGGGCATCAAACCGCAGAGGACAAACTAAGACACCAGCTCCTGCGCATACAAATACAGCGCCTTCAGCTGCGCCATCTTCTCCGCATTGCCTTCATGCAAACTCGCCAGCGACTCCAGCTCCAACAGGAACGCCTGCACGCGCTCGGCATTCAGCGCTTCGCGGCGATGCTGCAGCCAGCGCTGCTGCTCGGCGTCATCCAGCGTGCCAGGGAAATTACGTGCGCGATAGCGGAACAATAGCTTAGCAATGCGCTTATCTTCGAAGCTCAAATCCAGCGCCGGTAAGTTTTGCGGCGGCGTCTGACGGATAATATTCATACCCGCGCGATCGGCGTCGCTGAAGAAACCGTCATACAACTGCGCATCCACATCATCCGAGGGCGTAAACGGTTCGGCGTCGGCAAACAGCGCCACCACTTTCTCACGTATTTCCGCGTGTTCGCGCAGCAGCTTAAGGTTAGCGAGACACTGCTGACGATCGATATTCAGGCGTGCGGCATCTTCCGGACGCAGCGTGCTCGCGGGCGCCAGCACCGGACACTTATTAATATGCACCAGCTTGATCGGCACCGCAGGCAGATCGCCCAAATCGCTGTGACGGGTATACAAACGCTCACGCAGTTCATCTGACCCAAGCTCCAGCAGCGGCGACATATCACCGGCCAGATCGGCGACAATCAGCGCATTACGGTTATCCGGATGCCACGCCAGCGGCACAATCCAGCTGGTGTTACCGCGCGCCGCGCCGAACATGCCGGAGACGTGCACCAGCGGTTTCATCTGCGGGATATCAATCAACGTCATCAGTTTCTGTTTGTTGCGATGGGTAAACAGAAACTCAAACAATTTTGGCTGCTTCTCTTTCACCAGTTTCGCCATCGCCAGCGTGGCATAAACGTCCGACATCGCATCGTGCGCCTGTTCGTGCGCCACGCCATTAGCCTTGGTGAGATGCTCCAGCTTAAAGCTGGGGAAGCCATCGTCATTTTCCGGCCACTCAATGCCTTCCGGGCGCAACGCGTAGCAGGCGCGCATCACATCGAGTAAATCCCAGCGTGAATTGCCGTTTTGCCAGCTCCAGCCGTACGGATCATAGAAGTTGCGATAGAAGATATTGCGCGTCACTTCATCGTCGAAGCGCACATTGTTGTAACCAATCACACAGGTTTGCGGCTCGCTAAACAGGCCGTGAATGCGTTCGGCAAACGCCGCTTCTGTTACGCCACGCGCTTTGGCGGTTTGCGGCGTAATGCCGGTGATCATCACCGCTTCCGGCTGCGGCAAATAATCGTCCGCTGGCTGGCAATAAAACACCTGCGGTTCACCTACCGCGTTGAATTCTTTGTCGGTACGCAGGCCCGCAAACTGCGCAGGACGGTCCAGCGACGGGCTTTTACCGAAGGTTTCATAATCGTGAAATAAGAAGGTGAACTCAGAGGCGGGCACGGCGTTATCCTGGCAATGGAGAATCAACGCACAGGATAGTCGTCCCTGGATAGCAGTACAACCTCGATCCTCCTCGCTGCGAGCAGGCGCGCAGCTTTTATGCGCAGTTCATACTTTTTTTCAATTTATTCAGATCTGTAAGCGCTATTTGCCGTAAAACGTGCGGCGGTAAATTCATTTTTTGATTTTGAGGAAGAAGTGTTGAAAAGGCGTCTGCTGGTAACTGTATCTGGAATGATTGTTTGGGCATCGTTGGCGCAGGCCGACGACAGCATGCCGTTTCCCCTGACGCCACCGCCGATTGATGCGGCTTCGTGGGTGCTGATGGACGCCACAACCGGACAAATTCTCACTGCCGGCAATCCGGATGAAGAGCGTAATCCGGCCAGCCTGACCAAACTGATGACCGGTTATGTCGTGGATCGCGCGATCGATCAGAACAAAATCAGCCGCGATGACAAAGTCACCATTGGCAAAGATGCGTGGGGTGCGGGCAATCCGGTGTTTAAAGGTTCTTCGCTGATGTTCCTCAAGCCGGGCGATCAGGTCACGGTGCGCGACCTGATGCGTGGCGTGATTATCGATTCGGGTAACGATGCCTGCGTGGCGCTGGCGGATCACGTGGCTGGCAGCGAAGGCAGCTTCGTTACCATGATGAACAGCTATGTGCAGAAGCTCGGTCTGTCGCACACCCATTTCGAAACCGTGCACGGCCTTGATGCGCCGGGTCAGCACACCACCGCACGCGATCTGGCAGTGCTGTCGCGCGCTATCATCAGCGGCGAGCCCGATTTCTACGCCATGTACGGTGAGAAAACCCTGAGCTGGAACGGCATCACCCAGAACAACCGCAACGGCTTGCTGTGGGATCAAAATCTGCACGTCGATGGCCTGAAAACCGGCCACACCGAAAGCGCTGGCTTTAACATCATCGCCTCCAACGTCGTTGGGCGTCATCGCTTGATCGCGGTGATCATGGGCGGAAAGAGCCCGAAAGGACGTGAAGATCAGGCGCGCAAGCTGCTGGTGTGGGGCCAAAACACCTTTGATACCGTGCAGCTGTTCCACGCAGGCAAAAAAATCGGCAGCGAAAACGTCTGGTATGGCAATCCGCATAAAGTGGATGTCGGTACCACGCAGGATATCTACCTGTCGCTGCCGCGCACCGAAGTGGCCAACGTGATGGCGAAATACGTTATCGATCGTAAAGATCTGGAAGCGCCGCTGAAAGCGGGCGAGCAGATTGGTGAAATTCAGGTGATGGATAAAGATAAGCAGCTGGCAAGCTATCCGCTCTACGCGCTGCAAGCGGTTGATCAGGCGGGCATCATTACGCGCATCAGCGATTACGTGAAACAGAAACTGTAATCTGTCGCGTATTTCCGCGCCATCATCGTCGCCGTGCTGCGGCGGTGATGGCACAATCGCTGTTTCTGCTGCTGATGAGAGGCAAGGTATGAAAGTATCGATTGTTGAACGTAATCCGCAAAGCTGGCTCGGTTACCATCTGCAAGGTCCGTGGCAGGAAACCGTGCCGCGCGGCTTTAATCAGCTGAAAAAGCTGGGTGAGCGAGCACAAGGTTGAAGGCGAATGGCTGGCGATCTATTACGGCAATCCGCAGGAGTTGACGCCCGAAGCGCTGCGCGTGGAAACGGTGATTACCGCGCCAGAGGAGATGATTCCGGCGGCGGGCGACGATATTGAAAAAGGCTTATTGCCGGGCGGCCGCTATTTTTACGCGCGTGTTGAAGTGCTTAACAACGATTTCTTCAGCGCGTGGCGCAGTTTGTTCGATAGCTTAAATGCGCAGGGCGGCTGGCAAGTGGACAATCGTCCGTGCTTTGAGCATTACCTTTCTGATGGATCCGATAGCGGCGACTGGCTGGTGGATATGTATATTCCGGTACGTGTGGCTGATTAAATTACGCGGTCACCCTAAATGGCGCCCCTACAAAACCGCACCCGTAGGGTCGCCATTCATGGCGACCTTATCAATAACCGCACCAAACCCATTGCGTTACATCAATGTTTCCATTGGGAAAATTAGATGTAACACCCATGTTGTATTTCAGCAAAACACGAAAAATAATTGCGTTCGACCCTGATGATGCAGCCGTTGCCAGGGTAACATAGCGCGCAAATTTTTAGCGTTCCCGGACAACCATGTTACGCGCTGACAAGCCCATCTCGCAGATTGAGTTCTGGTTCTACCGCCACTATCGCGCCGTGCACGGCGTGCGCATCGCTATCGCCTTTGTGCTGTGCTTCCTTTTTGTACGCCTCACAGACATTCCCGAAGGCACCTGGCCGCTGATTACGCTGGTAGTGGTGATGGGGCCGATTTCTACCTGGGGCAACGTGCTGCCGCGCGTAGTGCAGCGTATTAGCGGCACCTTCGCCGGTCTGATATCCGGCCTAATCGCGCTCAAGCTTGAGCTATTTTCGCTGCCGGTCATGCTGGTGTGGTGCGCCATCGTGATGGTGGTCTGCGGCTATTTGACGCTGGGCAAGCATCCCTACATGGCGTTGTTGATCGGTATCACGCTCGGCGTGGTGGTAGGCGCACCGGCCGGGGATTTCACCATCGCCATGTGGCGCGGCGGCGACGTGATTCTTGGTTCGCTGATGGCGCTGCTGTTTAGCGCCATCTGGGCGCAACGCGCGTACACGCATTGGCGTATCCAGCTGTCGGATGCGTTTATCGCTATGGCAAAACTGCATCACACCGGCTTCTCCGCCAATCTGCTGGAAAAGCCACGCCTCAATAAACCATTCCAGAAACTGCTGAGCGGCGAGATCAAAATGCGTGCGCTGCTGGAACCGGCGAGCAAAGAGACGCGCATTCCGAAATCGGTGTTTGAGGCGATCCAAACGATTAATCGTAATATGGTGAACACCATGCAGATGCAGATTGATGCATGGTGGTCGTCACGTGAAAGCCACTTGATTATGCTCAACGCGCCCACGCTGCGTCGCACCCAGCAGATGACTGAAGACACGTTGAATGCGCTGGCAACGCTGATGGTGAAAGGCGAAACCGAGCAGATCACCGCCAATAGTCACGCGCTGGAGGAGATCACCCAGGAACTGGAGCAGCTAATTGCCAATCGCAGCGGACGTTCTGAAACCACGGCGATTTACGGTTACGTCTGGCTGAGCCTTGAACAGGCGCGTCAGCTGGAGCGTATGACCGATTTAGTGCGTCTGGCGCTGCGTAAATAGTTTTCTCAGGCAATGACTTAATGTGAATCACCCTTTCTTTGCGCTAAGATAAGCGCCAGTCCGAATTTAGCGGTGAGAATTGCAACCCTGGCGGCCAAGCCGCTAAGCTAAACGTTATGACTATTCCGCCTGCCGACGCAGGCCTCAAGAAAGGTGCCAACATGGAAAATGCAAAGCAATCATTTCAGGACGTACTGGAGTTTGTGCGTATGTTCCGTCGTAAAAACAAACTGCAGCGCGAAATCGTGGATAACGAGAAGAAAGTCCGTGATAACCAGAAACGTGTGCTGCTGCTGGACAACCTGAGTGAATACATCAAACCAGGCATGAGCATCGAGGCGGTGCAGGAAATTATCGCCAGCATGCGTGTGGACTATGAAGACCGCGTTGATGAGTACATCATCAAAAACGCTGACCTCTCCAAAGAGCGTCGCGAGCTGTCGAAGAAGTTGAAAGCGATGGGCGAGCCAAAAGCGCAATAAATCGTAGGGTCGCCATTCATGGCGACCTGGCGCGCAGTAATGCGCAATTCATATGAAACAGCGCGATAATCATCGCGCTGTTTTTTTTATTCCGCCGCCAACTCCCACCACAGCTTATCCAGCGCGTAATAACGGTCGCGTTCCGACTCGGGCTGATTCAAATCGCGTTTCCACGGTTTCGCCAGAATGAAGTGCAGGTTCTTCACTTCATCTTCGCGCCACATCTTGCTGTGCTGGAATGGCAAAGTTTTCAGCGCATTGTATTTATACGAAAGCGGCAGCCAGCGATCTTCGAACACTTCATTGAGTAAATCCTGCTCGGAGAACGGATAGCGACGCAAATCGGTAATGCCCGCCACTTTCTCCTGCAGCCACTCAAACACCGCCAGATCCGGCTTCAGCACCAGGAAACCGCCGTTCAGATAGCGATCAAGCGTGGAGGGTGCCGGTTCGCCGCGATCCTGCCAGGTATAGTGACAATTCTCAGGCTGCCAGCTGGTCGGATAGCTAGCGATCTTGTTGGGATTGCAGCGACAGGCGTGACACGCTGCCAGCGCATGCTTGCCCAGATCGAGCGTAAACAGCTCATCCATATTGCGCAGCACCAGCATATCGGCATCGAGAAACACCACGCGCTCGCAATCCACCAACTCCCACGCGCGCAGTTTGCTCCACACTTCACCGAACTGCGCCGAAGCGTAATGCTGCTCCAGTTCGGCATTTGGCATCAGCGGATCCACCGGATGGATTACGCAGCCCAGCGCTTGCAAGGCTTCACGCGTCTCCAGATCGATGGCATCGGTGACCATCACAATCAGCGGCCAACGGGTTTCACTGCGCTTCAGCGAGCGGTGCAGCGCCTTCACGCCAATAAAATAGTCCGGCTGCGTTAACAGCGTTACCCATGCAAACATGGTTTCTCCCCCTCAAACTTAATCAAACAAAGCAGTGACATAGTCATTGCTAAAACGGCGTTGTGGATCGAGCTGGTTGCGCACCGCACGGAAAGCGTCCCACTGCGGATAGATATCGCGCCACTGATAGCGCTGCGGGTCGTAATATTTGCCCCAGTGCGGACGTCCGCCTTCGGCTGCCAGCAGCTTCTCCACCTCAGTGAGAAAATGCAGGCCATCCTGCGACAGCGAACCGTCATCGGCGTAATAGACCACGAAGCCAAAGAAGCAGGTGGCGTGCTGATACGCCGGACTGAGCCAGGCTTCAGACGCGCCCGTGCAACGTAGAATGATCGGATAGTGCATATGCGGATGATTCTCGGCATACCACGCTTTGATCTTGCTGATAATCTGCGGCGTTTTCTCCAGCGGCACGCCGATTTCGACGTTGATCTGCGGTACGGCAATACCGCGACAAAACAGCTGATAGATATCGCCACTGATGTCGGTGAAATCGCGGAAGCGCGTCACGGTGCGGAACTGCTTGCCGCCTTTGCCGTGAATCTGCGTATCTCGATGCATCTGTGCCAGCGTCTGATCGATGGTCTCATTAAGGCTGCTGTCGGTGTCATCGCCATGCTCAATCACCTCACGCTGATTGGCATGCCAGGCTTCAACCTCTTCGTCGCTGGCTTCATGCGCGTTCCATACGTGCATCAGGTTGTCATCGACAAACCACCAGGCTTTGCTCATCTCATACTGCTGATTCCACTCCACCAGATCCTTTTCCAGCGTATCGGCGGAGACGGCAAACTTGTGGCAGGTAAACAGGCGGAAAGGGCGGGTACGCAGCGTCACGGCGGTAACAATGCCTAAGGTGCCGAGCGAAACCTGCGCGGCGGCGAAATCGGGCTCGCCGCGCACGAATTCACGCACGCTGCCGTCGGCTAACACCATGCGGATGCGCAGCGCTTCATCGGCGATTGAGCTTTGTGCCAAACCCTGGCCGTGCGTGCCGGTGGCCATCGCGCCCGCCAGCGTTTGCACCGCGATCACACCCGGGGACGAAGCCAGCATGCGATCCATCTCGGTTAAGGTGCTGTAAACCTGCTCCAGCGGCGTGCCGGCGGCAAAGGTGACGCTGTCGGCATCTTGTGCAATCACGCCATTGAACGCGCTGAGATCCAGCAGCAAATCCTGCTCATTCACGCCCAGCATACGGCCCGGCGACAAGCGACTGCCCAGTACGCGCACTTTGCCGCTGGCGGCGCGCAGCAGTTGTTGTAACTCCGCTTCAGTTTGCGGCTGTTGTAACTGACTGCGCTGACCAACCACCGTGTTTTGCGCCCAGTTCCACAGTGCGCTGTCCTGGTCAGTATTGTGCGTATGGCGTAAGGGATAAAGGTGGGGGTCTTTGTTCACTACGGCGTTCCTTAAATTGAGGTCTGTGACGGTCCCAGGATTTAAAGCGTAGACCATCACTGCAAAGCCGCAGT
This sequence comes from Pantoea trifolii, assembly GCF_024506435.1. Lineage (NCBI taxonomy): Bacteria > Pseudomonadati > Pseudomonadota > Gammaproteobacteria > Enterobacterales > Erwiniaceae > Pantoea > Pantoea trifolii. The sequence goes on along the minus strand of NZ_JANIET010000001.1, from coordinate 2,638,332 downwards.
CTACGGGGCTTTGCGCACGTAACGCAGCGTGGCGGTGACGGCTAACTGACGGTTACGACGGATGCTGTCTTCCTCGCTATCGTTTGGCGTGAACAGCGTGTGAAAGGTGTAACGATTGGAGACGTGGTGCACACAAATGCTGCTGAGCAAGCGGTGCACGTCGACGGTGTCCAGCCCATCAATAAACAGCCCTTGCTGCTGGCCGCGCGTCAGAATGTCATCCAGCAGATCGAGCGCACTCTTATTCAATGCCTTGATACGTTCGGATTGCATGATGTAGCGCCCGCGCAGCAGGTTTTCGGTACACACCAGCCGCATAAAGTCCGGGTGGGAAACGTGGTAATCGAAGCTGGCTTCCACCAGTTTGGTCATTGCCAGTTCCGGCTCCATCTCGGCGAGATTGAGGCCGGTTTCGTGCTCACGAATCGCCTGATACACCTGCTCCAGCACCTCAATATAGAGCTGCTCTTTATTGCTGAAGTGGTACACCACCATGCGTTTGGTGGTTTGCGCGTGCTCAGCGATCTGCTCCAGCCGCGCGCCCTGCATGCCGAACTCGGCGAACATCTTCAGCGCACCGGCAAGGATGCGTTTCTTCAGCCCTTCAGGGTCATTTTTGCGTTTAGTTGTGGTGTCCGACATAGCGCTCAGTAATAAATCCATCAAAAGGAAAGGATAACACAGCCATTTTCTCGCTGGTGGCGATGCGAGCCACACGGCGGCTTTATGCTTTTCAGGAATAGCTTTCCTGAATAAATCATAATGCAGGAATAAGCAACTGCGTATACTGCGGTCATCTGTCGTTACGACAGCTTATTTTGACTCGCGCAATTATAACGATTAGGAAGCTTTTTATGCACACACGTCTGTCGTCGGTAAAAAATAAATTCTTGTTAAGTGCTGGGGCTTTGCTGCTGGCCAGCGCGGCGTTGTCGCCGTTATCCATCGCGCACGCAGCGGATAAAACCTCGGTAAAAGTCGGCATCATCAGCGGCGAAGATGAAGATGTCTGGCGCGAAGTGATCAAACAGGCGGCGGCAAAAGGCTTAACGGTGAAAACCGTGATCTTCAACGATTACAACCAGCCGAACGAAGCACTGCAAAACGGCGAAGTGGATGCCAACGCCTTCCAGCATCAGCCGTTCCTCAATAACCAAATCAAGGTGAATCACTACGACATCGTGCGCGTTGGCGATACTGCGGTGTGGCCGATTGGTCTCTACTCTAAGAAAGTGAAAAGTGCCAAAGCGTTGAAAGAGGGCGCGGTGATTGGCGTGCCCAACGATCCCTCTAACGAAGCGCGCGGTTTGGTGCTGCTTGAGCAACAAGGCCTGATCAAGCTGAAGCCGGGCGTTGGCATCGCGGCCACCACCGCCGATATCACCGCCAATCCGCATCATCTGAAAATCAAAGAGCTGGATTCCGGCATCATCGGCCGCTCCGTTCCAGATCTGGATGCCGCCGTCGTCAACACCGATTGGGCGCTGAAAAGTGGCCTGACCGTAGAAGACCGCATTGCGCAGGAGCCGGTAAAAGATAACCCGTACAACAACTTTATTGCGGTGAAGAAAGAGAACGTCAGCGCGCCGTGGGTGAAAACGCTGGTGGCTTCTTATCAGAACGATGCCGTGAAGACCGTGTTTGACAAGGTCTACAAAGGCACGGGCGAAACGGCCTGGTAAGGAACGAAAAAGATGACGTTATTCTCAGCAGCCGAAACGCCATTTACCGCCGTCAAACGCGGCGTGGCGGAAAGTGCCCATGACGAGGCGCAGGTGAAGTTTCGCGACAGCGGCAGCGTGGTGCGCCTGCAAGGCGTGTCACGTCGCTTTGGATCAACCCAGGCGCTGCGCGATATCTCGTTGACGGTGCAGAAAGGCGAAATTCTTGGCCTGATTGGACGCAGCGGCGCGGGTAAATCCACGCTGATCCGCTGTCTCAACGGGCTGGAACAACCTGATGAAGGCGTCATTGAAATTGAAGGCCGCAACATTACCGGCCTGTCGGAAAAACAGCTGCAAACGGTGCGCAGTCGCGTTGGCATGGTGTTTCAGCACTTCAATCTGTTATCGGCCAAAACGGTGGCGCAGAACGTGGCGCTGCCGCTGAAAATTGCCGGCATGGATAAAGCGCAGTGCCAGCAGCGCGTGGCGGAACTGCTGGAGCTGGTGGGGCTGGCGGACAAAGCGCAAAGCTATCCGGCGGCGTTATCTGGCGGCCAAAAACAGCGCGTTGGCATTGCCCGCGCGCTGGCGGCAAGCCCGGCGCTGCTGCTGTGCGACGAAGCCACCTCCGCGCTCGATCCGGAAACCACGCGCTCGATTCTGGCGCTGCTCAAATCCCTGAATCAAAAACTCGGCATCACTATTCTGCTAATCACCCATGAGATGGAAGTGATCAAATCTGTCGCGCATCGCGTGGCGGTGATCGATGCCGGTGAAATCATTGAACAAGGTCCGGTGTGGCAGGTGTTTGCGCATCCCAGGTCGCAATTGACGCGCACGCTGCTGCGCGGTTTGCTGCCGCAGCTGCCGGAAAATATTGCCGCGCGCCTCAGCGATGAGAAGCAGGGCGATGCCATCTACAGCGTGCACTTTGCCGGTGACGATGCGCAGGGCGATCTGCTCACCCGCTTTGCCGGTGCGCTGCCGGGCAAATTCCGCCTGCTGCAGGGCGGCATCGATCACATCCAGCACTACGCGGTGGTGCGTTTCTTTATCGCGCTCTCGGCAGCCAACGCGGCCGACGAGCAACAGATTCTCAGCTGGCTGCACGCGCAGCAGGCTCAAGTGGAGTTGGTGGGCTATGTCGCCAGTCATGATTGATCTTTTACTTAATGCGTTAGGCGAAACGGTATTAATGACGGTGATTTCCGGCCTGTTTTCGCTGGTGGCGGGCTTGCCACTCGGCCTGATTCTGGTGATGACCAGCCCCGGCGGCATCGCCGAGCATCGCGGCGTTAATCGCGTGCTGGGCTTGATCATCAACAGCTTCCGCTCGCTGCCGTTCATTATTCTGCTGGTGGCGCTGATCCCCTTTACCCGTTTTCTGGTCGGCACCTCGCTCGGCACCTGGGCAGCGATTGTGCCGCTGTCGATCACCGCCACGCCGTACTTCGCGCGCGTGGCGGAAGTGTCGCTGCGTGATGTCGATCGCGGATTGATTGATGCGGTGCGCGCCATGGGCGCCAGCAAGCTGCGCATTGTCTGGGATGTGCTGATCCCGGAAGCGCTACCCGGCATTCTGTCTGGTTTTGTCGTCACGCTCGTCGCGCTGATTGGCGCTTCGGCGATGGCCGGCGCAATTGGCGCAGGCGGACTGGGCGATCTGGCGATCCGCTACGGTTATCAGCGCTTTGAAACCTCGGTGATGATCGCAGTGATCGCGGTGCTGATTGTGCTGGTGTGCGGCATTCAGTGGGTCGGCGATCGGATGGTGCAGCGTATCGATAAGCGTCATTGATTCACACCCCAAATTATTGCGGCCATTTAAACGGTGGCCATGAATGGTCACCCTACAAATTCACGTAGGGTCGCCATTTATGGCGACCGATATGCAACAAGGAGAATGCTCATGTCGCTGAATCCGCTTCAGCTTACGCTCGAAAACACCCTCGAACAGCACAGCGCTAAATTCATCTCGGTCGCCAAAGCGATATTTCAAAACCCCGAAACCGGCAACAACGAATATTTCGCCAGCGAGCAGCTCACCCAATTACTCACGGCGCAGGGTTTTGCTGTCACGCGCAACGTCGCCGGGCATGAAACGGCGTTCTATGCGGTCAAGTCCAGTGACAAACCGGGCCCCACCATCGCTTTCCTCGCAGAATATGACGCGCTGATCGGCATCGGCCACGCCTGCGGTCACAACCTGATTGGCACCACCAGCGTGGCGGCAGCCACCACGCTGGCGCAGGTGCTGGATCAAACCGGTGGCCGTGTGGTGGTGTTAGGTACGCCAGCGGAAGAGGGCGGATTAGCCGGACCGGGCGGCCCGAAAGGCAACGTGAAAAAGCGCTTTGTCGAAGCCGGATACCTCAAAGATGTCGACGTGGCGCTGATGGTGCATCCCGCGGGCAAAACCCGGCTGACCGAATCGACGCTCGCCAATAATCATCTCTATTTCCACTTCTACGGCAAGCCGTCGCACGCCGCCAGCGCGCCGCATGAAGGCATCAACGCGCTGGATGCGCTGGTGCTGCTCTACAACGGCATCAGCGTGCTGCGTCAGCAACTGCCGGATGGCGTGCGCGTGCACGGCATTATCACCAACGGCGGCCAGGCCCCGAATGTCATCCCGGAATACGCCTCGGCGCATTACTACATCCGCGCGGACAGCCGCGAAGTGGTGGAATCTCTTGAGCCGCGTCTGCGTGCCATTGCCGAAGGCGTGGCGCTGGCGACCGGCGCACGCGTCGAGATTGATCATCAGATTGGCCCACGCGATTTCAAACTGAACGCAGCGCTGGATGCCTTGCTGCTGGAAGAGTTCACGGCGGCGGGCGAAACCGTCGATCTGTCACCGCAGAAGAACAAAGTCTCGACCGATGCCGGCGACATCAGCCATGCGGTGCCGACGGCGCATCCGTGGCTGAAAATCGGCCCCGACGATCTGATTTTCCATACCGTGCCATTCCGTGAAGCGGCCAACTCTGAGCGCGGCTATCAGGCGCTGCTGATTGGCGCCCGCGTGCTGGCGCGCACCGGCTTACGTCTGCTGACCGATGCGGACGCCTTAAACCATGTCAAAGCGGATTTCGCGCGACAATTATAAAGGAGAGTGTTGTGTCGCAAACCTATCGCAGAAAACTGAAAACGCTGGTCGGCGCCAGCAGCGTGATTTCCGCCGCCAATGACAGCCAGCCGAGCGTGGGCATCACGCGCGCTATCGAACTGGCGAAGATTGCCGAGCGCGAAAAGATTACCGGGCTGTTTACCGCCGATTTGCTGCAAGCCGATCCGGCAGGATTAGCCGGCACCACCGGCACGCAAGATCCGCTGATTGCGCTGGCGGCATTGAGCCAGGTAACCTCGCATATCGGCTTGATCGCCACCGTCAGCACCAGCTGGCTGCATCCGTACAATCTGGCGCGTCAGGTCGGCACGCTCGATCACATTAGCGGCGGTCGCGCGGGCTGGAATGCGGTGACCTCATCGGTTGGCGAAGAGAACTTTGGTGAAAGCCAGCTGCCGCCACCGCAGGAGCGCTACGCGCGCGCCACCGAATTTATCGAAGTGATGAACGCGCTGTATGACGCCAATGAACGCGCAGCAGTGCAGCGCACCGCCAGCGGTGGCATTAAGCTCGACCACACTAAACTGCATCCGATTAATTATCGCGGTGACTATTTCCAGGTGGCAGGTCCGCTCAACGTACCGCCGCCGCCACAGCGCCGTCCGGTGCAGTTTCAGGCGGGACAATCTGAAGCGGGCGTTACGCTCGGCGCACGTTATGCCGAAGTGATTTACACCTCGCAGCCCACGTTTGAGGCGGCACAATCCTTCGTGGCTGATGTGCAGCAGCGGGCGCGACGTTTCGGTCGCGAACACAATCCGCCGCTGATCATGAACTCTTTCCACGCCATCATTGGCGACAGCGATGCTGACGTGGCGCGCCGTTTGCGCGATAAGCATGAACGCATCAACTACGAGCAGGGCAGATTACGCGTGGCCGATATGCTGGGCGGCGAGGTGGATCTGCGCGATTTGCCGCTGGATCAACCGCTGCCCGCCGCCTTTATTCCCGAGCTGGCGCAGGTGCATCGTCGTCAGGGCCGTGCCGCCATTTTCCGTGGCTATGCGCTGGAAGGATTAACCTTGCGCGAGCTGATCGTTAAAGCCGAAGAGACCGGCCACTGGTTTGTCGCCGGTACGCCAGTAACTTTGGCCGAAGCCATTGAACAGCGTTACCGCGCTGGCGTGCTGGATGTGATTTCACTGCATGGACTCGGCCAGACCGATCAGCAAGATTTGCTGCTCAATGGGCTGCTGCCAGAACTGCGTCGCCGCCAGCTGATTGATACGGATTATGTCGGCAACGATTTCCGCAGCAGTTTGGAGCTGGCTGCGTTGGCGTAGCGACCAGGCAAAACTGCAAAAACACAAAAGCCCGCTCAGGTTTCCCTGAGCGGGCTTTCTAAATTTGGCTCCTCTGACTGGACTCGAACCAGTGACATACGGATTAACAGTCCGCCGTTCTACCGACTGAACTACAGAGGAATCGTGTGAACGAGGCGCATATTAGCGATGCCGATCCCCGTTGTCAAAGCCCGACTGCACACTTTTGTTTAAGTGCGCGTAAAAGCAGCGGAATGCTGCTTTTCTGCCTTGAATGATCAGATTCTAAACTGCCAGCAAGATCTCACTTTAAAACCAATTCCTTTGAGATGTTAGAGGCATGTCAAAGTTTTGTTATTTGCCGATTTTAAAACAATCATTTCAGTGCTTTTATGATGAAAGTTTCAAATGCAAGTTAGATGAAATAAATGAACTGTTAATCATCACCGACGAAACGAGTTCCTTCATCTAAAACGGCATTTCGAAAATAACTGGCTGATAAGTAGTGAGTTACATTGAAATGATGCAGTAAATCAATAGCGTTAGACCAGAAGCCTGACCTCTACAACCACATAAAAAGCGCCAGTGACGTTGAGTGAATGTAAAAGATATTTTTCATTCGCGGTATCAGCCAACCTGAGCATGTTAACGATATAGAAGGGTTCCCTATGAAATTCAAAAAAGCGTTATTAACTTCCCTGTTAGTTTGCATGTTACCTGCCGCCGTGATGGCAAAAGACCTTCAGGTAGGCGTTTCGATGGCGCTGTTTGATGACAACTTCCTCACTATTCTGCGCACCGCAATGCAGAAAGAGATGACCAAAGACAATATTAAAGGCCAGGTTGAAGACGCCAAAGGCGACGTGGCTCAGCAGCTGCAACAGGTGCAGAACTTCATTGGTCAGGGCGTTGACGCCATCATCGTTAACCCGGTGGATACCAACGCCGTGAAACCGCTGGTGGATGCCGCCGCGAAAGCCGGCGTGCCGCTGGTGTTCGTTAACCGTAAACCGGCTGGCGAGTTGAAAGACAAAATGGCGTTTGTGGGTTCGGATTCTGAACTGGCGGGCCGTCTGCAGATGGAAGCGCTGGCTAAAAAGATGAACGGCAAAGGCAACGTGGCGATTCTGCTGGGCGATCTGGCTAACGAATCGACGCGTGAGCGCACCAAAGGTGTTGAAGCGGTGGTAGCGAAATATCCGGGTATTAAAGTGGTACAGAAACAGACGGCAAAATTTACCCGTAACGATGCGGTCGATGTGGTGAGTAACTGGCTGACGGCGGGCGATGACATTCAGGCAATCGCCTCCAACAACGATGAAATGGCGATTGGTGCGCTGCAGGCGCTGGGCAAAAACCCGAATCACATCCTGGTCGCAGGTGTGGATGGTACACCGGATGCACTGCAGATGATCAAGAACGACAAAATGGTCGCTACCGTGTTCCAGGATGCGAAAGGTCAGGGTGAAGGCGCTGTGCAAACGGCGGTCAAACTGATTAACGGCGAGAAAGTGCAGAAAGTGGTCGATATCCCGTTCCAGCTGATCACCAAAGATAACTACGAAAAATTCGCCAGTCAGAACCAGAAATAAACCGTAAACGACTCAGCCGTACGGAGGTGATGTATGACCGCTTTTGCGCTTGAAGCCGAAGGCATCAGCAAGTTCTTCCCCGGAGTGAAGGCACTCGACAATGTCTCACTGCGTATTAAACCGGGGTCGGTACATGCCCTGATGGGCGAAAATGGCGCGGGCAAATCCACTTTAATGAAATGCCTTATCGGGATGTATCGTCCCGATAAGGGCACCATTCGCATTAAAGGGGAGCCAGTGCAGTTTCAGGACACCATGGATGCGCTGCGTTCCGGCATCTCCATGATTCACCAGGAACTCAATCTGGTGCCTTACATGACCGTAGCCGAAAACATCTGGCTCGGTCGCGAACCGATGAAGTACGGCTTTGTTGACCACGGCAAGCTGAACAAACAGACGCAGGAACTGCTAAACAGACTGAACATCCGTCTGAAAGCCGATCGTATGGTGGGCGAGCTGAGTATCGCCTCGCAGCAGATGGTGGAAATCGCCAAAGCGGTCTCCTGGAATTCGGACATCGTGATTATGGATGAACCGACCTCGGCACTGACGGAAACCGAAGTGGCGCATCTGTTCACCATCATCCGCGACTTGCGCGAGCAGGGCAAAGCCATCATCTATATCAGCCACAAGATGGATGAAATTTTCACCATTACCGATGAGATCAGCATTTTCCGTGACGGTGCGTGGGTAGGCAGCAATAACACCAGCGAATACACCCGCCAGTCACTGATTACGCAGATGGTAGGTCGTGAATTGACCCAACTGTTCCCGAAATTCAACGGGGAAATCGGTGGGGATGTGCTGACGGTACGCAATCTCACCTGCAAAGATCGTTTCACTGACATCAACTTCACGGTGCGCAAAGGCGAAATCCTTGGCGTGGCGGGATTGGTGGGTGCCGGACGCAGCGAAGTGATGGAAAGCCTGTTCGGCATGGAGAGTTTCGACAGCGGTGAAATCCTGATTGATGGCGTGCCGGTCAAGATCGATTCGCCTTCAACGGCGATTGAGAAGGGCATGGCGTTCCTGACCGAAGACCGTAAAAAGTCGGGGCTGTTCCTGGTGTTGTCGGTGATGGAGAACATGAGCATCGTCAACATGCCCGATTACACCCATAAAAGCGGTTTTGTCAGCCACATCAAAATGGCGCAGGACTGCATGGATCAGATTCGCAAGCTGAACATCAAAACCCCAACCATGGATCAGATCATCAATAACCTCAGCGGCGGTAACCAGCAGAAGGTGCTGATTGCCCGCTGGCTGCTGGCGCAACCGAAGATCCTGATTCTCGACGAACCAACGCGCGGTATCGACGTTGGTGCAAAAGCAGAGATTTATCGCTTAATCAGTGAACTAGCGAATCGCGGCGTGGCCATCATCATGGTGTCGTCCGAGCTGCCAGAAATTCTCGGCATGAGCGACCGCGTGATGGTTATGCACGGCGGACGTATAACCGGCATCCTCGATAAAGAAGAGGCCAATCAGGAATCCATTTTGTCGTTGGCATCCGAGTGAGGCGTGAGACATCTATGAGTAACGTAAAAATTACGGCCCCGCAGGCCGCAGATCAGAGTTCCTTCTTCAGCAACTTGCGTCACAAGCTGCCAAAAGACACCGGGATTTTTGTCGTGATGGTGGGCATTGCCCTGATTTTCGAAATTGCCGGTTGGTACGTACGTGACCAATCTTTCCTGATGAACACCAACCGTTTAGTGCTGATTATTCTGCAGGTCGCGATCATCGGTATCATCGCGGTGGGCGTGACCCAGGTCATTATCACCACCGGTATCGACCTGTCATCCGGTTCGGTTATCGCCTTAACCGCAGTTGTGGCGGCCAGTCTGGCGCAAACCTCAGACAGCCTGTCGCCGATGTATCCGTCGCTGGTCAACCTGCCGGCGGTGATACCCATCGTCGCCGGGATCGGCGTCGGGCTGCTGTGCGGCGTGATGAACGGCGTGTTAATCACCAAAACCGGTATTCCTCCGTTCATCGCCACGCTCGGCATGATGGTGTCGGCACGCGGTCTGGCGCAGTACTACACGCAGGGTAACCCAATCAGCTTCCTGTCAGATGGCTTCACCTCCATCGGCCAGGGCGCGATGCCGGTAATTATCTTCCTCGTGGTGGCATTCCTGTTCCACATCGCGCTGAAACATACCCGCTACGGTAAATATGTCTATGCGATTGGCGGCAACATGACCTCCGCCAAGGTGTCCGGTATCAACGTTAATAAGTATCTGATCATCGTCTACACCATTGCCGGTGCGCTCTCAGGCCTGGCGGGCGTGGTGCTGGCGGCGCGTGTCAGTAGCGGTCAGTCAAGCATGGGGATGGCGTACGAACTGGATGCTATCGCCGCAGCCGTTATCGGCGGCAGCAGCCTGATGGGCGGCGTAGGACGCATTACCGGTACGCTGATTGGTGCGGTGATTCTTGGCCTGATCAAGAGCGGCTTCACCTTTGTCGGTGTGGATGCTTATGTGCAGGACATCATTAAAGGCATCATCATCGTGGCAGCGGTCTCAATCGATATGCATCGCAACCGTAAAAAAAGATAATCATGTAATTGTTTGCACGGTCAGTTCCCTCTCCCGCATGCGGGAGAGGGTTAGGGTGAGGGACAACGCGCACCGCCACCCACATAAGTTTTCCAACTGGTTAAACCCGTTCTTTTCCGCGCATTTGTTTCATTCCCGCTGTTTCTGCTCATTTTCTGCGTTATCTGCACCAAACCAACTCATCCGGTCATCACTTTTTTGCACGCCTGACTCGCATTTCCTGCCCCATTGCAGTGCAATTCGTTTGATTCTTACTCTTTTTGCGTCATCGCTCGCGCTTATTAACTCCTTCGAGGTAATCACAAACGCTTATTTTCCGTGCCATTAGGATAAATCCGGCAAGGCAATTTTGCATCGCGAACAAACCTGGCCTGCATATTGCAACTTCATTTCCACAAGCCAGCAGGCTGAGACGCCCAACCTGGGTATTCGGGGATTGACGGAGGCAACATGAATTTAAGACGACTCAAGTATTTTGTAAAAATCGTCGATATCGGCAGCCTGACTCAGGCAGCAGAAGTGCTGCACATCGCGCAGCCTGCGCTTAGCCAGCAGGTCGCTACGCTGGAAAATGAACTCGATCAGCAATTGCTGATCCGCACCAAGCGCGGCGTGACGCCGACTGAAGCCGGTAAAATTCTGTATGCCCACGCCCGCACCATTCTGCGCCAGTGTGAACAGGCGCAAACGGCAGTCATCAACGCCGGCCAGGCACTGAACGGCCAGGTTTCCATTGGTTTAGCGCCGGGCACTGCCGCATCCTCGCTTACCATGCCGCTGTTGCAGACGGTGCGTGAGCAGTTCCCGGATGTGCTGGTGTATCTGCATGAAAACAGCGGCACCTCGCTGAATGAAAAAGTGATGAACGGCCAGCTGGACATGGCGGTGCTGTACGATCGTGCGCCAACAGCGGGCATCAACAGCATTCCCCTCATGAAAGAAGAGCTCTATCTGGTGGGCGCTACGGCATGTCCGGGGTCGACTGTCGATCTGGCGGACGTGGCGCAGATGAGCCTGTTCCTGCCACGCGACTACAGCGCGGTGCGTAAACGTGTCGATGAAGCGTTCTCGCTGCGTCGTTTAAGCGCACGCATCATCGGCGAAATCGAATCGATCTCCACGCTGACGGCGGCGGTATCCAGCGGCATGGGCGTCACGGTGCTGCCAGAATCTGCGGCGCGTGCGCTGGTGAGTTCCACCCATGCGTGGATGGCGCGGATTAACAGTCCATCGCTGAATCTGCCGCTGTCGCTGAACATCTCGGCGCGTCTGCCGCTGTCGCCATCGGCGCAGGCGGTGAAGAATATTCTGCTGTCGCTCGTGAATAAGCCAGCGGTAGAGGATCGTGAATTGATGTTGGTGGGATGAGTTAAACGTGCTTTTTCCCTCACCCTAACCCTCTCCCGCGCGCGGGAGAGGGGATCGATCCAGCCCTCACGTAGCACTATTATCACCTCACCATCCAGCCGCTCGATCAACTCCCTCGCCCGCTTGCGGGAGAGGGCTGGGGTGAGGGCATCCTTCAAACCCCTCCCTTATTACTATTCCGCATAACACACCGTTTTTTATTATTTGTTGCGATGACGCCAACTTCATAACATGGACGAAACAGGGGCAGGAATCAGGAGAAAAGGGCGTGAATTTCCAGCAACTTAAAATTATACGTGAAGCAGCCCGTTGCGAGTTCAACCTGACCGAAGTGGCGAATACATTGTTTACCTCCCAATCAGGAGTGAGCCGCCATATTCGCGATCTGGAAGATGAACTGGGCGTAGAAATTTTTATTCGTCGTGGCAAGCGACTGTTAGGCATGACCGAACCGGGCAAGGCGCTGTTGACCATTGCTGAGCGCATCCTTGATGAAGCGGGCAAAGTTCGCCGCTTAGCGGATGTGTTTACCAATGAGACCAGCGGTGTGCTGACCATCGCCACCACGCACACGCAGGCGCGTTACAGCCTGCCGCGCGTGATCAAAGCGTTTCGTCAACTCTATCCCAACGTACGTCTCGAACTGAATCAGGGATCGCCACAGGAGATCGTCGCCATGCTGCTGGCGGGTGAAGCCGACATCGGCATCGCCTCCGAGCAGTTGGTGAATAACAGCAGTCTCGCGGCGTTCCCGTGGTTCAGCTGGCATCACTCACTTTTAGTGCCGCACGATCATGAGCTGTTGCAGCATCAGCCGGTGACACTCGCCAGCCTTAGCCGCTATCCGCTGATCACCTATCGTCAGGGCATTACCGGCCGTTCGCGGGTCGATCGTGCGTTCCAGGCGGCAGGACTGAGACCGGATATCGTGCTCAGCGCACAGGATTCGGATGTGGTAAAAACCTATGTCGAGCTTGGTTTGGGCGTGGGGATTCTGGCCGATCAGGCGTGTGATATTTATGAAGGCGAAGATCTGGTCAAAATCGACACCCATCATCTGTTCGATGCCAACACTGTGTGGCTCGGCCTGAAACGCGGTCAGTTGCAGCGCAATTACGTTTGGCAGTTCCTTGAGCTGTGTAATGCCAACCTGTCGCTGGAAGAGATTAAGCGTCAGGCGCTCTCCTACGAGACCGAAAACGAACCGGCCATCGACTTTCAGATTTAATGTTTTTTTCGGTCGCCATTTATGGCGACCTTCCCCCACACAGCATAAAATTTCTTTTCCCGCCGCAAAACAGACACCGACACAAATTCCCTCTGCCAGAAAAATATCCTGCGCTGTTGCGTCACGTTACAGTGAAATGACGAAGATACAGGGGATTGTCATGTCGCGAATTCAACTGAAAGATACGGAATTACTGCGCCAGCAGGCGCTGTTTGGCGGTCGCTGGCAGGATGCGCATCAGGGCGCAACGCTTGAGGTGATCGATCCCGGCACGCAGCAGCCGATTGCCACCATTCCGGCATTGGGTGCGGCGGAAACCGAGCAGGCGATAGATTATGCTGAGTCGGTGCGCGTCAGCTGGGGCAAAACCCCCAACGGCACGCGCGCCGCGCTGCTGGAAAAATGGCATCAGCTGATTATCGATAATGCCGACGATCTGGCGATCATCATGACCGCCGAGCAGGGCAAACCGCTGGCGGAAGCCAAAGGCGAAGTGCTGTACGGCGCCAGTTTCGTGAAATGGTTCGCTGAAGAGGCGCGCCGTATCTACGGTGACACCATTCCCGCGCCGAGCGACGATCGCCGTATTCTGGTACTCAAGCAGCCGGTTGGCGTGGCGGCAGCAATCACGCCGTGGAACTTCCCGATTGCGATGATCACCCGCAAAGTCGCGCCCGCGCTGGCCGCAGGTTGCCCGATTATCGTTAAGCCGTCGGAGTTAACGCCGCTGTCGGCATTAGCGCTGGCGGTGTTGGCCGAACGCGCCGGTTTCCCCAGCGGTGTGTTGCAAGTGTTGACTGGCTTGCCGACCGAGATTGGCAGCACGCTGACCGCCAGCCGCACGGTGCGCAAAATCTCCTTTACCGGTTCCACCCGCGTCGGCCAGCTGTTGATGCAGCAGAGTGCCGACAGCATCAAGCGCCTGAGCCTGGAACTTGGCGGCAACGCGCCGCTCATTGTTTTTGATGATGCCGAGCTCGATGTGACCATTCCCGGCGTGATGGCGAGTAAATTCCGCAACGCCGGACAAACCTGCGTCTGCGCCAACCGCATTCTGGTGCAACGCGGCATCTATGAGCGCTTCAGTGAACGCCTGCTGGAGGCGGTATCCGCGCTGAAAGTCGGTGACGGATTTTCGCCGGAAAGCACCATAGGGCCGCTGATCAACGACCGCGCCGTCGAGAAAGTTAACAGCCATATCGACGATGCACTCAGCCAGGGCGCGACCTTGTTGCGCGGCGGCATCAGCGCGCCAAACGGCACCTTTGTCGAGCCCACCGTGTTGGGCAATGTGACTAGCAGCATGCGTATTGCACATGAAGAAACCTTCGGCCCGGTAGCACCGCTGTTTGTCTTCGACACGGAAGAAGAGGCGATCCGCATGGCGAATGACACGCCTTATGGACTTGGAGCTTATTTCTTTACCGAGAATATTCGCCGGGCATGGCGCGTGGCAGAATCATTAGAATTTGGCATGGTCGGATTTAATACCGGTGCAATTTCATTAGACGCCGCACCCTTTGGCGGAATTAAATTATCCGGGTTAGGTCGGGAAGGATCGCGTTACGGTATTGAAGAGTATTTAGAACAGAAGACGTTTCATATTGGCAGTCTTTAATTTTAACTCGCCCTATTTGTAGGGTCGCCATTAATGGCGACCGCCAAAAAACAGCGCCGCAACCCTCAGGTTTGCGGCGCTGTTTATTTTGTGCGTCGCGTCATACTTTGCCGCCTATCACCGTTTTAGTGCAAGTTTCATGCGCATTGCACCGTCGCGACGCACATATTTTGTGAAGTAAATCATCTGTTTATTCCTTCGGCAATTCCGCAAAATTTCGCTCACCAATACGGCAGAAAATTTTTTTGCGCTGTTTTTTACGCATTTTTATTTTTTACCGGGCTGGCATACTTTCTGCATTAGCTTATTAGCGTGACAGAAAAACGCAGTGCAAATCGTTAATTAGCGCGTCTGTGATGGGTGTAACAAATAAGGAATTTTCCATGTTAAGTTTCGACCCTGAAAAAGTTTTACTTCCTGCCGGTCATTATATTGGCGGGCAACATTTAAAAACGGCGGGCGCGCGTTTTGCCGTTAAACGTCCGTCCGATGGCAAAGTCTATGCCGAACTCACCGAAGCGCAGATTGAAGATGTTGATCGCGCCGTCACCACGGCGCATCAGGCGCTGAAAACCAGCGGCTGGCGCACCTGTGCGCCGCGTGAGCGCGGCAAAATCATGCGTCGCTGGGCCGACCTGATTGAGAACGATCCGTTACTGGCGCAGCTTGAATCGCTCGGCTCCACGCGACCCATCAGCGACGTGATGCAGCACGAAATTCCCTTCACCGCCGAAGCCATTCGCTTCTACGCCGAGTGCGCCGACAAATACAGTGGCGACCTGTTCCCCACCCAGGAAAGCAGCCTCGGCATGCTGATTGCTGAGCCGTACGGCGTGATCGGCGCAATTACCCCGTGGAATTTCCCGCTGTCGATGGCGTCATGGAAATGTGGTCCGGCGCTGGCAGCAGGAAATGCTGTGGTGCTGAAACCTTCGGAGCTGACGCCGTTCTCCACCGTGCGCATGGCCGAACTGGCGGTACAGGCCGGTTTACCGGCGGGCGTACTAAATATCGTTCAGGGCAGCGGCGCGGTAACTGGCAACGCGCTGGTCACCCATCCGCTAGTGCGCAAAGTCTCCTTTACCGGTTCCACGCTGACCGGCGCACGCATCATGGGCGATATCGCGCAGCACGGCATGAAACCGGTCACGCTGGAGCTGGGCGGTAAAAGCCCGCAGCTGGTGTTCGACGATGCCGGTGATATCGACGTGTTAGCGCAGCGTATTCTGCGCGGCTTCACCGCCAACGGCGGTCAGGCGTGCGTCGCCGGAACCCGTTTGATTGTGCAGCGCGGCATTGCGCAGCCGTTGCTGGAGAGATTGGTCGCGCTCTGTCAGCAGCCGCGTCCGGGCGTGACCTGGCAGGAGAGCAGCCGCTATGCGCCGCTGATCGATGCGCGTCAGGGCAACAAAGTGGCGTCAGTAATCGCCGATGCCAAAGCACAGGGCGCGGAAGTGCTGGTCGGCGGCGAACGCTTTGCCGACACCGCAGAAGGCTGGTTCTGGCAGCCAACGCTGCTGTGCGGTGTTACCCACGATAATCCGGCGGTGCAGCAGGAAATTTTTGGTCCGGTGCTCACCGTGCAACAGTTTGACGACGAAGAGGAAGGGCTGGCGCTGGCGGCACACGAAACCTACGGCCTGTGCGCCGGCGTGCATACGCTGAGTCTGCCGCGTGCGCTGCGTGCGGTGCGCGCGCTGGAATCCGGCACCGTGTGGGTCAATCGCTATGGCCGCTCCGGCGATTTCATTATTCCAACCGGTGGCTTCCTTGGCTCGGGCATTGGCAAGGATCTGGGACGTCAGGCATTCCAGGCCTGTCAGCGCCAGAAGAGCGTGTTAATCGATTTCTAATATTGTGTTCTCAACCGCGAGGTCGCTTCATGGCACTGTTTAAACCGAAATTCATCACTTTTGATTGCTACGGCACCCTGATCAATTTTGACATGGCAGGCGCAGCCGAACGCTGCTTCAAAGATCGTGTTTCTGCGCAGGAGATGCTGGCATTCACCACCGATTTCGCCCGCTACCGTTTTGACGAAGTGCTCGGCGCGTGGAAGCCGTATTACGACGTGGTCAGCGATGCCATTCAGCGCACCTGCAAAAAGTGGGGCGTGGCGTGGAGCCAGGCGGACAGCGACTTTATCTACACCGATTGCGCCACATGGGGTCCGCATTCCGACGTGCCCGCCGGTTTAGCCAAAGTAGCCAAAGAGTTCCCGCTGGTGCTGCTCACTAACTCGATGAACGATTTGATCCCGCATCACGTGCCGCGTCTGGGCGCGCCAATCCATATGACCATCACCGCCGAAGAAGTCGGCGCCTACAAGCCGCAGATGAAAGGCTTCGAGTACATGCTCGACAAGCTGAACTGCGGCCCGGAAGAGATTCTGCATGTCTCCTCCAGCCTGCGTTATGACCTGATGACCTGTTACGACATGGGCATCAAAAACAAGGTGTGGGTTAATCGCGGTCACGATCCCGCCAATCCGGCGTATCAATACACCGAAATCAACGATATCGGCGGTCTGCCCGCTGTGGTTGGACTCTAAGCCCGGAGGCGGCGATGAAACTCGAATCATTCTGGCAAGCCACAGCACCCACCTTTAGCGGCGCAGCCACTGGCGCACTGCCGAGCACCGCTGAGGTGGTGGTGATCGGCGGCGGCTTTACTGGCGTCTCGACGGCGCTCAACCTGGCACGCAGCGGCATCAACGTGGTGCTGCTGGAGAGCGGCGAGGTAATGAGCCAGGCGTCGGCGCGTAACGGTGGACACTGCAATACCGGCGTGGCGCAGAACTTTGCCTCGCTGGTGGAGAGCCAGGGAATCGAGCAGGCCAGCCGCTTCTATCGCGCCTATGACGACGCGGTGAGCTACGTCGAACAGCTGGTGCGCGAAGAGCAGATTGATTGCGATTTCCGCCTGTGCGGCAAGCTGAAACTCGCCAGCAAAGCCTCGCATTTTCCTGGTCTGCGCAGCGCGTGGCAGATGATGCGCGACACCGTCGATCCGGAAATCGAGCTGATTAGCAAAGATGAGATTCGCCGTGAAGTGGGCAGCGATGCCTTTCACGGTGGTCTGCTGCAGAAGCGCGGCGGCCAGATGCACATGGGTAAGTTTGGTATCGGGCTGGCGGAAGCGGCGGCGCGCAGCGGGGCGAAAATCTTCCCGCATCACGCGGTGACCGGCCTAACGCGCCTTGACGGCTACCGCCACCGCGTTAGCACTGCGCAGGGCGAGATCATCGCCGACAAAGTGATGATGGCAACCGGCGTCTCCAACGAAGGGCCTTTCCCGTGGTTCCAGCGCCGCATCGTGCCGGTCGGCAGTTTTATTGTGGTGACGGAACCGCTCGGCGACGAACTGATCAATCAGGTGCTGCCGCAAGACCGCACCTATGTGACCTCGCTGAATATTGGCAACTACTTCCGTACCACGTCGGATCGTCGATTGGTGTTTGGTGGCCGCGCGCGCTTTGCGGTGAGTAATCCGACGTCGGACACACGCAGCGGTGACGTACTGCGTGCGGCGATGACCGCGCTGTTCCCGCAGCTGGGCAAGTCGCGCATCGATTACTGCTGGGGCGGCATGGTGGATATGACCGCCGACCGCTTGCCGCACGCCGGTGAACAGGATGGCGTGTTTTATTCAATGGGCTACAGCGGCCACGGTACGCAGATGTCGGTGTGGATGGGCCGCGTGATGGCCGATCTGCTGGCGGAAAAACGCAATGAAAATCCCTGGCAGCGCGATACCTGGCCTGCGCTGCCCGGTTACCACGGGAAACCGTGGTTTTTGCCCCTGGCGGGTTTGTATTACAAAGCCAAGGATCGGTTGTCGTGAAATCCAGGTCGTGCGGTTATCGAAACGGTCGCCATGAATGGCGACCCTACAAGACGAAAAACGAAATCAACAACAATTCATATTGAGGGTGTGCAGATGAGTAAATTCGATAAAGAGTCTGACGCTGTAAATCCGGCCTTAGCCCGCATGCTGACCGAAGGGTCGATGTCGCGCCGTGGCCTGATGAAGTTGTTGTCTGCCGGTGCCGTGATGAGCAGCGGTTTGATCGCTTTCCCGCAGATGAGTTTTGCGGCAACCACCCCAGTGAAAGGTGGCAAGCTGCGCGCCGCCATGTCTAACGCCTCCGCCACCGACACGCTCGATCCGGCCAAAGGCAACAACAGCGGCGATTACACCCGTCAATTCATGGTCTACAGCGGTCTGACCGAACTGGATAAAAGCCTCGCGGTGCAACCGGCGCTGGCGGAATCCATCGACTCCAGCGACGGCATCACCTGGCAGATCAAACTGCGCAAAGGCGTCACTTTCCACGACGGCAAACCGCTGACCGCCAAAGATGTCATCTACTCGCTGAGCCGCCACAAAGATCCGGCGGTAGCGTCCAACGCCTTCAAGCTGGCCGATCAGTTTAAAACCTTCACCGCCGTGAATGACAATGAAGTCACGCTGGAGCTGGCGCAGGCCAACTTCGACGTGCCGTTTATGCTGGCCAGCGCGCCATTCCTAATCGTGCAGGACGGCACCAAAGACTTTAGCAAAGGCATCGGCACCGGCCCGTTCAAGCTGAAAGAGTTCACGCCGGGCGTGCGTTCAGTCGGTGTGAAAAACCCCAACTACTTCAAGCCGGGCCTGCCGCATCTGGATGAAGTCGAGCTGCTGGGCGTCACCGATCAGGCGGCGCGCGTCAATGCGCTGATGTCGGGCGATCTGCATATCGTCTCCACCCTGAGCGCCGCCGACTGCAACCGTATTAAAGCCACCTCGGATTTCGGTGTGCTGGAGAGTAAATCCGGCATGTACACCAACCTGATTATTCGCACCGACGTGAAGCCGGGCAGCAACGAAGATTTCGTGCTGGCGATGAAGTACCTGCAGCCGCGCGACATTCTGGTGAAAACCGTGCTGCAAGGCTACGGCGATGTCAGTAACGATACGCCGGTACCGCCGTGGCATCCGCTGTATAACGCCGATCTCAAACCGCGTCCGCTGGATGCCGAGAAAGCCAAATTCCACATTGAGAAAGCCGGCATGAAAGGCGCGACGGTGGAGATCATCACCACGCCAAACATTGAAGGCTCGGTGGAGGGCGGCCAGCTAATCCAGCAGGTTTCGCGCAGCACTGGTCTGAACATCAAAGTGCGTCGCGTGCCGTATGACGGTTACTGGTCAACGCACTGGACCAAAGATCCGGTCGGCTACGGCTCAATCAACCCGCGCCCGACGCTGGATATGCTGTTCTCGCAGTTCTATCTCTCCACCGCATCAAACAACGAATCGGGCTGGAAGAATGCACAGTTTGATCAGCTGGTGGTGGCGGCGCGCGGCGAGCGTGAACAGACCAAACGCAAGCAGATGTACGGTGACATGCAGAAGCTGATTTACGATCACTGCGGCACCATCATCCCAACCTTTATCAGCTCCACCGACGGTTACAGCAAGAAAGTCGGCGGCGTGGAAGCCTGGCCAAGCGGCATGATGATGGGTTACCGCTTCCATGAGTTTGCCTGGCTGAATGCCTGATTGTTCGGCATCACGCCATATACGCACCGCACCGTAGGGTCGCCATTTATGGCGACCGCACAATTAGTGCCTGAAGATTCCGTACAAGGAGATCGCCGATGAATCGATACATGTTGTTCCTGATTGCCCGGCGCGCAGGCGCAGGCATCCTGACCTTGCTTATCGTCTCGGCGGTGGTGTTCTTTATCACCAGCCTGCTGCCCGGCGACGCTGCGCAGATGATTCTCGGGCAAAACGCCACGCCGGAAACGGTGGCGGCGTTGCGCCAGCAGCTGGGACTCGATCAACCGCTACTGGTGCGCTACTTCAGCTGGCTTACCGGCATGTTGCAGGGTGATTTTGGCACCTCGTTCGCCAGCCATCTGCCGGTGTTGCAGTTGGTGGAGCAGCGCATTCCCGCCACGCTGGAGTTAGCCGGCATCACCACGGTGATCTGCGTGCCGCTGGCGCTGATTATCGGCATTGTGGCGGCAATGAATCGCGGTTCGGCGCTGGATCGTTTTCTGGTGATCAGCACCATGGCAACCGTTGCGGTGCCGGAGTTTTTGGTAGCCACGGTGGCGGTGCTGATCTTCGCAGTAAAACTGCATTGGGTGTCGGCGATGTCGTTCGGCAGCCCGGACATGGACGTCATCAGCTACCTCAAAGCCTACGCGCTACCGGTGTTAACCCTGTGCTGCGTGCTGGTGGCGCAGATGGCGCGCATGACGCGCTCCGCCATCATCAACCAGCTCGACAGCCCGTATCTGGAGATGGCGCTGCTGAAAGGCGTTTCGCCGCTGCGTGCGGTGCTGCGTCACGCGCTGCCGAATGCGGTCGGGCCGATTGCCAACGCCATCTCGCTCAGCCTGTCGTATCTGTTCGGTGGCGTGATCATCATCGAATCCATCTTTAGCTATCCCGGTCTGGCGAGTGCGCTGGTGGATGCGGTGAGCAACCGCGATCTGCCGGTGGTGCAGCTGTGCGTCATGCTGTTCGCCGCCTGTTATCTGGTGCTGCTGCTGGCGGCCGATATCCTCACCATCGCCTTTAACCCGAAATGGAGAAGCTGATGAATACGTTACTGCTGCCTGTACGTCTGTTTCAGTCGCTGTCGCTTTCGGGCCGCATCGGACTGCTGATCTCGCTGTTTTGGCTGCTGATGGCGCTGTTTGGTAACCAACTGGCGCCGCATAACGTCGAAGACATTGGCGGCGGGCCGATGCTCGGTGGCATGACGTCTGCCAACCTACTCGGCACCGATTATCTGGGGCGCGATATCCTCAGCCGCATTCTCTACGGCGCGAAATTCTCCATTGGCCTGGCGCTCACCGCCGCGCTGTGCGCCAGCATCGTTGGCACCTTGCTGGCGCTGCTGGCGGCGGTTGCCGGGCGCTGGCTGGAAGAGGTGCTGGGGCGTGTTAACGATGCGCTGCTGGTGCTGCCGGGCAAAGTGCTGTCGCTGATGATTGTCGCGGTGTTCGGTTCATCGCTGCCGATGCTGATCCTCACCGCCATCTTCACTTACTGGCCGGGCGCGTTCCGTATCGCCTTCGCCATGGCCAGCAGCTTGCGCAATATGGATTACGTGCGTGCCTCGCGTCTGCGCGGGGAAAGCCGCTGGTACGTGGCGATCCACGACATCCTGCCCAATATGGTGCACCCGATGCTCACTGACTTCGGCCTGCGCTTTGTCTATATCGTGCTGCTGTTGAGCGGCTTGAGTTTCCTTGGCCTCGGCGTGCAACCGCCGTATGCCGATTGGGGCACGCTGGTACGTGAAAACATTCAGGGCCTGTTTAACGGTTCGCCAGCGGTGCTGATGCCAGCAGTGGCTATCGCCAGCCTGACCATTGGCGCGAACCTGTTTATCGACAGCCTGCAGCAGATGCGTCCGTTGACGCTGGCGAAGGAGGGAGCATGAACGTGACGCCACATACCGCCATGCCGGTGATCTCGGTGGAGAACCTGCGCGTAACGGCGCAGACCGACAAAGGTGAAGAGATCGATCTGGTTTCTGATATTCGTTTCACGGTGCAGAAGGGCGAAGTGCTGGCGCTGATTGGTGAATCCGGCTCCGGCAAAACCACCATTGCGATGGCGCTGATGGGCTATGCGCGCCACGGCTGTCGCATCGCCGACGGCAATATTCACATGGCGGGCACCGATGTGCGCAGCCTGTCGCCGTGCCAGCTGCGTGAGTTTCGCGGTAACAAAGTGGCGTACATCGCGCAGAGTGCGGCGGCGTCGTTTAACCCTGGCATGCGCATTCTCGATCAGGTGATTGAGCCGGTGGTGATTCACGGCACCATGAAGCGCAAAGACGCCAGACAAAAGGCGATTGCGCTGTTCCGCGAACTGGCGCTGCCTAATCCCGACACCATCGGCGACCGCTTTCCGCATCAGGTTTCCGGCGGTCAGCTGCAACGCCTGATGACGGCGATGGCGCTGATTGGCGATCCGGATGTAGTGATCCTCGACGAACCGACCACCGCACTCGACGTGACGACGCAGGTGGAAGTGCTGAAAGCGTTTCGTCGCGTGGTGGCGCAGCGCGGCGTGACAGCGATCTACGTCAGCCACGATTTAGCGGTGGTGGCGCAGATGGCCGACCGCATTCTGGTGCTGCTGCGCGGCCAGATGGCCGAATACGGCACCACCGAACGACTGATTGGCTCACCACAGGCGGATTACACCAAACTGCTGATGGATGCGGCGCGGCAAAAAGAGCGCCCAAGCAGCTGGACCTGCGCCGATGCGGATATGCAGCCGCTGATGGAAGTACGCGATCTCAGCGCCGGTTACGGTCCGCGCGACAGCAACGGCCAGCCGAAAATCCGTATTCTCGAAGACATCAATCTGAAGCTGTGGAAAGGCCAGGCGATTGGCATTATTGGCGAGTCCGGTTCGGGTAAAACCACGCTGGCGCACGCCATTGCCGGACTCAACGCGCCGAGCCACGGCCATATTCTGTTTAACGGCCACTACATTAACGGCGACATGCATAAGCGCCCGGACAATGAGCTGCGCCGCATTCAGTATGTGTTCCAGATGGCCGATACCGCGCTGAATCCGGCGCACAGCGTTGAGCAGATTCTGTCGCGTCCGCTGGTGCTGTTCCACGGATTAAAAGGTGCGGCGCTCACAGCGCGGCTGCATCAGTTACTGGATCTGGTGAAGCTGCCGCGCACCGTGCTGTGGCGTCGTCCGTGGGCGCTGTCTGGCGGACAGAAGCAGCGTGTGAATCTGGCGCGCGCGCTGGCCGCCGAGCCAGATTTGATTCTGTGCGATGAAGTGACATCTGCATTGGATACCGTGGTGGCTGCGGCGGTGCTGGATTTGATCAGCGAACTGCGTCGCGAGCTGGGATTGTCAGTGCTGTTTATCAGCCACGATATGCACGCGGTGCGTGCGGTGTGCGACGATATCGTGGTGATGAAATCCGGCAAGATCGTTACGCAGATTGCCCGCGCCGATTACGATAAGCCGACCAGCGAACTCTATTTCGAACGCCTGAAACGCGCTGTGCCAGAGTTGCGGCAAGGTTGGCTGGACGAGCACGAAGAGGTGTTGAAGGCGGAGTAGGGTTGTGCTCGCTGTCCCCAGATCGTGCTGGCTGTCCCCCATCCCGGCCTTCCCCCATAAATGGGGGAAGGAGATGCTGCCACATGCAGCTTCAACACTCACATGTGGCAGCATCTTCCTCCCCCATTTATGGGGGAGGACCGAGGAGGGGGACAGCGAGCACGATTTCAAGCCAGCGATAAAGAAACACAAAAAGGAACAACCATGATCACACTACGCGCAATGACGCAAAACGACATCGAACACGGCTACGCCATCACCCAACAGCTCAAATGGCCGCACCGCCGGGAAGACTGGCAGCAGGCGCTGGCGCTGGGTGAAGGCGTGGTCGCTGAAGAAAACGGCGAATTCGTCGGCAGTGCCTTTGGCTGGCGCTGGGGCGAGCAGGCAGCAACCATCGGTTTGGTGGTGGTCAATCCACAGTTTCAAGGCCGCGGCACCGGCAAGCAATTAATGCTGGCGCTGCTGGAAAAATTCCCCGACTACAACATCCGCCTGCACGCCACTGAAATGGGCAAAGGGCTGTATCAGAAGCTCGGCTTTGAGGTCACCGGCCACATTCAGCAGCATCAAACGCGCGAACTGGCGGCGGTGCCAACCGTCACTATTCCAGCCGGTTTAACGCTGCATAACGCACAAGCCGCAGACGCCGATCTGCTGATCGAACGCGATCATCAGGCGCACGGCATGTGGCGTCCGGCACTAATTCACAGCCTGATTACTGATTTCCAAACCGTGCTGCTGCAGGATGCCAAACAGCGCGTGCACGGTTTTGCCAGCCTGCGCCGCTTCGGTCACGGCTGGGCGATTGGTCCGGTGATCGCGCTGAATGTCGATATCGCGCAAACGCTGATTTCCGCCTTGATGCAAGGCCTGCGCGGCGAGTTCGTGCGTATTGATACCGATGGCGCGCTGCCGCTGGCGAGCTGGCTGGAAACCCTGGGCCTGGCGCAGGTTGATGCGCCGACCACCATGATTCGGGGAACGCCGTGGTCACCGCAACAAGGTGAGATGCAGGCGTTCGGGTTGATGACCCAGGCGATGGCCTGATGCATATCGTCTACAAATCAGAAGCCACGCGTGGCGCGCACTGGCAGCGCTGGCTGGCGCAACATGCGCCGGATATTCAGCTGCACATCTGGCCGGATATCGGCGATCCCGAGCAGGTTGAACTGCTGGTGGCGTGGCAGCCGCCGGAAAACCTGATGCGTACCTTTCCCAATCTCAAAGCGCTGTTATCGGTCGGCGCGGGCGCGGATCAGTTCGATCTCACGCAGCTACCGCCGGATTTGCCGGTGGTGCGCATGATCGAACCGGGCCTGACGCAAGGTATGGTTGAATACGTTACTTTCGCAGTACTGGGCTTACATCGCGATATGCCGCGCTACTTTCAGCAGCAGCGCGCCGAGCAGTGGCAAACTCACCCAATTCGCACCGCCAGCCAGCGCCGTGTGGGCGTGATGGGCCTCGGCGAACTCGGCCAGGCTTGCTTAAAACAACTGGTGTCGCTGGGTTTTGATTGCGCTGGCTGGAGCCGCACCCCGCGTGGAATCAGCGGTGTGCGTTGTTGGCACGGCAGCGATCAGCTGGGTGATTTCCTCGCCCACAGCGACATTCTGGTGTGCCTGCTGCCGCTCACCGACAGCACGCGCGGCTTGCTCAATAAGCAACTGTTCGCGCAGCTACCTGACGGCGCAGCGCTGGTGCAGGTGGGACGCGGTCCGCAGCTTCACGAAGCGGATTTACTGGCTGCGCTGGCAAGCGGCAAACTCAGCGCGGCGGTGATTGATGTCACCGATCCCGAGCCGCTGCCCGCCGGACATCCGTTCTGGCAGCATCCGGCCATTTGGCTGACGCCGCACATCGCCAGCGCAACACAAACCGACAGCGCCGTCGCCGCGCTGCTCGACAATTTGCGCCGCTATCAGCGCGGTGAACCGATGGTCGGCCTGATCGATCGCAACCGGGGATATTGAGATGCAACTGGAACAATTAGTCGCGCTGCGACGGGATCTGCACGCCCATCCCGAGCTGGGTTATCAGGAGCAGCGCACCAGCGACATCGTGGCGCAGCTGCTGCAGGAACACGGTATTGAGGTGCATCGCGGCCTCGGTAAAACCGGTGTGGTCGGCGTGCTGAAACGCGGCAACGGCACGCGCATGATTGGCCTGCGCGCCGATATGGATGCGCTGCCGATGCAGGATAACGGCAGCCAGCCGTGGAAAAGCGTGCACGACAATGTGTGCCACGCCTGCGGCCATGATGGTCACACCGTGATGCTGCTGGGCGCGGCGATTGAACTGGCCGAGCAGGGCGATTTTGACGGCACGCTGGTGTTTATCTTCCAGCCTGCCGAAGAGGGATTGGCGGGCGCGAAAGCGATGATCGATAGCGGCCTGTTTCAGCAGTTTCCCTGCGATGCGGTGTTTGCGCTGCACAACTGGCCGGAGCTGCCGCTCGGCGACGTGCAGACGCGGGCCGGCGCAATCATGGCGGCAGCGGATCGCTTCGACATCACCGTCAAAGGCGGTGGCGGACATGCCGCGCAGCCGCATTTAACGCGCGACACGTTGCTGGCGACCAGCGAACTGGTGGTGCAGCTCAACACGCTGGTGGCGCGCGCGCTCGATCCCTGCGAGCCAGGTTTGCTCAGCGTGACGCGCATGCAGGGCGGCTTCTCGCACAACATGATCCCGGCAGAAGCCAGCATCACCGGCACGGTGCGCACCTTCAGCCCTGCGGCGCAGGACATCATCGAAAATCGCCTGCGGGAAATGGCGCTGCACGTCACCGCCGCACACGGCTTGCAGGCGGAGGTGAACTATCTGCGTTATTACCCGGCCACGGTGAATAACGCGGCAATGGCGCAGCTGGCGATAGACGCGCTGGATCAGGCCGGAATTCACGTACAGCAGGCCAAACAGCCAGCGCTCACCTCCGAAGATTTCGCCTTTATGTTGCAGGCGCGACCCGGCGCGTATCTGTGGATTGGCTCTGCGCCGAGCCAGCCGCTACATCACTCGGCCTACGACTTTAACGATCAGCTGATTCCGCACGGCATCCAGACGCTGACGGCACTGGCACGGCATGCGCTGGGTGCAGAATTTCCCTGCTGATTGGCGGTGGATTTTGACAGGAAATGCCGCTGCCCGCTGGATTACGGCAGCGTGAGAAACCAACAGGTTGCGATACTTGAGCCATCCGAACGTTACGTGGAAAGAGGTTTTAAAAATGCAGAATGTCATGGCGGAGCAGCAAACATATTCCGATAACAGCCTGTTACTGGACGCGCGTGAGCAGCATGTGCCACGTGGCGTCATCACGGCGCATCAGTTGGTGATCGAGCGGGCGAAAGGCAGCGAAGTGTGGGACGTTGAGGGCAATCGCTATCTCGATTTCGTTGGCGGCATTGGCGTGCTCAACGTCGGTCATAATCATCCGGCGGTAGTCAACGCGGTCACCAAGCAACTCGGTTTGGTGTCGCACGCCTGTTTCCAGGTGGTGGCGTATCCGGGCTACATCGAGCTGGCGAAGCGCCTCAATGCGCTGGTCGGCGGCGGTGAAGATTTCAAAAGCGTGTTCTTCACCAGCGGCGCGGAAGCGGTAGAAAATGCCGTGAAGATTGCGCGTGCCCACACCAAACGCAGCGGCATCATCGCCTTCGACGGCGCGTTTCATGGCCGCACATTGCTCGGCACCACGCTGACCGGCATGTCCGCGCCTTACAAACAGAATTTCGGCCCGTTCCCATCCGATATCTATCGTCTGCCGTTCCCGAATGCATTTCACGGCGTGAGCGATGATGACTGCCTGAAAGCGCTGGATCAGCTGTTCGCTGTGCAAATCGCGCCAGAACGCGTGGCGGCGATTATCATCGAACCGGTGCAGGGCGATGGCGGCTTCCTGCAGGCTGGCGCTAACTTTATGCAGGCGCTGCGCCGCATCACCGAGAAGCACGGCATTGTGCTGATCCTTGATGAAGTGCAAACCGGCTTTGGTCGCACCGGCAAGATGTTCGCTTTCCAGCATCTCGGCATCACGCCGGACTTGGTGACGGTGGCGAAAAGTATCGGCGGCGGTTTGCCGATCTCAGGCGTGGTGGGTAAAGCGGCGATGATGGATGCGCCACAGCCGGGTGGTTTAGGCGGCACTTACGGCGGCAACGCGCTGGCCTGTGCGGCGGCGCTGGCGGTGCTGGATTTGCTGGAAAATGACAACCTGCTGGCGCGATCCAATCAACTGGGCGAGCAGCTTAACGCGCGCCTGCAACAGCTGGCGGAGAAGTACGCTTGCATCGGTGATGTGCGCGGCATTGGCTTTATGCAGGCGGTTGAGATCGTAGATTTCGAGACCAAAAAGCCGGATGCGGCGATGACGCAGAAAATTCTCGACTGCGCCTGTCAGGAAGGTTTGCTGCTGATTAAGTGCGGTATTCATCGCAACACCGTGCGCTTCCTCGCGCCGCTGGTCACCACCGATTCGCAACTGGAAGAAGCGCTGCATATCTTTGATATCGCGCTGGCGCGCGCCAGCGGTCGACTGGGTTAAAAAGCGCTTCCTCATTGAAATTATTGCAGTAATTTGAAAACCTCCCGCTGGTATAACCAGTTAACGAGATAGCACATTTACCTTAAAGCGTGTTATATCTTCGGGAGGTTAAACCTAATCGGTTGGCAATGAGGGGTGCTATGAACGGCTTAATGAAACTCGACCGCATCGACATCAATATTCTGGTGCAACTCCAGAAAGATGGCCGTATCAGCAACGTCAATCTCGCCGATGCCGTTGGACTTTCGCCCAGTCCGTGCCTGCAACGCGTCAAGCGTCTGGAGCAAGCCGGATTTATCAACGGTTATGAAGCCCACATCAATCTGACCAAAATCACCGATTCCGTGACGGTATTTACCGAAGTCACGCTCTCTGGCCATCGCCGTGAAGATTTTATGAAATTTGAAAACGCGGTGCGTGAGGTGGATGAATTAATGGAATGCCATTTAATCACCGGCGGCTACGACTATTTGCTGCGCTTTATTACCCGCAGCATTGAACATTACCAGGAAGTGATTGAAAAGATGCTGGATGCGCAGATTGGCATCGATAAATATTTCAGCTATATCGTGATTAAATCACCGATTATGAAAAGCAGCGTGCCGTTGCGATCGTTAATTTCAAAACAGAATTCGGTGGAGTTTGGTTGAGTTAATTATGTGTCTGTAATGAAGGTCGCTATAAATGGCGACCCTACGAATGCGAGGTTTTGTAGGGTCGCCATTTATGGCGACCTGGACTAAAGCAGCACATTAGCGTAACGAACCGCACCTTCCGTAGCAGCACAATAATTGTGCGATGCCACGTTATAAATAAGTCACCATTCATTCCACGCGAATAATCGTGCCGTGACAAAACTCTTTTTTGCAATAAAAAAGCCATCGCGCTATCAGCGATGGCTTTTATTTAATCGTCTTTATCGATTAACTCATGCCCGTTAAACCAGCTCTGTTTTCACCCCTTGCTGCACCAGCAGTTCCGCATCGTCGTGACGATAAACCTGATATTCCACGCCCGCCACGGTCACCGTGCCTTCCTGATGCTGCCATTCGCTTAAATCGCTGCCTGCAGGCAGAATATCTTTCAGCTGCACCACGTCACCTTCGTTACCTTTCACCATCAGCTGCGTTTTACCGTCTTCAATAAACAGCTCTTTTTCGCCGTGCTGGAGCAGGGCGTTGAGATCCAGCTTCAGGATGTTGTTGCCGGCTCCGGTGATATCGAAGATCTCAATGGAGTCGATTTTGCTGCGCAATGCGTTGAGATCCAACAGCTGATCTTTACCGGTAATTTCTAATGTGTCGATTCTGGCTTCGCTTCCAAATGCTTCAGATTGCGCAAATTCCTCAATGCCAGAGAAAGAATGCAGGTCGTTCTCTTCAGCAGCTAATGTAAAATTACCGATGCTGCTGGCTCTTGATTCCCAGCTAAAGTTATCGATTATGATGGGAGAGTTATAAGAATTGTTTAAGTCCGTGTTAGCTATGCCTATATTGTAAATCATTGAAGGGGCAACATTTGATGAATTAACAAGATCTCCGAGGCTAATATTATTAACTCCTGGTTTCAACTCATATTCATATGTCACTTGAGGGTCCTGGTAATTAGGGGATGATAGGGCTATAATTATCTTGAAATTTTTTATGTCGGTGTTATAAATATCAAGGCTAAAGTTCGTCGCGAGATGCGCATAAGCATCTTGCTTGCTAAAATAAACATAAATCTGTTGTTTTTGAGAAATTTCAACTGATTGCGAACCAAATGAAGGTTCTCCAATTAGTTTTGTAGAAACAAACTTGGGATTACCATAACCACTTGCTGCACCTTTATTCGAAACCAAGGAAACACCATTTCCAAAGTCATAAAACTTTCCATCCTCAAAAGTTGTTGGGACACCGGCTGGTGGATTATCAAAATCAATAATATAAGAAAACGCGCCCGAGTTCTTAATATTCAAATCAAAGGCATCACCGAACCCGGAATCCTTCGATTTACTGACCTTGAACGACCAATCGCCCAATGCAAGCTCAGTGGAGGGCGTCCACTCCCAGTTGCCGCTCGAATCCGCTTTCAGGCTGAAAATCTGTGTATCCGTCCCCTTTTTCGCCTGCAGATAAACCAGGCTGTTGGCGGCGGCGGTACCGTGCAGGGTCGGGGTGGTGTCATCGGTGGTATCACCACTGTGCAGATCATCCTGCTTGCTACCCACATTATCTCCGGCATAGGCAATTTCCGGGCTGCGGTCGGAGGTGGTATCGATGTTTAAAACCATGTTGTTCCAGCCGCTCTGGCCGGCTTTCTGAACCTCAAAAGTCCACTGGCCATTCGCCAGCGCCGATGGCGTCCAGCTCCAGTCCCCCTTGCTGTCGGCGGTCAGCTTGATGGTGGTCCAGCTTTGATTGCCCAGACGATAGCGCAGGCTGAACTCACTGTTGGCGGCGGCAGTACCGTGCAGGGTCGGGGTGGCGTCATCGGTGGTGTCGCCGCTGTGCAGATCAAATTGCTGGCTGCCAACGTTATCCTCAGCGTAGGCAATTTGCGGGCTGCGGTCGGAGGTGGTATCGATGTGCAAAACCATGTTGTTCCAGCCGCTCTGACCGGCTTTCTGAACCCCGAAGGTCCACTGGCCGTTCTCCAGCGCCGATGGCGTCCAGCTCCAGTTCCCCTTGTTGTCGGCGGTCAGCTTAATGGTGGTCCAGCTTCCTTTGCCCAGACGATAGCGCAGGCTGAACTCACTGTTGGCCGCAGCGGTGCCGTGCAGGGTTGGCGTGGTGTCGTCGGTGGTGTCGCCACTGAAGAGATCGTCGCGCAGGCTGCCGACGTTATCGCTGGCATATTCTATAAGCGGAGTGCGGTCAGAAGTGGTATCGATGATGAGTGATAACGCATTCCAGCCGCTCTGACCGGCTTTCTGCACTTCAAAGTTCCAGCTGCCGTTGGCCAGCGCGGGTGGTGTCCAGCTCCAGTTGCCTGCGCTGTCGGCATCAACCTGGACAGAAGCGTAACTGCCGGTTCCGCTGCGGTAGCGCAGGGTTAAGGTGCTGTTGGCTTCCGCGCGGCCATGCAGGGTTGGCGTGGTGTCATCGGTGGTGTCGCCGTTAGCCAGGTTAACCGGCGTGCCGACGTTATCGTAAGCGTGGGTGATAATCGGGTCAAAGCCGCCGCTACCGGTAATGTTCAGCGAGAAGGTGTCTGACCAGTTCGCGCTGCCCTGCGGCTGCACCTCAAAGTTCCAGCTGCCGGTCGGCAAACCGGAAGCCGGCGTCCACGTCCAGTGGCCGCTGCTGTCGACATCGACAACCACGGAGCTGCTTGACTGGCCCGGCTGGCCGTATCGAATCACCACTTTGCCGTTGGCTTCGCCGCGACCGCTGAAGGTCGGCGTGGCGTCATCGGTGATGGCGCGGTGACTGAGCGGACCCTGCCAGCTACCCACATTATCCTCTACCGATTCAATGCGGGTTTTCCTCTGGATGTCAGTGGCATTGGCGATGTCGAGGGTGAACAGCGCGCTGGCGGTGTTGCCGATGCTGGCCTGGAACTCGTACTGACCAGTGGTCAGTGCGCTGTCTGGCGTCCAGCTCCAGCTTTCGCCGTTCAGACTGGCGGTGGCGCTGCCCAGCCAGGTGTTGCTGCCAACAAGGCGATAGTAGACGATAACGCTGCTACCCGCCGATGCGGTACCACGCAGTTCCGGAACGGTGTCATCGGTTAGCGCGCCGTTATTCAGGGGGCCGGTGGCGCTACCGACGTCATCGATAGCATGGGTAATGGTGATGGTATCCGGCGGCAGGGGGCTGTCATTGTGCACAATAATGCTGAAAGGCGCAGAAGGGGAACCTTCGCGGGTCACGCCGCCAAAGACTTCCTGGGCGACAAGGCGCAGCTCATTGCTGCCTTCGTCAAGATCCTGAGAGGGTTCCATCTTCCATACGCCGGTGGTTTTATCCGCGATTGCGCTGCCGATTTTTTTACCCTGGTCATTGATCAGGAAAACCGTGGTGCCTTTCTGCGCTACGCCGGTCAGCTCCGGGCGCTTGTCGTCGGTGGTTTCGCCGGGCTCAAAGCCGCGCTTGTCTGCACCGAAGTCATCGTACAGTTTGATTAACAGTGGGGCTTCCGGCGGAAGGGTATCGACAATGATCACGCCCTGCGTCGGGTGCGAGAGGTTGCCAGCCTCATCAAACTGGCGTATGGAAAAGCTGTAATTGCCGTCTTCATACGGTGTGTCACTTTTCCAGCGCCAGAAGCCATTCTCATCAACCGGGATGAAAAAGCGTTCTTCACCAATAACCAGTTCGATTGTACCGAATTCTTGTAGAGGTTTAGTGTTGCCCATGACCAGGTCGCCGCTGGCTCGTTGGTAATAATGAGTTTCATCATGTTTGAATAAATCGATCATAAGAATTTTCCATCAAGTTTTTAAAAGTGTTGTAAGCCGACGGACTTATGCGATCGCGTGGCGGCGAGCATGTTAGTGCAGCGTATAACAGGCCCGAATCAAGACACGTCTGCAAAGTCGGAACCCTCTCGTGTGTATCAGCCACGTTTACTCGGCGACCGACCGCCACAGCATAAAATTTCTTCTCATCGCCAAATTCACCGTATCTTGCGGATAAACACCCGCGCTTCAGCCGGTAAACTCAGCGCGTCGCTTTTACACTGATTCCAACCGTTACAAGGAGTTGTTATGAGCACACTCAACATTCCCGATCACATCTGGCAGCGCGATGCCTTCACGCTCTCCACCGAGCGCGCACGGCTGGATTTTGATTACATCCACCAACAGCTGACGGAAAAATCGTACTGGGCGAAAGACCAGCCGCGTGCCAAAACCGAGCGCGCCTTTGCTGGTTCATTGCCGTTCGGGCTGTATCACCAGGATCAGCAGATTGGCTTTGCAAGATTGGTAACCGATTACACCCGTTTCGGCTGGCTGTGTGACGTGATGATTGATGAAAACTGGCGCGGTCACGGATTAGGCAGCTGGCTGGCAACGTGCGTGCGGGCGCATCCGGAGCTGGCCACAGTGCACCGCTGGATGCTCTCGACCAATGATGCGCATCCGTTGTATCAGCGCCTTGGCTGGCGCGTGGTGCAGGATCCGCAAAAACTGATGGAATTTCCTCCCTCCTGACACTGGAGTTTTCACATGGGTTACCGCGTTGGCGTCGATATTGGCGGGTCGTTTACCGATTTCGCCGTGCTGGATGAACACACCAATCAAATTCACACGCTAAAAGTGCTGTCGCGACCGGATCAGCCCGGCAGCGAAATTCTCACCGGGTTAACCCAGCTGCAGCAGCGCGATGGCCTTGATCCAAAACAGATTGAGTACTTCACGCACGGCACCACCGTTGGCATTAATGCGGTGATCCAGCGGCGCGGCGTAAAGCTGGCGTTGTTTGCCACCGACGGTTTTTGCGATGTGCTGGAGCTGGCGCGCCTGAAGATCCCGCACATTCATGACTTGTTTTCGCGCCGCCCGGCACCGCTGATTTCGCGCGATCGGGTGTTTGCCATTAAAGAGCGCACCGATCGCCACGGCAACGTATTGACCGAGGTCGATCGGCAAAGCGTGCTGGAGGCGATCAACGCCGCGCGCGCCGCCGGTTGTCAGGGGATTGTGGTATCGCTGCTGCACAGCTATCGCAACCGCCACAACGAAGCGGCGGTGAAAGCCATCATTAATCAACACGCGCCCGACTTGCTCACTTCCTGTTCCGCCGATATCTGGCCGATCATTCGTGAATACGAACGCACCATTACTGCCACCATCAACGCCTACGTGCAGCCGATGGTGATCAACTACCTCGAATCGTTTGAGCGCGCGCTAAAAACCATGGGCGTTAAACCGCCACCACGCATCACCAAATCCAACGGCGGCGTGATGGGCGTCGAGCAGGCGAAAAGTGAATGCGTGCAGATGGTGCTGTCCGGCACCGCATCGGGCGTGATCGGTGCCAGCTTCCTCGCCAGCGCCTGCGGCTTCGACAAAATCCTTAGCCTTGATATTGGCGGCACCAGCGCCGACGTGGCGGTGATCGTTGAAGGCCAGGTCGCGCAGGGTAACGGCGAAATCATCGGTGATTTCCCGATCTACATTCCGTCGGTGGCGGTGACGTCCGTTGGGCAGGGCGGCGGTTCGCTGGCGTGGATCGATAATCAAGGCGTGCTGCAAATGGGGCCGGACAGCGCCGGATCGCTGCCAGGTCCGGTGTGCTTCCAGCGCGGCGGCACGCAGCCGACCGCCACCGATGCCTTTGCCGCCTGCGGCATGATTGGTCACGGCGATCTCGGCTACAACGCGGTGCAAGTGGATGTCGCCGCCGCGCGCGCTGCGTGGCAGCCGCTGGCGGATAAGCTTGGCATCAGCATTGAAGAGACCGCCGAAACCGCCATCGAGCTGGCGATCTCCAGCATGTATGGTGACACCAGCGGCTTGCTATCGCGCTTCGGCCTCGATCCGCGTGAATTCTGGTTCCTCGCCTTTGGCGGCGCAGGTCCGATGATGGGATGCTTCCTCGCGCGCGAGCTGAACATGAAAGGGGTAATTGTGCCGCCGACGCCAGGCGTGTTGTCGGCGCTCGGCGGTTTGGTGGCAGATATCCGTAACGACTTTATCCGCACGCTGTATAGCGATCTCGATGCTTCATTGGCGGATCGTCTGGCGACCGAAGCCGAGGCGCTGAGCCTGCGCGCGCGTGACTGGCTCAGCAGCCAGCATGGCGCAAATATGCCGTTCACGCTGCACTACAGCGCTGACATGCGCTATCGCGGCCAGTCATTTGAAATTGAAGTGGCGCTGGAGCCGCACTGGCTGGCGCAGGCCGATGTCGCGGCGTTGCATGACGCGTTTGATCGCCAGCATCAGCAGCTGTTTGGTCACTTTGATGCCGATGCGCCGGTGCAAATCATCAACCTGCGCTTAGTGATCGCCTCGCCCACGCCGAAACCGACGCTCAATCAGCTGGCCGCCGCCGACGCACCGGTTGAGGTGGCGCAGCAGGTTAGCGCGTGGATCGATGGCGCGGCGCATCAGGTGGATGTGGTGTTGCGCGCCACGTTGCGCGCCGGACATCAGCTGATCGGCCCGGTGATTGTGGCGCAGGACGACTGCACCACCTGCGTGCCGCCCAACATGAAAGTGGATGTGGATAACTTTGGCAACCTGCTGATCACGCCAGTGGAGGCGAACTAACATGGCGATTGACGGACGTAACCTGCAAATTCTGGCCAACTACTGCGCGGCCGCCGCCGATGCGATGGCCTTCACCTTGATGCGCACCGCGCACTCCACTTTCGTCAAAGAGACGGAAGATTTTTCCTGCCAGATTGTCAGCCGCGACGGCCTGGCGTTTGCTTCACCGCGCAGCTTCGGCGCGCCCTGGTACAGCGGCATCGATTACGGCCCGGTGCTGGCACTGATCGATAGCTACGAGGAAGGTGATATCTGCATCACCAATGATTCCTACGCCGGTAACGTCGCCACGCACTCGCCGGATATCCATATCTGGAAGCCGGTGTTTCATGGCGGCGAGATTGTCTGCTTTGTGGTGGGACACATCCACAACACTGACGTCGGCGGCGCGGTACCTGCATCGTTATCGCGCTCGCTCACCGATATCGTGCAGGAAGGGATTCGCATTCCGCCGCTGAAAATCGTGCGCAATGGCGAGCTGAATGAGGAAGTGGCGCGCATCATGCGCCTCAACGTGCGCGCGCCGGAGCAGAACTGGGGCGACTTCAAAGCTCAGATCGCCTCGGTTAACGTCGGTGAACGTAAGATCCACGACATCATTGCGCGCTTTGGCGTCACCGATTTTCTGCAAGGCATTGAAGGCATTCTCGATTACGCCGAGGCGCAGGCGCGTAGCATCATCAACACCATTCCGGATGGTGAATACTTCTACGCCGATTTTGCCGACGAAGATGGTGAAGGCGGCTTCCCGTGCCGCGTGGCGATCACCTTGCGCGTCAGCGGCGACACGCTGGAGCTGGATTACACCGGCAGCGATCCGCAGCTGGCTTCGTCGCTGAACATGCCAACCGGCGGACGCGAGCGTCATCCGCTGGCGCTGGTTGGCGTGACGTATGTGCTGTCGACGCTGGATCGTAACCTGCTGCTCAACGCCGGCACTTTGCGGCCAACGCGCGCCATTCTGCCGCCGGGCACGGTGATGAACTGCGAAGCCCCGGCGGCGGTCGGCATGCGCTCGCTGACTTGCGCGCTGTCGCAAATCGCCACGCTCGGCGTATTTTCGCAGGCGATCCCCGATCGCTTACCGGCCAATTCGCCGGGCGGCAACTCGATCATGAACATCCGCACCACCGACAGCGCCAACCGCAGCGTGGTGGCCTCGCTCGGCCCAGTCGGCGGCGGGGCAGGTGGCACGCCCCGCCACGATGGCCCGGACGGATCGGGCGGGTTATCGGCGTTCCTGAAAAACACGCCGATTGAGATTAATGAAGCGGAAGTGCCAATCCATTTTCATCGCTACGGCTTAGCCGCCGACAGCGCCGGAGCCGGGCGTTTTCGCGGTGGTTTAGCCACCGAGATGGCGTTTGAAGTTTTTGCACCAAATACCACAGTGACGGCGCGCAACCGCAACCGTTCGGTGTTCGCCTCGGCGGGCGTGCTGGGCGGCGAATGTGGCGGCCTTTCGCACTTCCGCACGCTGCGTAACGGCACCACAATAGAGCACGGCAACACCGATGTCATTCACTGCCAGCCGGGCGATATCGTCGAAGTGCGCGGACCTGGCGCGGGTGGTTACGGTTTGCCGGTGGAGCGCGATGTGCAGCAGGTTTTACAGGATGTGCGCTGCGGGTTTGTCTCTGAGCAGGTGGCGCGCGACAGCTACGGCGTGGCGCTGTGCGATGGTGAGATTGATGAAGCTGCGACCGCGCGGCTGCGGGCTGAGATGCTATCTTCGGCGGCGCAGCATTTCGATCATGGAGCGGCGCGTACTGCGTTTGAAGCGGTTTGGACGCCGGAGCGCTATCGCGTGCTGACGGCATTTTTGGCCGCCGCGCCGGTGAGCTGGCGTCACTTCCTTAAGCAGCAGGTGTTTACGGCGGTAGCCGCAGACAGTGATGTGCCGATGGATGTCGTTTTCGCGGATCTCAGAGCGCGTTATTCGGTGTGAATGTTTAACCCGGTCGCCATAAATGGCGACCCTACGGAGATGTCACTCACATCATCTTCTCAATCTCACTAAACGGCACCGCGTGGCTAAACAAATACCCTTGCAGCTGATTGCAGCCCGCATCGGCCAGCGCGTTTTTCTGGCCTTCGGTTTCCACCCCTTCGGCGGTCACCGTCAATCCCATCGCGTGGCCCAGCCGCACCACCGATTCAACAATCGCGGTCGAGTTTTGCGCCACGCCCAGCGACTGGGTAAAGGATCGGTCGATTTTGATCTTGTCCACCGGGAAGGTGCTGAGGTAATTAAGGCTCGAATAGCCGGTACCAAAATCATCCAATGCAATGCGGAAACCGGCTTCGCGCAGCGCGATG
The DNA here is from genome assembly GCF_024506435.1 of Pantoea trifolii. Classification (NCBI taxonomy): domain Bacteria; kingdom Pseudomonadati; phylum Pseudomonadota; class Gammaproteobacteria; order Enterobacterales; family Erwiniaceae; genus Pantoea; species Pantoea trifolii. The sequence continues at coordinate 2,600,729 of NZ_JANIET010000001.1, read as the reverse complement.
ATACTGTTGCGCGCCTCGTGTTCATCCTCAATCAGCACGCCTTCGGTGATCTCCAGCTCCATACGTTTCGGATCGGCGCCTTCTTCCTGCACGATATGGATGATGCGCTCGACAAAATTCACCGCGCGGAACTGCACCGGCGAGACGTTCACCGCCACCACAATATCCGGCAGCTTCAGCGCGGTTTTGCAGGCTTCGCGCAGCACCCATTCGCCGAGCGGAATGATCATGCCGGTCTCTTCGGCGATGGCGATGAAATCACCGGGCGAAACGTCGCCGCGCATGGCGTGATGCCAGCGCAACAGCGCTTCCAATCCCACCACATGCTGGCCGCTGATATCCATCAACGGCTGATACCACACCGCTAATCCTTCAAATTTCACCAGCGCCTGACGCAAATCCGCCGCCATCTGCTGGCGAGTGCGCAGCGATTCATCCATCACTTTCTCAAACTGGCGATACTGACCGCGCCCGTGATTCTTGGCGTCATACAGCGCGATGTCCGCTTTACGCATCAGCTCCATTCGATCAATGCCATCCTTCGGTGCCAGCGCCAGACCGACGCTCACGCCAATCCACAGCTCGCTACCGACCAGCTGATACGGTTCGCTCAGGCGGCTGATAATGCGTTTCGCCAGCGATTGCACCTGACCAATATTCTCCACATCCGGCATCACAATAATGAACTCGTCGCCGCCGATGCGCCCCACGGTATCGCTGGCGCGCACAATCTCGTTGAGTCGACGCGCCACCTCAATAATCAGTTCATCGCCAGCGTGATGGCCGTAGGTATCATTGATATTTTTGAAGCGATCGAGATCCAGCAGCAGCAGCGCCACGCGCTGATCGTGGCGTCCGGCCACCGCCAGCGCCTGGGTTAAGCGATCTTCCACCAGTGAACGATTCGGCAAACCGGTTAACACATCATGAAAGGCCAGATGCTGCGCCTGCGCTTCACTGGCACCGAGTTTCAGCAGCGACTGCGAAAGCTTAAGTGACGAGGTCCAGATGCGCCGCACCATCACCAAACACAGCAGAGTAATCAGCAGCACCGACAACAAAGTAGAAGGGCCAATAGTGCGCATCATCTGCGCGCCCGGTTTATCCGGATTCCAGCTGAGATAGCCGACCGGATCGCCCTGTTGTGAATTCAGCAGAAAGCGCGCTTTGGTTTCTCCGGCCGGTTCGCTGTCGCTGAAGTGCAGCTGGCGCAGTTGGCTGCGATCGGAAAGGTTGCGCAGATAGCCAGCATCAAGAAACTTAATGCTCACCAGACGATAGCGACCGGCCTGTTTGGTGCTGCTGATATCGCCCACCGCCAGCGCGGCAGCGCGTTGGCCGATGCGCACGAAATCGGCGTGATCGGTTGGGCCCGCCACCACATCGCTGTTTTGCACCAGCGGGCTGTTCAGCATGTCCTGCAAATAAGGACCGATGCGTTTGTCCGGCACCGGCTGGCCGTTGCGCCACACGTTGATCAGCTGGTTATCACGATCCAGCAGCACCACCAGCTGGTGATCAAACATGTCATACAGCCAGCCGCCGACATTTTGTGTCAGCCAGCTTTGGTCGGGATGCGGCGACGCCAGCTGATCGGCCAGCGGTGACCAGCGCGTCAGGCTGCGCAATTGGCGCAGATGTTCCGTCAGGCTCTGGGTGAACGAAGCCTCGATCATGCGCTGTTGCTGATCGCGCGCTTCGGTATTGGTTAATGATGTTCCCCAGAACAGACCCACGCCCGCGCCGACAAAGGTCAGTAGCAAAATCGCCATCAGCGGCATAATTACTTCACGAACAAAGTTGCGGCGAAAACCATCCGATAGTTTTATTGCGTTAATCATTTCAAGGTGGGCCTGACAAGAAGGGTTCATCTTTTAACTTAGCAGAACATCCACAGGCTGTATTCTGTCAGGCTGTTGAAATCGTGATGTAAATAAGCGGTAAATTTTTGAACACTGTCACAAACAGAACAGTTAAAAATAATTTATTAAAACCGCTGCCGTTTCGCTGCGATTCTGCTGCCCTAAAACAAATTCATCCGCCCGTCATTGAGCCGTCACGGCGCTGTCATCTGACATGCGCAATGTAATCGCCATCCCGCAGCAAGCCCGCTGCGTTCCTCAACCAATGCGAATGAGGTATTGAGCGTGATGGAGATATCCAGACATCCGACCACTGTGTATCAGGCCGTTGCTGCCCAACTGGAGCAGGCGCTGCAGGAGCGCTATCGCTGCGGCGACTATCTGCCTTCCGAGCAGCAGTTGGCCGATCACTACGAAGTGAATCGTCACACTTTGCGCCGCGCGGTTGACGAGCTGGTCAATAAAGGCCTGCTGCAACGGCGTCACGGCGTCGGCATTTTAGTGCTGATGCGTCCTTACGATTATCCGCTGCATGCGCAAGCCCGCTTCAGCCAGAACCTGATGGAGCAGGGCAGCCATCCTACCAGCGAACGTCTGCTGGCGGTGCTGCGTCCGGCGAGCAGCGATGTGGCCAGCGCGCTGGGCGTAAATGAAGGCGACAACGTCATTCACTTGCGCACGCTGCGCCGCGTCAATGGCGTGGCGGTGTGCGTCATCAATCACTTCCTGGCGGAACTCAGCTGGTGGCCGGCGTTGCAGCAGTTCCACAGCGGTTCGCTGCACGATTTTATGCAGCAGCAGCTCGGCCTGAGCCTGACGCGTAGCCAAACCCGCATCAGCACCCGTCGCGCGCAGGCCAAAGAGTGCAAGCAGCTGGAGATTGCGCTGCAGTCGCCGCTGCTGTGCGTACGCACCCTGAATAAACACCGCGACGGTCAGGTAGCGGAATACTCCGTCAGCCTGACGCGTGGCGACATGATTGAACTGACTCTGGAGCACGAATGACACAGCAAACAGCCCGCCAGCATTGGCTCTCGGTGCTGGCGCACAGCGATGCCAACCAGCTCGAGGCGCACTGGCAGCCGTTACGCCTCAACGCGGATTTTGAACGTATCCGTCCGGCAGAAACCGGCTTAACCCGTTTGCAGGCGCGTATGGGCGGCAGCGGCAAGCGCTTCGTGATGGGCGATGCCACGGTAACGCGCGCGGTAGTGAAACTGCACGACGGCACGCTCGGCTTTAGCTACGTGCTGGGGCGCGACAAAGCGCACGCTGAACGCTGCGCGCTGATTGATGCGCTGCTGCAACAGCCGGAAACCCAGGCGCTGTTGCAGGAAAAATTGATTGCCCCGCTGGCGGCACTGCGTGAAGAGCAGCGTCAGCTGCGCGCGCGTGAAATCGCCAGCTCCAAAGTGGATTTCTTTACGCTGGTTCGCGGAGATAACTGATGACTTTACTGGCAAGTTTTAACCATCCGGTGGCTGATGCCCAACGTGCCTTTCGCCGCATTCTCAAAGCGATGAGCGAGCCGGGCGTGATGGTGTCGCTGCCGCTGCAACAGGGCTGGGGCGATCTTTCGCCGGCGGCTACAGCGGTGCTGCTGACGCTGGTCGATCAGGAGAGCGCATTGTGGCTGGATAATCGCATTGATAACGACGTGGTGCGCAGCAACCTGCGTTTCCATACCGGCGTGCCGATTGTCGATGAGCGCGATGCCCCCTTTGCGCTGACGCACGCGGCGGCCAATCCCGATCCGGCGCTATTCGCCTCTGGCGACAATCTGTCCCCGGAAAAAAGCACCACGCTGATTGTGGAAGTGCCGTCACTGAGCGGCGGTTTAACGCTGCGTCTTTCTGGTCCCGGCTTACGTGAATCACGTGCCATTGCGCCGCAACTGCCGGAAGCGATTCTGCACTATCTGCGCGAGCGTCCGCATCCGTTCCCACAGGGCGTGGATCTGATTTTCACCTGCGGTGAAGTGATGATGGCGCTGCCACGCACCACCGACGTGGAGGTGTGCTGATGTACGTTGCGGTGAAAGGGGGCGAAAAGGCGATTGCCAGCGCCCATGAGCTGCAGGCCGATCTGCGCCGTGGCGATCGCGACGTCGCCGAACTGGGCTGCGATCAGGTCGCGCAACAGCTGGGTTTAGCGGTCGATCGCGTGATGACCGAAGGCGGCATCTACGATCCGCAGCTGGCGGCCTTAGCGATTAAACAGGCGAGTGGCGATCTGGTCGAAGCGATCTTCCTGCTGCGCGCCTATCGCACCACGCTGCCGCGCCTCGCCGACAGCCTGGCGCTAAAAACAGAGGAGATGCGCCTCGAACGCCGTATCTCCGCCGTCTACAAAGATCTGCCGGGCGGCCAGGTTCTCGGTCCAACCTACGATTACAGCCATCGTCTGCTTGATTTCACGCTGTTAGCAAACGGCGAAACGCCCGCCGCACCGCGTGACCATCAGGCGCTGCCCGAGCGCTGTCCGCACGTGTTCAGCATGATGACCGCAGAAGGATTAGCAGCACGCGAAGAGGATGACGGCAGCGAGCCGTGCGACATCACCCGCGAACCGCCGGGTTATCCGGCCACGCGTGCCGCACGCCTGCAACAGCTGGTGCGCGGCGACGAAGGTTTCTTGCTGGCGCTGGGCTACTCGACGCAGCGCGGCTACGGTCGCAACCATCCGTTCGCGGGCGAAATTCGTACCGGCTATCTCAGCGTCGCCATCTGCCCGGAAGAGCTGGGCTTTGAAATTGAGATTGGCGAAATCCTGCTGACCGAATGCGAGATGGTCAACGGCTTCACCACCGAAACTGACAGCGCACCGCACTTTACGCGCGGTTACGGCCTGGTGTTTGGTCGCTCCGAACGCAAAGCGATGGCGATGGCGCTGGTGGATCGCGCGTTGCAGGCGTCTGAGTACAACGAACGCATTGCCGGTCCGGCGCAGGACGAAGAGTTTGTGCTGTCGCATGCCGACAACGTGGAAGCGGCGGGCTTTGTCTCGCATCTGAAACTGCCGCACTACGTCGATTTCCAGGCGGAGCTTGAGCTGCTGAAACGGCTGCGCCAACAGCATCAGGAGCAGAACCATGAGTGAGTTAACCGGCTACAACAACGGTTATCTGGATGAGCAGACCAAACGCACCATCCGCCGCGCCATATTGAAAGCGGTGGCGATTCCCGGTTATCAGGTGCCGTTTGCCGGACGCGAAATGCCGATGCCGTACGGCTGGGGCACCGGCGGCATTCAGATCACCGCCAGCATCATTGGCGATGCCGATGTGCTCAAGGTGATCGATCAGGGCGCGGATGACACCACCAATGCGGTATCGATTCGCCGCTTCTTCCAGCGCGTCAGCGGCGCGGGCACCACCGAAGCGACCCGTGACGCCACGCTGATCCAGACGCGTCACCGCATTCCGGAAACGCCGCTCGAGGAAGACCAGATCCTGATTTTCCAGGTGCCAATCCCCGAGCCGCTGCGCTTTATCGAGCCGCGCGAGACCGAAACCCGCACCATGCACGCGCTGGAGGAGTACGGCATCATGCAGGTAAAACTGTATGAAGATATCGCCCGCTACGGCCACATCGCCACCACTTACGCTTATCCGGTGAAGGTCAACGATCGCTACGTGATGGATCCGTCGCCAATCCCCAAATTCGACAACCCGAAGATGCACATGATGCCGGCGCTGCAGCTGTTTGGTGCCGGGCGGGAAAAACGCATTTATGCGCTGCCGCCCTACACCAAAGTGGAAAGCCTCGACTTCGACGATCACCCGTTCAGCGTGCAGCAGTGGGAAGAACCCTGTGCGCTGTGCGGTTCGCGCCACAGCTACCTCGACGAGGTGGTGATGGATGACGCCGGTACGCGCATGTTTGTCTGCTCCGATACCGATTTTTGCCACCAGCAGCAGGAACAACAGCATGCACAGTGAACAACCGCTGCTTGCGGTCAACAATCTCACCCACCTTTATGCGCCCGGTAAAGGCTTTGAAGAGGTGAGTTTTGAGCTCTATCCCGGCGAAGTGCTAGGCATCGTGGGGGAATCCGGATCCGGTAAAACCACCTTGCTGCGCAGCCTGTCGGCACGCCTGGCGCCGCAGCACGGCAACATTCTCTATCGCGCCCAGGATCTCTATCAGCTGAGCGAGAGCGATCGCCGCCGCTTGCTGCGTACCGAATGGGGCGTGGTGCATCAGCATCCGCTCGACGGTTTGCGTCCGCAGGTGACAGCGGGCGGCAATATCGGCGAGCGCCTGATGGCGATAGGTCAGCGTCATTACGGCGATATCCGCAAAGAGGCGATGCGCTGGCTGCAGGATGTGGAGATCCCCGCCAATCGCATCGACGATCTGCCCACCACGTTCTCGGGCGGCATGCAGCAGCGTTTACAGATTGCGCGCAACCTGGTGACGCAGCCAACGCTGGTGTTTATGGATGAACCGACCGGCGGGCTGGATGTATCAGTGCAGGCGCGCCTGCTGGATCTGCTGCGCACGCTGGTGCGCGAGCTGAACCTGGCGGTGGTGATTGTGACGCACGATCTCGGCGTGGCGCGGTTGCTGGCACATCGCCTGCTGGTGATGAAGCAGGGCCGCGTGGTGGAGAGCGGGTTGACCGATCGGGTGCTGGACGATCCGCATCATCCCTATACCCAGCTGCTGGTTTCATCGGTGCTGAGTTGAGATGAACAAGGTCGCCATAAATGGCGACCCTACATATGGCACGTCGTAGGGGCGCCATTTATGGCGACCTTCTCCAAAACCATCAGGACATCACTATGCAACCTTTACTGCGCGTCGAGCATCTGAGCAAAACCTTTGTGCTGCACAACCAAAGCAGCGCTGCGCTGCCGGTATTGCAGGACGCCAATCTTGAAGTCAGCGGCGGCGAATGCGTGGTGCTGCATGGCCGCTCCGGCAGCGGAAAATCCACGCTGCTGCGTGCGCTGTACGGCAACTATCAGGCCAACAGCGGCCACATCTGGCTGCAACATCAGGGCGAATGGATCGACATGGCCAACGCCCCCGCGCGGCAGATTCTGGCGATTCGCTGTCACACCGTCGGCTGGGTCAGCCAGTTTTTGCGCGTCATTCCTCGCGTGCCGACGCTGGAGATCGTCATGCAGCCGCTGCTGGAGCGTGGCACCGAGCGCGCCTTCTGCGAGAAGCGCGCCAAAGAGCTGCTGACGCGCCTTAACGTGCCGGAGCGTTTGTGGTCGCTGGCGCCGTCCACCTTCTCGGGCGGCGAGCAGCAGCGCGTCAACATCGCGCGCGGTTTTATCGCCGACTATCCGGTGCTGCTGCTGGATGAGCCAACCGCCTCGCTCGACAGCGCCAACAGCGCCGCCGTAGTGGAACTGATTGAACAGGCGCGCGCCCGCGGTGCCGCCATTGTCGGTATTTTCCATGACGAAGCGGTGCGCGAACGCGTAGCCGATCGCCTGCACGTCATGCAGCCAATGAAAGCAGGAGCAGAAGCATGATCATTAATAACGTCCGGCTGGTGCTGGAGCAGGCCGTAGTGCCGGGTTCACTGGAGATTCGCGACGGGTGCATCGCCAGCTTTAGCGACAGCGTCAGCCAATTGCCGGGCGCGCTGGATGGCGAAAACGCCTTCCTGCTGCCGGGTTTGGTGGAGCTGCACACCGATAATCTCGACAAGTTCTTCACGCCACGCCCAAAAGTGGATTGGCCGGCGCACTCGGCGATGAGCAGCCACGATGCGCTGATGGTCGCCAGCGGCATCACCACGGTGCTGGATGCAATTGGCGTCGGCGACGTGCGCGATGGCGGGCATCGCATTGAAAACCTCAACAAGATGATTGAGGCGATTCAGGACAGCAATCGCAAAGGTATTAATCGCGCCGATCACCATTTGCATCTGCGCTGTGAGCTGCCGCATCACACCACGCTGCCACTGTTTGAAAAGCTGATGAACACGCCAGAACTGTCGCTGGTGTCACTGATGGATCACTCGCCGGGTCAGCGTCAGTACGCCTCGCTGGAGATGTATCGCACCTATTATCAAGGCAAATATCAGCTCAACGACGAGCAGATGGATCAGTTTGAGCGTGAGCAGCTGGCGCTGGCCGCCGAGTTCTCCACGCCGAATCGCAACGCCATCTCCAGTTTGTGCCGTTCGCGCGGTATTCCGCTCGCCAGCCACGACGACGCTACGGCGGCGCACGTGGCGGAATCTCATGACGTCGGCAGCGCCATCGCTGAATTCCCCACCACGCTGGAGGCGGCACGCGCCTCGCGTGAATGCGGCATGCAGGTGCTGATGGGCGCGCCCAACATCGTGCGCGGCGGTTCGCACTCCGGCAACGTGGCGGCGGCGGACCTCGCCAGCCACGGCCTGCTGGATATTCTCTCCTCCGACTACTATCCCGCCAGCTTGCTGGATGCGGTGTTCCGCCTGGTGGCCGATGAGCGCAACACGCTGACGCTGCCGCAGGCGGCTGCGCTGGTGACCAGAAATCCGGCGCGGGCGATTGGCCTGCACGATCGCGGCCGCATCGCCGAAGGGCTGCGTGCCGATCTGGTGCTGGCGCATACCGAACATGGTCATTCGCACATTCGTCACGTCTGGTCGCAAGGCAAGCAGGTGTTCTGATGGCGCGCCTGATCTGGCTTACCGGGCCTTCGGGCTCGGGAAAAGACAGCCTGCTGAACGCGCTGCGGGAAGCGCCGCCGGAGAATCTGCTGATCGCCCATCGCTACATCACGCGCGCCGCCGATGCGGGCGGCGAGAACCATGTGGCGCTGAGCGAGGCGGAATTCCGACGGCGCGAGGCGCTGGGGTTGTTCGCCGTGAGCTGGCAGGCGCACGGCATGCATTACGGGCTGGGCGAGGAGATCGATCTGTGGCTGGCGCGCGGGCTGAACGTGCTGGTTAACGGTTCACGCCTGCATCTGCCGATTGTGCAGCAGCATTACGGCACGCAGCTGCTGCCGCTGGTGTTGCAGGTTTCGCCAGCGGTGCTGGAGACGCGATTGCGACAGCGTGGGCGCGAGTCGGAAGCGGAGATCGAAAGACGGCTGGCGCGCGCCGCCGAACCGCTGCCCGCGCATTGTCATGCGCTGAATAACGATGGTGCGTTAAGCGACACGCTCGAGCATCTACGCCAGCTCATTGCCCCGTAGGGTCGCCATTCATGGCGACCTGGTGCATCGGTGTAATGAGGTCACCATAAATGGCGACCCTACGGCGGCGGCGGATGCTGTCACTGTTTAATCATTTTACTGTCATCAAGCTTTCATCCGCTTTGCCCGTAATAGCGGGCAATCAACACCTCAGAAGAGATGGAGTGCAACATGGCACAGGCATTACTGAAAACCGTGGTCGACAATCCTTACCCGCATGTTACAGGGCAGGGCAACAAGGTGTTGTCGGTGCAGGGATTGTGCAAAACCTACGGCGCCAATCAGGTGCTGGATAACGTCAGCTTCGATCTGCATGCGGGCGAGTTGGTGGCGGTGATTGGCCGCTCAGGCGCAGGCAAATCGACACTGTTACACATGCTGAACGGCACCATCAGTGCGTCGCAGGGCGCCATCCTCAGCAATCGCCACGGCGAAGTGGATCGCGATGTGGTGACGCTGAATAGCCGCCAGATGCGCGAGTGGCGCACCGAATGCGGCATGATCTTCCAGGACTTCTGTCTGGTGCCACGCCTCGATGTGCTGACCAACGTACTGCTCGGTCGTTTGAGCCAGACCTCGACGCTGAAATCGTTCTTCAAGGTCTTCTCCGAAACCGACCGCGCTCGCGCTATCGAACTGCTGCAGTGGATGAACATGCTGCCGCAGGCGCTGCAGCGTGCGGAAAACCTCTCCGGCGGCCAGATGCAGCGTGTGGCGATTTGTCGGGCGCTGATGCAGAACCCGCGCATTTTGCTGGCGGATGAACCCGTGGCGTCACTCGATCCGAAAAACACCAAACGCATCATGGATGTGCTGCGTCAGGTGAGCGAGCAGGGCATCAGCGTGATGGTAAACCTGCACTCCATCGAACTGGTTAAAAGCTACTGCACCCGCGTGATCGGCATTCAGCGCGGCAAAATCCTGTTCGATGGACATCCTTCCCAGTTGACCGACGGCCTGATGCATGAGCTGTACGGCGACGAAATTAACCAGCTCCACTAACTCCCACAGCAAGAGAAAACCTAAGAATGAAACTGACTTCTTTAGCTTTACTGACTATTGCGATGGCATTTGGCGCAAACGCAGCGGATGCACCAAAAGAGTTGAACCTCGGGATTCTTGGCGGCCAGAACGCCACGCAGCAGATTGGTGACAACCAGTGTGTGAAAGATTTCTTCGACAAAGAGTTGCAGGTGGATACCAAACTGCGCAACTCGTCTGACTATTCAGGCGTGATTCAGGGCTTGCTGGGTAACAAAATCGATCTGGTGCTGAGCATGTCGCCGGCTTCGTATGCCTCGGTTTACCTGCAAAACCCGAAAGCGGTGGATGTGGTGGGCATCGTGGTGGACGACAAAGACGGGTCTCAGGGTTATCACTCAGTGGTGATCGTTAAGGCTGACAGCCCATACAAAAAGCTGGAAGACCTGAAAGGCAAATCGTTCGGCATGGCCGATCCCGATTCAACCTCGGGCTTCCTGATGCCGAACCAGGCGTTCAAGAAAGAGTTCGGCGGCACGGTGGACGATAAGTACAACAACACCTTCTCCAGCGTCACCTTCTCCGGCGGCCACGAGCAGGACATCCTCGGCGTGCTGAACGGTCAGTTCGACGGCGCGGTGACCTGGACGTCGCTGATTGGCGACCGTGAAACCGGTTATACCTCGGGTGCCTTTGGCCGTTTGATTCGCATGGATCATCCTGACCTGATGAAGCAGATCCGCATCATCTGGCAGTCGCCGCTGATCCCGAACGGTCCGATTCTGGTGAGCAACAATCTGCCCGCTGACTTCAAAGCGAAGGTGGTGGCCACCATCAAGAAACTGGATAAAGAAGATCACGGCTGCTTTGTTAAAGCGGTTGGCGGTGCCCAGCACATCGGTCCAGCGACCGTGGCGGATTATCAGAACATCATCGATATGAAGCGTGATTTGATGAAGGGTACGCGCGGTTAATTTAGGTGGGGTGCTCGCTGTCCCCCATCCCGTCCTTCCCCCACAAGTGGGGGAAGGAGATGCTGCCACATGCAACTCCCAAACTCGCATTTTGCAGCATCTTCCTCCCCCATTAATGGGGGAGGACCGAGGAGGGGGACAGCGAGCACACTCCAGTCCCCAACCAACAGGAATCCCCCCTTGACCGATTTCGAACACTACTACCAACGCATCCGCCGCCAGCAAAAGCGCGACTCGCTGCTGTGGTCGCTGCTGTTGCTGGCGCTCTATCTGGCCGCGGGCAAGATGGCGGAATTTAACCTGCTCACCGTCTGGCAGTCGCTGCCACACTTTTTTGACTACATCGGCGAAACTATGCCGGTGCTGCATCTTTCACTGCTGTTCGCCGACGGCAAAACCGAGGGCTCGCTGGCCTATTGGGGCTATCGCTTACACTTCCAGCTGCCGCTGATCTGGGAAACCTTGCAGCTGGCGCTGTCGTCCACCATCGTGGCGGTGGCCGTGGCGGGCGTGCTGGCGTTTTTCGCCGCCGACAACACGCAAACGCCGCGCAGCCTGCGCGTGGCGATCCGCGCCTTTGTCGCCTTCCTGCGTACCATGCCGGAACTGGCGTGGGCGGTGATGTTCGTGATGGCGTTCGGCATTGGCGCTATTCCCGGCTTCCTCGCGCTGGCGCTGCACACTGTCGGCAGCCTGACCAAGCTGTTTTACGAAGCGATTGAGAGCGCCTCGGATAAACCGGTGCGCGGACTTGCGGCGTGCGGTGCCAGCAAACTGCAGCGCATGCGCTTTGCCTTCTGGCCGCAGGTCAAACCGACGTTTCTCTCCTACAGCTTTATGCGTCTGGAAATCAACTTCCGCTCCTCAACCATCCTTGGTTTGGTCGGCGCGGGCGGTATCGGGCAAGAGCTGATGACCAATATCAAACTCGATCGTTACGATCAGGTCAGCATCACGCTGTTGCTGATCATTGTGGTGGTGTCGCTGCTGGATACGCTGTCCGGCTGGCTGCGTCGCCGCGTAGTGGAAGGAGACACAGCATGATCGCCTTAGCGCCGGATGTCGCCAAACTCAAGCAGGAGCATGCCGCCCTGTTTGCCGCGCAGAACCGCTATCTGCGCCGCGTTGCGCTGGTGGCGCTTGCCATCGCGCTCTATTACCTGTTCTTCTTCGAGTTCTTTGGCATTGAGTGGAGCCGTTTTCTGATTGGCTGCCAGCAGCTCAGCCGCTATTTCCTGCGCATGTTTGTCTGGCAGGATTTCCTCAACTGGCCGTTTGGTTACTACTTCACGCAGGTCGGGATTACGCTGGCGATTGTGTTCTCCGGCACGCTAACCGCATCTTTAATTGCCTTGCCGGTCTCGTTCCTGGCGGCGCGAAACGTCATGCACGATCCGGTTACGCGACCGATTTCACTGGTGGTACGCCGCGTGCTGGATGTGCTGCGCGGCATCGACATGGCGATTTGGGGGCTGATCTTTGTGCGCGCCGTCGGCATGGGACCGCTGGCTGGCGTGCTGGCGATTGTGATGCAGGATGTCGGCTTGCTCGGCAAACTCTATGCCGAAGGGCACGAAGCGGTGGAGCGTTCACCGAGTCGCGGCCTCAGCGCGGTCGGCGCGAACAGCCTGCAAAAACATCGCTACGGCATTTTCACCCAGTCGTTCCCGACCTTCCTCGCGCTCAGCCTGTATCAGATAGAGTCCAACACCCGCTCCGCAGCGGTGCTGGGCTTTGTTGGCGCGGGTGGCGTGGGTCTGGTGTATGCCGAGAACATGCGCTTGTGGAACTGGGATGTGGTGATGTTCCTGACCCTGATTCTGGTGGCGGTGGTGATGATCATGGACATGGTCTCCAGCAAGCTGCGTAAACGTTACATCACGGGGAAAGGGGTGCCGTTGTGGCAGCCTGCCGCGCGCGACTAAGCCGTTCACTGCGCTGCCAGGCGCGCTCCAGCGCCTGCACCAGCTGCGCCTGATGCCAGGGTTTCGCCAGCCGCTCACACAGCGGCAGCGTCACCTGCGTCTGGCGCAGATCCTGACCGCTGATCAACACCGTCGCCAGATGTGGCCACTGCGCCTGCGCCTGGCGAATCACATCCGCGCCGTTGATGCCGCCCGGCAGCATCAAATCACTGATTAACAGATCGATATCCGGCGTCTGGCGCAGCAGCGTCAGCGCGCTTTCGCCGTCGCCACACTCCAGCGTCAGATAACCCAGCTGATGCAGATGTTCGCACAGCGTTTGTCGCACCGTCGGTTCATCATCCAGCACCAACACCAGCCGATCGTTGCTGGCCTGCGGCACCAGCGGCGGCGGCACGTTGAGCGGCTGTGCCGCTTCGGGCGCGCGCGGCAATAACAGCCGCACGGTGGTGCCTTGCCCCGGCGCGGTTTCCAGCTCGATCTGGCCGCCGGATTGACGCACAAAGCCATACACCATCGATAAGCCCAAACCGCTGCCGCTGCCGATCGCTTTGGTGGTGAAGAACGGCTCGAACACCTGTTCGCGCACCTCGGCCGACATGCCGCAGCCGTGATCGATTACTTCAATGGTGACGCGATCGCGCTTGCCGTCGGCTTCCTGTTTACGCTGATTCCAGATACGCAGGCGGATTTCGCCGCTCTGCTGCGTCATCGCATCGCGCGCGTTGACCACCAAATTGATCAGCGCATTCTCCAGCTGTCCGGCATCGATCCACGCTGGCCAGCCGGGACGTTGCGCATCGATCACCAGCTGCTGGCCGGGCAAAAGTGCGTGTTGCAGCAGCGAATGCAGATTATCCACCAGTTCCACCACCGACACCGCGCGCGGATAGAGCGCCTGTTTGCGCGAGAACGCCAGCAAACGCTGCGTCAGCTGCGCCGCGCGGTCGGCAGCCTGACGTGCACGATCGATACGGCTGGCGAGCGTGCCGGGCGGCAGCTGATCGACGGTTAACGCCAGGCTGCCGATGATCACCGCCAGCAGATTATTGAAGTCGTGCGCCAGTCCGCCGGTGAGCTGTCCAACCGCTTTCATCTTCTGGCTGTGCAGCAGCGCCTCTTCCAGCGCCTTGCGCGTGGTGCGCTCCAGCACGGTATTCACCATGCCGCGCCGTGGCACCGGGCTGAAACGCAGCTCCAGCGTGCGTCCATCCGCCAGCCGCACTTCCTGCGCATCGGCTAAGCCATTGAGCTCAACATCGACGCGTTTTAAAAGCTGTTGATAGTGCAAGCCGCGATGCAGTTCGCGCGGCGCAATGCCCAGCAGCTCGGCATATTGCGCATTCCACACCACCAGCTGGCCGCTGTTATCAAACAGCGCAAAGCCGTCGCGCATGGCGAGGAAGGTGGATTCCAGCTGGTTGCTTTTCTCTTTCAGCAGGCGCGAGGTGTGCGCCAGCGACGCGGTGTTGCGCGCAAACACGTTGAAGGCGCGCGCCAGATCGCCCAGCTCATCGCGCCGCGCCAGACCCGGCACGTTGACGCTCTTTTCCCCCTGCGCCAGCCGGGTCATGGCGTGCGCGATGGCGGTGAGACTCGAACCGAGATTGCGGTAGATGTAGTAACCGGCGTAACCGGTGATCAGCAGCGCCAGCAGCATAAACAGGCCGATAAAGCCGATGATCGAATCCAGCTCTTCATGGGTTACAGCGCTGCGGGCGTCGCTCTGCTGCGCCACCAGCTGCACGTAATGGGTGATGTCGTCGTTGAGCATCGCCACCAGCGCTTTGATGCGATAAGTGGCGTAGGCGATGGCGATATCACTCTGTTCCAGTTGCTGCGCCACCGGCTGCAAATCATTGCTGGTGGCGATCAGCCGCTGTACTTGCGTATTCAGCACGCCGTTGAGCCTTAACGCCCGCCACTGACTGAGCACCGATTGCAGCTGCTGCACTGCGGCCTGCGGCGCGCTGGATTGAATCGCCACGCTGAATAAGCTGTGGGTTTGCTGGCGCAGCGCGGTGGATGGGGAATCGGTGCGTGTTAGCAGGTCAATGCGATTGAGTAATAGCTGCGATTGCCACAGCCCGCTGAGCATGACGTTGCGCTGCAGATGGCGCTGATGTCCGGCGCGCAGCAATTGGTTGATGGTCTGTTCCAGCATCTGGCTGCGTTCGCGGATGCGCGTCAGCAGCTGCGGCTGTTGCGACGCCAGTGGCGCATTCGCCAGCAAGCTCAGCGACCGTTGCAGCTCCTGCTGCGTTTGCTGCAGGCGCGCCGATTCGCTCTGATACTCCAGCGCGCCGACCACCTGCGATAAACGCACCGCGGCGATCGCCACATTGGCGGTATCGCGCGCCAGCGCCAGGCTGCCGTTCATATCGGCCAGCGTTTGCGCCTGCGCCTGTTCCTGAATGTGACCTGCGTGGCGAAATCCAAAAATAGCCACCAGACTCACCGCCAGCGTCACCGACATCACCAGCAGATTAAACAGCAGCAGGCGACTGCGTGCGCCCGCGTGCCAGTGCAGACTGTGACTCATGGCTGCCACTCCTTACCGCTCAACTGCTGGCGAGTATAGAAGCGCGATCGGGGCGAAATATGACAAATATGAATGGCCGCTGACATTTTCCATTTATCTAAGGAGGCTTTACTCGCTGCAACCTTTGCCAGCAGGAGCCTCGTAATGGCGACAGCACCGATATTAGAAATGCGCGCGATCACCCGACGCTTCGGCAACTTCTATGCGCTGAAAGGCGTCGATCTCACGGTCTGGCCCGGTGAAGTGCATGCGCTGATGGGCGAAAACGGCGCAGGCAAAAGTACATTGATGAAAATTCTGGCCGGTGCTTATACCGCCAGCAGCGGGGAAATCCTTATCGACGGCCAGCCGTACACCATTAAAGGCCCAAAAGAGGCGTTGGCGGCGGGCATTACCCTGATTTATCAGGAGATCAATCTGGCACCGAATCTGACGGTGGCGGAGAACATCTTTCTCGGCAGTGAAATCACCCGCGCGGGTCTGGTGAAGCGTCGCCAGATGGCGGAAGAGGCGCAGCGAGTGATTGATCGTTTGGGCGCACAGTTCAGCGCCACCGATCTGGTTAGTCGCCTGAGCATTGCCGAGCAGCAGCAGGTGGAAATCGCCCGCGCGCTGCATCGCAACAGCCGCATTCTGGTGATGGATGAGCCGACTGCCGCACTCTCGAACCGTGAAACCGAGCAGCTGTTTGCGCTGATAAAACGTCTGCGCAGCGAAGGGATGGCGATCATCTACATCAGCCATCGCATGGCGGAGGTGTATGAGCTGTCGGATCGCGTTAGCGTGCTGCGCGACGGACAGTACGTCGGCAGCCTGACGCGCGAGCAGCTTAATGCCAGCGAGCTGGTGCGCATGATGGTCGGGCGTCCGCTCAGCGATCTGTTCAACAAAGACCGCAACATTCCGCTCGGCGACATCCGTCTCGCCGTCAATCACCTGTGCGACAAACACAAAGTGCATCCCAGCAGCCTGTCGGTGCGGGCCGGTGAGATCGTCGGTCTGGCGGGCCTGGTCGGCGCCGGGCGCAGCGAACTGGCACAGTTGATTTTTGGCGTGCATCAACCGAGCGGCGGCGAGATCTGGATCGACGGGGAAAAAGTGCAAATTCACTCGCCGCGCGACGCGATTGCGCGCGGCATCGGGTTTCTCACCGAGAACCGCAAAGAGCAGGGCTTGTTCCTCGAACTGGCGGCGCAGGACAACATTGTGATGGCCACGCTGGAGCGCGACGCCAGTTACGGCCTGCTCAATCGGCGCAAAGGACAGAAGATCGCCAGCGAGGCGATTGATGCGCTAAACATCCGCGTGCCGCATGCGCAGGTGCGCGCGGGCGGCTTATCCGGTGGCAATCAGCAGAAGCTGCTGATTTCACGCTGGGTGGCGATTGCGCCACGCATTCTGATTCTCGATGAGCCGACGCGCGGCGTCGATGTCGGCGCCAAGAGCGAAATCTACCGCATGATGCAGCAGATGGCGCAGCAGGGCGTGGCGATATTGATGATCTCCAGTGAGTTACCGGAAGTGGTGGGCATGAGCGATCGCGTCTATGTGATGCGGGAAGGCGCCATCGCCGGTGAGTTGAGTGGGGCAGAGATTAGCCAGGAAAACATTATGACACTGGCCACCGGCGCGCAGCCGGTTCAGGCCTGAGGAGAGCGCAATGACCAGTGAATCCGCACGCGTAAAAAGCCCAACCCTAAAGCGCGCGTTAATGAGTGACCTGCTGCAAACCGTCGGTATCTTGCCGATTCTGATCCTGATCGTGGCGGTATTTGGCTTTGTCACGCCGAACTTCTTCACCGAGGGCAATCTGCTCAACATTACGCGTCAGGCCTCAATCAACATCGTGCTGGCGGCGGGCATGACCTTTGTCATTCTCACCGGCGGCATCGATTTGTCGGTGGGATCGATGCTCGGTACCACAGCGGTAGTGGCGATGGTGGTGTCGCTCGATCCGGCGTTTGCATCACTGACGATTCCAGCGGCGTTAGGTGCCGGGCTGATTATGGGCTTGTTCAACGGCATTCTGGTGGCGTGGGCAGGGCTACCGCCCTTTATTGTCACGCTCGGCACCTACACCGCGATGCGCGGCGCGGCTTATCTGCTGGCGAACGGCACCACGGTAATCAACTCCGACATCAACTTTGAGTGGATAGGCAACGGCTATCTCGGGCCGGTGCCGTGGCTGATCATCATCGCCTTTGCCGTCATCGCGCTGTGCTGGTTCATTCTGCGTCGCACCACCTTAGGCGTGCACATTTATGCGGTTGGCGGCAACGTACAGGCGGCGCGCCTGACCGGCATCAAAGTCAGCGTGGTGCTGCTGTTTGTCTACGCCATGAGCGGTTTGCTGTCGGGGCTGGCCGGATTGATGAGCGCCTCGCGGCTCTACAGCGCTAATGGCAACCTCGGCGTCGGCTATGAGCTGGATGCGATAGCGGCGGTGATCCTCGGCGGCACCAGCTTTGTCGGCGGTATCGGCACCATCACCGGCACGCTGATTGGCGCGCTGATTATCGCCACGCTGAATAACGGCATGACGCTGATGGGCGTCTCCTATTTCTGGCAGTTAGTGATTAAGGGCGCGGTGATCATTATCGCGGTGTTGATCGATAAGTACCGGACGCGGCATCACGTGGGTTGAGTTATATCGTGCTTGCTGTCCCCCATCCCGGCCTTCCCCCCGCAAGCGGGGGAAGGAGACGTAGCCACATGCAGCTTCAGTACGAGCATATGGCAGCATCTTCCTCCCCCACTGGTGGGGGAGGACCGAGGAGGGGGACAGCAAGCACCCATCATAAAAACCAAAAAGCAGGAGAACATCGACTATGCGTTTTAATCCGATTCTAACCGGACTGCTGGCGGCTACGCTTCTGAGCGCGCCATTGGTGCAGGCCAAAGAGCTGAAATCCATTGGTGTGACCGTCGGCGATCTCGCCAACCCGTTCTTCGTGCAGATCACCAAAGGTGCGGAGCTGAAGGCGCGCGAGCTGGCGGGTGACAAGGTCAACGTAACGCTGGTCTCCAGCGGTTACGATCTTGGCCAGCAGGTGGGGCAGATTGATAACTTCATCGCCGCCAAAGTGGACATGATTATCCTCAACGCCGCTGATTCCAAAGGCATCGCACCCGCGGTTAAACGTGCGCGTGATGCCGGGATTGTGGTGGTGGCAGTCGACGTGGCGGCAGACGGCGCTAACGCCACGATCACCTCCGATAACACCGCCGCCGGTGCCATGGCGTGTAAATACATCTCCGATCGCCTGAAAGCCAAAGGCAACGTGGTCATCATCAACGGACCGCCGGTTTCTGCGGTGCAGAACCGTGTGGAAGGCTGCATGAACGAGCTGAAAACCCATCCGGACATCAAGTTGCTCTCCTACAACCAGAACGCCAAAGGCAGCCGTGAAGGTGGCCTCGAAGTGATGACCGGCCTG
The DNA here is from genome assembly GCF_024506435.1 of Pantoea trifolii. Lineage (NCBI taxonomy): Bacteria > Pseudomonadati > Pseudomonadota > Gammaproteobacteria > Enterobacterales > Erwiniaceae > Pantoea > Pantoea trifolii. Next base: position 2,581,854 of record NZ_JANIET010000001.1, on the reverse strand, counting down.
CTGTCGGCTAATCCGAAGATTGATGCGGTGTTCGCGATTAACGACCCAACCGCGATTGGTGCCGATCTGGCGGCGAAACAGGCGCAGCGCAATGAGTTCTTTATTGTCGGCGTCGATGGATCGCCAGACGGTGAAGAGGCGCTGAAACGCAAAGGCTCGCTGTTCGTGGCCACGCCTGCGCAAGACCCGCAGGTGATGGCGGCGAAAGCGGTGGAGATCGGCTATGACATCCTGCAGGGCAAACCCGCGCCAGATAAGCCGGTGCTGATTCCGGTGACGATGATCGATCGTAACAGCGTTAGCAGTTACAAGGGCTGGACGGTGAAATAATTGCGGGTTCCCTCACCCTAACCCTCTCCCATCAATGGGAGAGGGGATAGTTAGGTTTGCTCGGTCAGCTCCCTCGCCCGCTTGCGGGAGAGGGCTGGGGTGAGGGCCAGCGAGTAAAGGAGGAGACGATGCAACGCTCTGAAGTGAATGCGATCCTACAACGTACCCGCGAATTCTTTATGCGCCAGGATGTGCATCTGCCGCCGTGGGCCGATTACGGCCTCAGCCAGTGGCGCGCGCTCGATAAACATGATGCCGATGAACTGCTGGCGCTGCACCTCGGCTGGGATGTCACCAGCTTCGGCGCTGACGATTTCAATCAAACCGGTTTAACCCTGTTCACTTTGCGCAACGGTTCGCGCGGTGGCCAGCCGTGGGCCAAACCCTACGCCGAAAAGATCATGCACGTGCGCGAAGGGCAGGTCACGCCGATGCATTATCACCCGCAAAAGATGGAAGACATTATCAATCGCGGCGGCGGCAATCTGATCGTTACGCTGCATAACCGCGCAGGCAATCAGCTGGCCGAGACGGCGGTCAACGTCACGTTGGATGGCATTCGGCAAACCCACGCCGCCGGTTCGCAGCTGCGTTTATCGCCGGGCGAAAGCGTCACTTTGCTGCCGGGCATCTGGCACAGCTTTTGGGGTGAAGAGGGTTACGGCGATGTACTGGTGGGCGAAGTCTCAATGCCCAACGACGACGAACACGACAACGTGTTTCTTACCCCGCTGGCACGCTTCAATCCGCTTGATGAAGATGAAGAACCGCGCTGGCTGCTGTGTAACGAATATCACCGCTGGCTGGCCTAAAGGAGCCTGATATGGCACTGATTTCCCTGGCGCAGGGTTTGGCCCATGCGCAACAGAACGGCTACGCGCTCGGCGCGTTTAACGTCCTCGATACCCATTTTCTGCGCGCGCTTTATCAGGCGGCTGAGCGGCAGCGCTCGCCATTTATCATTAGCATCGCCGAAGTGCATTTTAAGTATGTCAACCTCGAACATCTGGTCGCCGCCGTGCGCACCGAAGCGGCGCTGCACGATATTCCGGTGGTGCTGCATCTCGATCACGGCCTGCATTTTGAGGCGGTGATGCAGGCGATTCGTCTTGGCTTTACCTCGGTCATGTTCGATGGCTCGACGCTCAGCTACGAGGAAAACGTCCGCCAGACGCGCGAAGTGGTGAAGATGTGCCACGCGCTCGGCGTTTCGGTGGAAGCCGAACTGGGTGCGGTGGGCGGCGATGAAGGCGGGGCGCTGTTTGGCGAGGCCGACAGCGATAAATTTACCGATCCGGCGCAGGCCGCTGATTTTGTGCACGCCACCGGCATTGATTGTCTGGCGGTAGCAATTGGCAATGCACACGGCAAATACAAAGGCGAACCCAAACTCGACTTTGACCGGCTGGCAGCGATTCGCTCGACCGCTGGCATTCCGCTGGTGCTGCATGGCGGTTCCGGCATTAGCGATGCGGACTTCCGCCGCGCCGTTAGCCTCGGCATCAATAAAATCAACTTTTACACCGGCATGTCGCAGGCGGCGCTCGGGGCGATTGAAGCGCAGATCACTCAGCGCGATGCACGCTACGACGCCTTTGCCGAATTGCTGATGGCCGTGGAGCGTGACATCGCCAACGTGGTGGCGCAGCAGATGCAGGTGTTCGGCAGCGCCGGGAGGGCCTGACAGCATGGTGCGTAACGGAATCATCGGTGCCGGCAGCATGCTGGTGGATCACGTGCAGCGCATCAGCCACTGGCCGGAACAGGGCTGGCTGACGGAGATTCAGCACAGCGAGAAGTGCAGCGGCGGCGCGGCGCTCAACGTGCTGTTTACCCTGGCGCGTATGCAGCTGAATTTGCCGCTGGCGGGCGTCGGCATGGTGGGCGAGGACAGCGACGGCGACTTCATCCTGCAACTGCTGGACGATCATCACATCGACCGCCAGTTTGTGCAGCGCACCGCAGGCATCAACACGGCGATGACGCAGGTGATGACTACGCCGGACGGCCAGCGCACCTTCTTCCATGCTCGCGGTGCCAATGGCAAGCTCGATTTGGCGCATTTCGCCGACGTCTCCACATCCCATCGCATATTCCATCTTGGTTATTTGCTGCTGCTGGATAGCCTTGATGTGCCGGACGAGGAATACGGCACGCGCAGCGCACGATTGCTGGCGCAGATGCAGCAGCGCGGCTATCTCACCTCACTCGATTTGGTGTCGCGCGTGGGCGAATATCGCCCGCTGGTGGTGCCCGCGCTGCGCTGGCTCGATTATTTGGTGATCAACGAACTGGAGGCGCAATCGCTCACCGGCATCAGTTTGCGCACCCCGCAAGGGCTTGCCGCGCCTTCAGCGTTTGCCGAGGCGGCGACCTGGCTACTGCAGCAAGGCGTACGTCAGCGGGTGGTGATTCACGCACCGGAAGGGGCGTGGGGCCAGCAAGCAGAAGGCGAAGGGCGTTGGCAGCCCGCGTGGTGTTTAGCGCCGGAAGAGATCGTGGGTAGCGTTGGCGCGGGCGATGCGTTTTGCGCCGGTGTGCTTTATGCCAGCCACGAAGGCTGGTCGCTGACGGAAACGCTGAAGCTGGCGCACACCTGCGCCTGTTTTAATCTGCATGCCGCCAACGCGCTGGACGGTACGCGGCCATTAGCCGAGATGCAGCGCTGGATGGATCAGGCGATTTGCGTTTCACGCGCCGAAGAGGCAGGACGCATCACATCGGCGGAGAAAACATAGCCGAGACCGCGAATGGTGCGGATCAGGCTCGGTTGATGCGGGTTGCTTTCGATCTTGCGTCGTAGCCGCATAATCAGCACATCAATGGTGCGATCAAACACCTCGAGGCTTTCGCTGTGCGTCAGTTCGAGCAGTTGATCGCGGGTTAATACTTTGCGCGCATGCGCCACCAGCGCACGCAGTAGCGTGTATTCACCTTGCGTCAGCGGCACGCTTTCGCGCTGTGGATTGAACAGCTGACAGCGCGCATCGTCCAGCCGCCAGCCGTTAAATTGCCAGCCTTCATCCGGCAACGCTTCCGGCTGCGCCAGTCGTCCGCAGCGACGCAGTGCAGCGCGCGCTCGTGCCACCACCACGCGTGGGTTGAAAGGCTTGGCGATGTAATCATCCGCGCCCATCTCCAGTCCCACCACCATATCCGCTTCCGAGCCCATGCCGGTCAACATGATCACCAGCAGATCGGGACGCTGCCGCTGCATTTGCTGTAGCACCAGCAAGCCGTTGGTGTCTGGCAGCATCATATCCAGCATCACCAGCGAAATTTCCGGATGTAGCGCCAGCAGAGCCAGCGCATCTTTACCCTGATGGCAGCAATAAACGGTAAACACATGTTCATTCAACACATCGTGCAGCAATTCGCACACTGCACGATCATCATCGACCACCAAAATCGCGGGCTTCATGGATGCGCCTCTTTTGTTACGAAAGGGTTAAATGCAGTGTAACCCGATGTTTTTTAGCTGCAGATTCAAGCAACAGAAACGTGAGCGCCATCGCCTGGCAGAGTGCGGAAGCGTGCAGTGCCGCACTCTTTTTGCCAAACAATCGCAACGAGGGAAAACGATTGCGCGGCGCTGGTGCAATGCACCATAATCGCGCCTCATTCTGGTTCGGAATTATCCTAAGCGAAGCATTATTCGGAAACGTAATCGATTGCGTAGGGTGATGGCATAGCTATTGCTATGAGGACAGGGGAAGGTTAAACGCCTTGCGTCCAATACAACAATAAGTCTGTAAACCACATTGGCAAGGAGCGCGCGCATTCGTGCCGACTCCGCTCATGAGAGATGATGATGTTAGAAAAACTCTTCAAATTAAAAGCGCACAACACAACGGTTCGCACAGAAATCATTGCGGGTATCACTACCTTCCTGGCAATGGCTTACATCCTGTTTGTTAACCCGAGCATTCTCGGTGCAACCGGCATGGATAAAGGTGCGGTCTTCGTGGCGACCTGTCTGGCTGCGGCGATTGGCTGTGTGTTAATGGGCTTGATCGCTAACTATCCGATTGCACTCGCACCGGGCATGGGCCTCAACGCCTTCTTTACCTATACCGTGGTTCTGCATATGGGTTACACGTGGCAAGTCGCGCTGGGCGCGGTGTTCTTGTCGGCGGTGATCTTCTTTGCCATGTCGCTTTTCAAAATTCGTGAGTGGATTATTAACAGCATTCCGCTGCCACTGCGTGCCGGTATTGGTGCCGGTATCGGCCTGTTCCTGGCGATCATCGCGCTGGAAGGCGCGGGCATCGTGGTGGATAACCCAGCTACGCTGGTTGGCCTGGGCGACCTGACCAAACCGGGCCCGCTGCTGGCGCTGCTCGGCTTCTTCATCATTGTGGTGCTGGAAGCGCGTCGCGTTACCGGCGCGGTGCTGATCGGTATTTTGGTGGTGACCTTTATTTCCATGGGCATTGGCCTGACGCCGTTTGGCGGCGTGTTCTCAGCTCCGCCCTCTATCGCGCCAACCTTTATGCAGCTGGATATCGCGGGTGCGTTTAACGTTGGCCTGGTCAGCGTGATCTTCGCCTTCCTGTTCGTGGACGTGTTCGATAACACCGGCACCTTGCTAGGTGTGACCAAGCGTGCTGGACTGGCGGATGAGCAGGGCAACGTGCCGAAAATGGGTCGTGCGTTGATCGCAGATAGCGCCGCCGCGCTGTTTGGCTCGCTGCTCGGTACGTCAACCACCACCAGCTATGTGGAATCTGCTGCGGGCGTCAGCGCCGGTGGCCGTACCGGTTTGACAGCAATTGTGGTGGCGATTCTGTTCCTGCTGAGCCTGTTCTTCTCGCCGCTGGCGGGCAGCGTACCGGTTTATGCCACTGCGCCAGCGCTGCTGTTTGTTGCGGTGCTGATGGCATCTGGTCTGGCTGATATTGACTGGAAAGACATCACCACCGCCGCGCCGGTTACCGTGACAGCGCTGACCATGCCGCTGACCTACTCAATCGCCAACGGTATTGCCTTCGGATTCATCACCTGGACAGTGGTGAAACTGCTGAGCGGTCGCACCAAAGAGGTCAACCCGGCGCTGATCATTCTGTCGATTCTGTTTGTCATCAAACTGGGCTGGCTGAGCGCGTAAATCTTGCTTAACGGAAGCCCGCTCGGGCTTCCGTGTCTGCTGTTGCATCCCTTCGTTTATTTTCTGCGTGTCACCTCGCAATCCTTTTTGATACTCACTTTCCTTCAATCTCAAAACGGCCCAGGCTGTGCGTGTTGTGTAAACCTGCCCGCAAAAAATGTGCTGCGAATGGCGGGATCGTGGAATGTTAACGCTGCGCAAATCTGTTTCACTAACGGTGTGGTGGAAAGGTTGAGCAACGCGATGGAAGAGGACTCGGTAATGGATTACCCCATTAGCAATACAACTCGTGTGTTCCCACCGCTTATTTTTGACGTTGGAAACAAAGGAGATCATCAAATGGAACAATTAACCAAACGGGTTGAACAGCTGGAAAAAACCACACAGCAGATTCAGACAGATGTTGCGGTGCTTACGGCGCGTTCAGAGCATTTTGCCACCAAAGCGGATATCGAAAAGGTCAGAGCCGAGCAGGGCGTCATGCGGGTAGAGATTATGGTCGAGCTGGGGGCGCTGGAACAACGTATCGATAAGAAGTTTGAGCGGATGGAAGAAAAGTTCGACCAAAAATTCGACAAAATTGATAAAAAGTTTGAAAAGATAGACGAGAAGTTCGAGAGGATTGATGAGAAGTTCGAAAGAGTTGACCAACGATTCAATCAGTTGGAGGATAAAATAGCTGCCTTCAATAACAGCATAACCTGGAAAATCATGATACCGACCGGCCTTCTGGTGTTGGCGTGGTTTGTGCAGAATATCGTTTTGAAAACGTCATAACGCGTTTTACTGCAATGTTCCGGCCCTTTAAGGGCCGGAACGCCATCATCATTACCTGAACGGTGGCTCGTTAAAGGTTCTCAGCTTCCTTGAATGTAGCTTATCCCCTTCAGCTCGCAGCAGTTCCACCGCGCAGATGCCAATCTGCAGGTGCTCTGAGATTGCGCCTTCGTAGAAACGGTTTGCCTGGCCCGGTAGCTTGATCTCGCCGTGCAGCGGTTTATCCGATACGCACAGCAAGGTGCCGTAGGGCACGCGGAAGCGGTAACCCTGCGCGGCGATGGTGGCGCTTTCCATATCAACCGCAACGGCGCGGCTCAGGTTGAAGCGCAGCGCTGAAGCGGAGTAGCGCAGCTCCCAGTTACGGTCATCGGTGGTGACCACGGTGCCGGTGCGCAGGCGCTGTTTAACTTCTTCACCGGGCATGCCGCTCACCGCTTTGGTGGCGTCATACAAGGCGCGCTGCACTTCGGCGATGCTTGGGATTGGGATATCTGGCGGCAGTACGCTATCCAGTACGTGGTCGTCGCGCAGGTAGGCATGCGCCAGTACATAGTCGCCGATGGTCTGGCTTTCGCGCAGACCGCCGCAGTGGCCAATCATCAGCCAGGCGTGCGGACGAATCACCGCCAGATGGTCGCAGATGGTTTTGGCATTGGACGGGCCAACGCCGATGTTCACCAGCGTAATGCCGCGACGATTCGGTGATGTCAGGTGCCAGGCGGGCATTTGGTGCTTCTTCCACGCCAGATCGGACATCATCGCCGTGGGGTCTTGAGTATCGGCAGTGATCACCACTTCACCGGCGCAGGCCAGGCTGTCGTAAGGCGTGTTGGGATCCTGTACTTGCTCAATTGCCCAGCGCACGAACTCATCAACGTAGCGCGTGTAGTTGGTGAACAGCACAAACGGCTGAAAGTGCTCTACGCCGGTGCCGGTGTAGTGGCGCAGGCGAGCCAGTGAGAAATCGGTGCGCAGCGCGTCAAAGTGCGACAGCGGGAAAATCGCATTGGCGTGGAACAAGCCGTCGGCGGTTTCATCACCGATCTGCGACAGTTCGGTGGTCGGGAAATGGCGTGCGATGCTGGCGCTCATTGAGCGGTCCAGTGACAAGCCATCAATCACATAAGGATAAGGAATTTCCTGCTGGGATGGCGCGACCTCAATCAGCACGTCGTACTCTTTCTCCAGCATCTGCAGCTGCTCGCTGAGATAATGACGCAGTAGCGCCGGGCGCGTGATGGTGGTGCTGTAGCTGCCGGTATGGGTAAAACGTCCCCATGCGCGGGTACGATTTTTTTGCGGGCCTTCGCCAAGCCAGGTGATACGCAGTTGAGGATAGACAAACAGCCCTTGCTGGCGAGCGCCTTCATCCGGCAACTGCCCGCTGGCGGTGAAATCGCGGATGGCGTTGCGCAACGCGTCAACGGCTGCATCGTACAGGCGTTCTAATTCGTCCAGCGCTTGCTGGCTGCTCAATCCGTTCCGTTGTGTATTCATGGGTTCTCCTTTAGGAAACGTGGACCGCTTTCACCAGAGCATAGCGGATAAACCCAGCGCGACGATGAAGAATCTGTGATCGACCGCATTCTGCACCATCACGGTGCTGGTGCGTGGCGTAACCATAGCTATGTTTATGATCAGCAGGGATGTTACATCGCGTGTCTCCTGTTCTGGAGCGATGCCCGAGTAATAAATTGTCTACCTTCGCGGTATTGGCGAGCTTATTGCTTAGTTTTCAACCGTGGCCTTAATGAGCCTATCTCTGTCCTGAAAGCAGGTCGCCATGAATGGCGACCCTACGGGTTTGTGGGCCGCATGCTGTTTTGCCAAAGTTTCAGAAATTGATTTCTCCCATGCCGTGGTATGGCTCCGTTCCTGACCCGTTGAGGATTGAAAGCATGTCTTTGAAATTCATAAAACACCCAATGAAGGTGGCGATTGCAGGTTGTTTAAGCGTGGCCTTTTACGCTCAGGCAGATATTAAAATTGGTGTGGCCGGTCCGTTCTCTGGGCCTAATGCGACGTACGGCGCGCAATACTGGAAAGGTGCGAGCCAGGCTGCGGAGGATATCAATGCGGCGGGCGGCATCAATGGCGAGAAAATCGTGCTGGTGCAGGGCGATGATGCTTGTGAACCGAAACAGGCGGTATCCGTCGCTAACCGTCTGGTTGATCAGGACAAGGTGATGGCGGTGGTCGGCCACTTCTGCTCCTCATCCACCATGCCCGCCTCGGAAGTCTATGATGAAGCCGGCGTGCTGGCGATCACTCCTGGATCAACCAATCCGAAAATTACTGAACGCGGCATGAAAACCATGTTCCGTATGTGTGGCCGTGATGATCAGCAGGGCGCTATCGCCGCGGATTACATCATCGACAAGCTCAAAGCCAAGAACGTGGTCATTATTCATGACAAAGACACTTACGGCCAGGGGTTAGCGGATGCCACCAAAGCCTCGCTTGAAAAGCGTGGTGTGAAAGAAGTTTTGTATGAAGGCTTGTCGCGCGGTGAGAAAGATTTCAATGCGTTGGTAACCAAAATTGGCGCGCTGAAACCGGACGTGGTCTATTTCGGTGGCTGTCATCCGGAGGCCGGTCCGCTGGTGCGTCAGATGCGTGAGCAGGGCGTTAATGCCGCCTTCTTCTCCGGTGATTGCATCGTGACTGAAGAGATGGTGACGGCAGCAGGCGGCCCGCAATACACCAAAGGCGTTTACATGACCTTCGGCAACGATCCGCGCACCATCGCCGATGGCAAAGCGGTGATCGAGAAATTCCGCGCCAGCGGATTTGAGCCAGAAGGTTACACCCTGTATGCCTACGCCTCCGTGCAGACGCTGGCGGCTGCTTACAAAGCGGCAGGCAAAGACAACGCCAAGGCCAGTGATTGGCTGAAAGCCAACAGCGTCGATACCGTGATGGGCAAAAAAGCCTGGGACAGCAAAGGCGATCTCAAGGTGTCGGATTACGTCGTGTATCAATGGGACGACAAAGGCAAATATCACCAGCTGTAATGTGCCACGCGGCCCCGCGCAGTGCGGGGCCATTCGCGATTGAGCGCGAGGTGTGCGCTCCCATTGAGTACGAGACGACATTATGGACGCCTTCTTCTTACAGCAACTGATCAACGGCTTAACGCTCGGTGCCGTGTATGGTCTGATCGCCATCGGTTACACCATGGTTTACGGCATCATCGGCATGATCAACTTCGCCCACGGCGAGGTGTATATGATATCTGCCTATCTGTGTGCCATTGGCTTATCGCTACTCAGCTTTTTCGGCATTCACTCCTTCCCGCTGCTGATTTTCGGCACCTTAATCTTCACCATCATTGTCACTTCGGCTTACGGCTGGGCGATTGAGCGTATCGCTTATCGGCCGCTGCGCAACTCGACGCGCCTCGCACCGCTGATTTCAGCGATCGGGATGTCGCTGATTCTGCAGAACTATGTGCAGCTCAGTCAGGGACCGAATCAACAGGGTATCCCTACACTGCTCACCGGCGTGTTGCGCATGGAGTTTGATGGCGGCGTGGTGCAGATCACCTGGACCAAAATCTTCATCCTGATCGCCGCATTTTGCGGCATGGCGCTGCTGACCTGGATTATCCAGTACACCAAACTCGGGCGTATTTGCCGCGCGGTGCAGCAGGATCGGCGTATGGCCTCAATCCTCGGTATCAATACCGATCGCGTTATCTCGCTGGTGTTTGTGATTGGTGCGGCGATGGCGGGATTGGCTGGCGTGCTGGTGACCATGAATTACGGCACCTTTGATTTTTACGCCGGATTTATCATTGGCATCAAAGCCTTTACTGCGGCGGTGCTCGGCGGCATCGGGTCATTGCCGGGCGCGATGCTCGGAGGATTATTGCTGGGCGTCGCGGAAGCGCAGTTCGCTGGCATGGTGAATTCTGATTACAAAGATGTGTTCTCGTTTTCGCTGCTGGTGGTGATTTTGATCTTCCGCCCGCAAGGACTGCTGGGACGGCCGCTGGTCGCTAAAGTGTGAGGAAGCCCCGATGAATGCAATGACGCAAAGTCCTGTGCGCCAGGCGCTGTTCGACACGCTGCTGGCGGGATTGGTGGCGCTGGTGGTGTTTGGTCCGATTGTTGGCGTGGTGCTCGACGGTTACAGCTTCAAGCTGTCGCCCCAGCGCGTGGCGCTGCTGGTGGCGGTGGTGATGGCGGGGCGCTTACTGTTTAGCGTGTTTCTGCAATCACCTTTTGGTCAGCGCATCATGCGCAAGTTTGCCAGCAGCGATGACGGTGTTTACGTGCGCGAACCCGGCTATCGTTCGCGTTTGCGCTGGATATTGCCGTTGCTGCTGGTCGTAGCGCTGGCCTTTCCCTTCCTCTCCAGCAAATACCTGCTGACGGTGGCGATTCTCGGCCTGATTTATGTGCTGCTCGGACTGGGTTTGAATATTGTGGTTGGCCTCGCTGGATTACTCGATCTCGGCTACGTCGCCTTTTATGCCATCGGTGCGTACGGCCTGGCGCTCGGCTATCAATATCTCGGGTTGGGTTTTTGGAGCATGCTGCCGCTGGCGGCGCTGCTGGCGGCGTTTGCCGGTGCGCTGCTTGGGTTCCCGGTACTGCGTATGCACGGTGATTATCTGGCGATTGTTACGCTCGGCTTTGGTGAAATCATTCGTCTGGTGCTGACCAATTGGGTAGCCTTCACTGGCGGTCCGAACGGGGTTTCCGTGCCGTCGCCGACTTTTTTTGGCCTCGAGTTTGCCCGTCGCGCGCGCGATGGCGGCGTGCCGTATCACGAGTTTCTGCATGTCACTTACAACCCCAATATGAAGTTTATCTTCATCTACGTAGTGCTGGTTCTGGTGGTGTTGCTGGTGCTGTGGATCAAGCATCGCCTGACGCGCATGCCGATTGGTCGTGCCTGGGAAGCGCTGCGTGAAGATGAGATTGCCTGCCGCGCAATGGGGCTCAATCATGTGCTGGTTAAGCTTTCGGCCTTTATGTTGGGCGCGTCAACGGCGGGCATTGCTGGAGTGTTTTTCGCCAGCTATCAGGGCTTCGTCAATCCTACCTCGTTCACCTTTTTTGAGTCGGCGCTGATTCTTGCCATTGTGGTGCTCGGCGGCATGGGATCGACGCTTGGCGTGGTGCTGGCGGCGTTTGTGCTGACGGTAGCGCCGGAGCTACTGCGCAGCTTTGCCGAATACCGCGTGCTGCTGTTTGGCATGTTAATGGTGCTGATGATGATCTGGCGGCCGCGCGGGCTGGTGCGCACCGCACGCGTCGGCGTGCCGTTGCGAAAAGGAGTGCGCCATGAGTGATGCCATTCTGCAAGTGAACAATCTGATGATGCGCTTTGGTGGCATTAAGGCGCTCAATGATGTCAGCCTGGCGGTGGAGCGCGGTTCAGTGACCTCGCTGATTGGCCCCAACGGCGCGGGTAAAACCACGGTGTTCAACTGCCTGACCGGTTTTTATCGCGCCACCGGCGGGCGCATTGTGCTCAACGCCAACCAGCGCAGCACCGATGTGATTCAGGTGCTGGGGCAGAAAATCCATGCGGGCGACTGGATCAATCCCAGCCGGCTCGGCTCGCGGCTCTGGTACAAAATGTTTGGCGGCGCGCATCTGGTGAACCGCGCCGGGTTGGCGCGTACGTTCCAAAATATTCGGCTGTTCCGTGAAATGTCGGTGATTGAGAACCTGCTAGTGGCGCAGCATATGCAGGTCAATCGTCAGCTGCTGGCGGGCGTGCTGAACACGCGCGGCTACCAGGAAGCGGAGAATCGCGCGCTGGATCGCGCTTTCTACTGGCTGGAGAACGTCGACTTGGTCGCCAGCGCCAACCGCCTGGCCGGTACGCTCTCTTACGGTCAGCAACGGCGGCTGGAGATCGCGCGCGCCATGTGTACGCGACCGGAACTGATTTGTCTGGATGAACCGGCGGCTGGGCTGAATCCGGTGGAAACCGAGGCGTTGAGCGCGATTTTGCATCGTCTGCGCGCCGACCATCGCATCAGCGTGTTGCTGATTGAACACGACATGCCAATGGTGATGCGCATTTCCGACCACATCGTAGTGCTCGATCATGGCGATGTGATTGCCCAAGGCACGCCGCAGCAAATTCGTCACGATCCCAAAGTGATTGCCGCCTATCTCGGCGCAGAAGAGGAGAGCGATCATGGCTGAACCGATGCTGGCTTTTGAGCAGGTCGATGTGTTTTACGGTCCTTTGCAGGCGCTAAAGCAGGTATCGCTGACGGTAAATCAGGGCGAAACCGTGGCGCTGATTGGCGCTAACGGTGCGGGGAAATCCACGCTGCTGATGTCAATCTTTGGTCAGCCGCGCATTGCCAGCGGCGAGATTCGGTTGCGCGGTGAAGCCATCAGCCAGCGCTCGACCCACTTCATCGCCGCTAGCGGCATTGCCCAGGCACCGGAAGGGCGGCGCATCTTTCCTGATATGACGGTGGAAGAGAACCTGCTAATGGGCACCATCGCCATCGGCGAGCGGTTTGTCAAAGAGGACAAAGATCGCATGTATCAGCTGTTTCCGCGCCTGCTGGAGCGGCGCAAGCAGCGCGCCATGACGCTCTCCGGCGGCGAACAGCAGATGCTGGCAATTGCCCGCGCGCTGATGAGTCGACCCAGGTTGTTGCTGCTCGACGAACCCAGCCTTGGCCTCGCGCCGATTGTGGTGAAGCAGATCTTTGGCATTCTGCGCGAGTTGACTCAGCAAGGCATGACGCTGTTTCTGGTGGAGCAGAATGCCCGCCATGCATTGCAGCTGGCGGATCGTGGCTATGTGATGGTGAACGGCGAGATTCGTCTGAGCGGCAGCGGTGCCGAGCTGCTCAACAATGATGACGTGCGCAGCGCCTATTTGGGGGGCGCAGCCGATCCTGCGGTAGTGGCGACAAAAAGTTTGTAATAATGATTAAATGGTGAGGGGAAACACTTTGCATAATTGTTAGTGGCCTATCATCATTATTACTCTTCTTCCTCTCCAAAGTGATTTGGTAATCCCTTGCAAAATCCTGGCGTAGCAGTGATGCGGGCGGTCAGAAATACGGCGTGGTATCCCAAACGCCGCTCTTACCGTACGTTGTTCTGGCGAGAAATCACCCCATTAGCCGTGCCCATCTTTATCGAAAACCTGTGCGTGATGCTGATGGGCGTCCTCAGTACCTTCCTGGTAAGCTGGCTGGGTAAAGAAGCGATGGCGGGCGTCGGTCTGGCCGATAGCTTTAACATGGTGATCATCTCCTTCTTTGCCGCCATCGATCTCGGCACCACGGTGGTGGTGGCGTTCAGCCTGGCAAAACGCAACGGCAAACGTGCGCGAGCCGCGACGCGACAGTCGCTGGGATTGATGACCGCGCTGGCGTTTGTGCTGGTGATCGCCATCGAGTTTTGGGGACATCTGATCATTGATGTGATTGCCGGTAGCGCCGATCCCAAAGTGAAAGAGCTGGCGCTAAGCTATCTGCAAACCTCGGCGTGGAGCTATCCTGCGGCGGCGATTGCGCTGATTGGCAGCGGCGCGCTGCGCGGCGCGGGCAATACCAAAATCCCGATGCTGATCAACGGCGGCATGAACATTCTCAACATCGTGATCAGTAGCGTGCTGATATACGGCTGTATGGGTTGGGAAGGGCTGGGCTTTGTCGGTGCCGGATTGGGTTTAACCATCTCGCGCTATATCGGCGCGGCAGCGGCGATATACGTGCTGTATCGCGGTATTACGCCAGCATTGAAGATCTCCATCGCCAGCTATTTCCGGCGCTGGGACCGCAACATTCTGATGGAAGTGTTGGGCATTGGCGTGCCCGCCAGTATTGAATCGGTGCTGTTTAACGGCGGCAAATTGCTGACGCAGATTTTTGTCGCTGGCATGGGCACCAATGAAATCGCCGGTAACTTTATTGCCTTCTCAATTGCTTCGCTGATTAACCTGCCGGGTAACGCGCTGGGATCGGCATCGACCATTATTACCGGGCGCAGGCTGGGGCTGAATCAGGTGATGCAGGCGGAACGGCAAATTAAACACGTGTTCTGGCTGGCAATGATTGGATTGTGTTCGCTGGCGTTGATTACCGTGCCGCTCGCCGGCACGCTTGCGCAGTTTTACAGCCGCGATCCGGAAGTAATTTCGGTCACCAAGCATTTGATTTGGCTCAATGCCGCCTTTATGCCGATCTGGACCGCCTCATGGGTGTTGCCCGCCAGCCTTAAAGGTGCGCGCGATGCACGTTACACCATGTATGTGTCGATGTTCAGCATGTGGGGCGCACGCGTGGTGGCCGGTTATTTCCTCGGGATTGTGCTGGGAATGGGCGTGATTGGCGTGTGGCTCGGCATGTTCCTCGACTGGACGGTGCGCGGCGTATTCTTCTGGTGGCGACTCACCAGCGGCAAATGGCTGAACAATTATCGCAAGATGATGGCGAAGAGTCGGGGATAACGCATTGGGCAGGTCGCCATGAATGGCGACCCTGCATATATGCAATATTTGGCAAAGAAGCGCACAACTAATCGTTTTGGTTATATGTGTGAATGCGGTTTACTGTCAGCCTCAATCATTTGTGGAGAAGCTGGCAATGAAACACCTCTTGCAGCAGTGGTTTAACCAACTGATCAATGGCGAGACTGGAACCGCAGAAGAGCGCGAATTCGATCTCAGCAACCATATCGACCTGCTGATTCCCATCAGCCAACTTTACGGCGTTGAGTTCCATCCTTCGGTGTATCGCTACTATGAGAGATAAGCGCCTGCACCATGTGATCCGCTACAGCTACTGGAATGAACTGTGCGCTGATGAATAAAGAACCCGCTCTTAGGCCAGCGGGTTTTTTTATGTCTGTGATCACGCGCGAAAGACGCGTTACAGTTCGGTCACGGCCAGTAACGTCATTCTGCGTACGACATAATCAAGTACGAGATTACGCTGTTCTTCAGGCATATGGCTTTCAGCGTAGGTAGCAATGATCAGCGAGTGACTCTTCACCACATCGACCAACCATTTGCGGGCCAGCGCGGGTTGAATATCCATACCCTGAGCAAGCAGGATAAAGTCCGCACCGACATATTCCCCATAGCCTGAATCAATTCCTGGCGCGCTCCCGGCATCATTTTCTTCACATTCAAGCAGAGGCAGCGCTAAGTACTCGCCGAATGCAGCGGGATAGGGCACCACGCTAATAAAATCATACACTGGTGCCAGGTAAGCGGGTCCTGCTTCGGGAAGTATGATCCCGATATTACGCAGATGAAAATCATTATTCCCCAGCACATAGGCATAGACGATGCGTAAAAAAAGGTCGCGCTTACTGTTTAAACTATTGCTGACTGCGCTATTCAGAAATTTGGCAGCCCTCTCATAACTGATGGCTTTTTTATTATCAATTTTGCCATATTTATCATCGAGTCCCATCGCGCCATCCAACTGCTCCTGATGTAATCGCGTTAGGTCTTCTAAGCGATCATATCTTTTGATCACAAAGCCCAACTCATTTGGTCGGCCTTTTTCTGCTTGAAAGGGGATTAAGCCAAAGGGAGGAACGTTAAATCTTAGACGTTGCATGACGCACATTGTGGCATGCTCATTTTCCGCCAGATGTGGGTACTCTTCAGGTGAGGGTTTAAGAATATACGTGCCGTTATTACTGACAACCTGCAGTTCCCCCTCTTCCAGACACAGCGAAAGCTTCGGTTGATAGCCGGAAATACTCATGCCTTTCTGACGTTCAGGCAATTCCTGAATAAACTGACTTCGCGTAAAGGGCAAACTAAGGGCAACGTTTACACTACCAAACAGATGTTTAATGCCTTTAAGGGAATAGTTCGTATCAAGCTCGGATTCCTTGAGTTGAGCTAAATTTATCAGGCAGCATGCTGAATTCATGATGTTATCTCCTTGAGTACTACTGCACCAAGCAAGTCGTTACCGTTCTGCATGAGTAATCCAAACAGATCTTTATCATCAATTTTTTGAATTTCAGAATATCGTTTACGCAACCAACCTTCTGGTGCCAACCCTTTGAAGAAAGGATGGAGCTCTTCATTAAAATAAGGTTCTCGCCTTACCGGCATACTTAATGAAATCGCGCGACCGCTATAATTGGGCCGGTAACAGAAAGTGAAACCGGCGTCCTCCTCTGTCAAGGTACCGACAGACTTGTCATAGAGCCACACCTCTATTTTTCGAGCCATACTTTTACTCCGAGTTCCTTAAGTAAGGCATGAAGATTCATCGCCTTTGCGGCTGCGGGATTGGCGATCATTCTTTTGAAGGTTGAGATAGACACGCCAATTTGCATCGCCATCTCTTCATAGGTGATATTTTGCCGCTTCAACTCATTGGTCAGTATGGGTGGCAGTAATGAAAGCTCAAGGGCGCTCAGTATTGGCTTATCGGATGCTGCGAATTCAGTGAAAGGTTGAACATCAAGTGGCCACTCATCGAGCAATTTCTGCTTGTCTGCATGAGAGAGGCTTTTAAGTAGAGACCTAATTTCATCAAGGTTCATTTATGACTCTTTCCTGGTTTTTTAAGCGGCATGCATAGACATTGCCTGAATATAATACTAAAAGGTTCATTTTTGAACCTTTAGCGTCTTTTCATGCAATTTCTACTAAAAAAATGGAGTCCAGGGATTCAAAGTGTCATTTTTGATACTTTTGGGTTGATTGGTAATTCTTTTACCCTCAGATAAGCAGAATTATGCCAAAAGTTTCAGAAATGAACGGCAGGAAAGAATATAAGAAAAGCAAAAAGCCCGCTTAGTTTCCTAAGCGGGCTTCTCTAAATATGGCTCCTCTGACTGGACTCGAACCAGTGACATACGGATTAACAGTCCGCCGTTCTACCGACTGAACTACAGAGGAATCGTGTGAACGAGGCGAATATTAATGGCGCCCCTTGCAGGTGTCAACAGCTTAAAACACATTTGTATTCAACTGGCTAGCATTAGTACAAAGCGATCGCGATTTAAGCAGGTTCTGCTGTCAGCATCGCCAATCGCGCCAGTGGATCCTGACGATAGAACTGCTGCAGATGGCGATACATCACCGGGAAGCGGTTAGCCAGTAAATCCGGTGCGCTGAAGAAATACTCTGACAGCACCGCGAAACACTCTGCTGCATCGCTGGCGGCATAGGGATCGATGGTTGCCGCCTGTTCACCGACTAATTCCACTTCAGCTTCAATTTCTGCCATTGCCTGCTGCAAATCTTTCTCCCAGCTGGCGACATCACGTAGCGCTATCACCGGAATGCCGCTGGTATAACCGCTGCCACGCGCATCGAGTTTATGCGCTACTTCGTGGATCACCAGGTTAAAACCGGAGAGATCGAGTGAATCCAGAATATCCAATGCGTTTAACACCACTGGACCTTGCGTCCAGCTTTGTCCGGCGTGCACAGCCGGCGCGTGGTGTACCAGACCGTTACCATCTTCCCAGCGATCGTCGACGTTGAACGGCTCGGGATAGATCAGCACTTCATGGAAGCCATCGAGCCATTCGAGACCCAGCTTTAAGACCGGCAAACAGAACAGTAACGCCAGACGTGTCAGTAACAGTTCATCGAGCTGCAGGCCTTGCAGCGGCGAAATTTTTTTCTGCTGCAGGAAGCGTTGTGCCAGCGTAACCAGTGCGGTTTTTTCATCAGCATCGAGCAGTGAAAAGATCGGCTGCGCCAGCGCCTGCTGCCAGGGAAGTGCCAGTACTGAAGTCTCTATTTGCGCATGCCACGGCCATTTGAACATTGCGTCACTCACTCTTCAGACGAAAACAGTATCCTGGCGCGGCAAAGGAGGAATTACCAGCGCGTGATCAAAGCCAGCTATTCAACCAGTTAGTCGAGGATTTGTCTGTGATTAGCGTGGCAAAGCGGGAAAGTCATGGTGAGGACATTAAAAAGGTCGTCATGAATGACGACCTTACGTTTGCCTGCTTTGCAGCATTTATTTAGCGTTCAACCCGTTGAAACGCGATCACCCAAACCCACGGGTTCACTTCCCAGCTGGTGGCGCCGTACTGTTTCTGCCACGCCTTACGGTAGGCTTCTTTCGGCGATTCAGAATTCATATTCATGGTGAAGAAGTTATTGAGGAAGTGCGAATCGGTCTGCACGCCTTCCGCCATGATGTCATCTTCACTGATATCCTGAATCTTCTCGGCACGTACCGAGGTAATTTGCAGATCGATGCGGCTGGCCCAGCGCGGCATGTGAATGGCGGTCTGCCAGCCAAACTGCTCGGCATTCTGCAAATTCTCATCCAGCTGCCCCAGCTCATTGCTGTCCGCGCGGTATTGGCAATACGCCGCATTGCGGAACGGCAGGGGATCGCGTTCGTAATCCGCCAGTAAGTTTTCCGGCACAATCGGGCCGCGCCAGGTTTCACGGACCCACAAACCATCACCCGCCTGACCAAATGGGCAGTGCGAACTGACGTCGGTCATCGACATCAATTTATAGCCGTGCAGATGGTTGGCGCTGACGTCAAACGCGTGTACGCCTTCATGGTGATCCTGACCCGGACCGAAAGCTTGAGTTTTCATAATGCGCCGGGTCTGCGTTTGCTGGCCAACCAGCAGGGCGCGCACCCGCTGTTCGGAAAAAAGAATCGGCCGTTCTTTCATTGCATACCTCTTATTGTGTCACAAACCCGGAAACTGCGAAGAATCCCCCAACATCCGAAGATGTGAGAGCTAGCATAATGGGTTTGAATCAGTTTGCTTAATAATTTGTCGCCTTAGTATCAGGCAAATCTGGCAATTTTAGATTTTAAAAATGGTTCGTAAGCAAAATGTGTGCTGAAAAGGACTTCGCAAGGATCCGAAGTCATAAATTTTCCAGATACAGTACGTTATAAAGGCCAGAATGGGAACCTTTTCAGATTATGCCGTGTTGATCTGCCTCTAAGAAGCCCCATTTATCAGCATAGATAACTGGAATTAAGCGCTTAAGCGAAATTTGTTGATGACGCGAATATATTAAACCTATTGAACAGAGTTATTTAACTAAAACGCACTAAGGAAATACCGAAATCGTCATGGCTGCTGTGCAAGTGACGTTAACAGCGCTATAACAAGATCGGGATCTCATTTTTACGCTTTGCACATCCTGGAAGGATGTAAAAAAAGTGTCATGACCAGGCCGCTATGATGTCCGCAGGAACCTAGATAACAGCAATAACAGGAGAAGCACGATGTCACTTACTCACTGGCAACAACGCTACGAGAATTGGCTGCAGCTCAATTGGCTGCACGACGACAAAGCCCACGATATCGCGCACCTGCGCCGCGTCTGGATGAGTGCGAAGCGCATCATGCAGCACAGCGACGCCAATCCAATGGTCGTGATGACCGCCTGCTACTTTCACGATGTGGTTAACCTGCCGAAAAACCATCCTGAACGTCATTTAGCCTCAACCTATGCGGCGGAAGAGACGCGTCGCATTCTGCAGCAGGATTTCCCGGACTTCCCATTTGAACTGCTGGATGCCGTCGCGCACGCGGTGCAGGCTCACAGCTTTAGCGCGCGTATCGCGCCGCAAACGCTGGAAGCGAAAATTGTGCAGGACGCCGATCGTCTCGAATCATTAGGTGCTATCGGCCTGGCGCGGGTTTTCTACACGGCGGGCGCGCTAGGTCGTCCGCTGTTTGATAGCGAAGATCCGTTAGGAAAAGAGCGTGAACTGGATGATGTGAAGTGGACGCTGGATCACTTCCAGAAAAAGCTGCTGGGTTTGCCGCAAACCATGCAAACCGAAGCCGGACGCCTGCTGGCCGAACATAA
This sequence comes from Pantoea trifolii, assembly GCF_024506435.1. NCBI lineage: Bacteria > Pseudomonadati > Pseudomonadota > Gammaproteobacteria > Enterobacterales > Erwiniaceae > Pantoea > Pantoea trifolii. The sequence goes on along the minus strand of NZ_JANIET010000001.1, from coordinate 2,561,852 downwards.
CGCCGATTTTCTCGTGCACTACATGGGCAAACTGTGCGCCGAGTTGCAGGGCAATCTGACGTCGGTCGATGAATCGGTGTTAAGGGATTTTAGCCCTATACACTCGTAATATTAAATTTTTATGACAGTCTGTTAACTTTCAGCTGCTTCCGCTACGTTGTTGTAAATCAAAAGGGAGTATGAAAATGACCGAGACTGTTAACTTAACCATTAAAATTGACCCGGCACTGAAAGAGCACATCAAACAGTTAGCCGCAGATAACCAAATCTCCATGAGTCAGGAGATCGTTAATCGCTTGCAGGCCAGTTTAGATGCGGGTGAGCAACCGGCCATTGATAGTCTGGATACCCAGGAAGCAGTGGAAGATCAGCTCTCCGCTGCGGAATTGAAGCAGATTCGTGCGCTGCTGAAGAAAAGTAAGAAGAAAAAATAAGCGAAAAACCCGTCATTGACGGGTTTTTTTATGCCTGCAGATTAAATACGGAACTGCTGCGCGCGCTGCGCCAGGCGGTCCGATAACGCGCGCAATTGCACCGCCGATTGCACCTGATGCGCGTTCAGCGCTTCGTTTTGCTGCAGCTGTCTGCTCATCTCCACCACTTCCAGCGCAATATTTTTTACCCGATGGCTCTGCGCGGCACTGTTTTGCTGCAGCTCGTTCAGCTGCGTTACCACGCCAGACACCGCAGCGCTGATCTGCGCGAACAGCACTTCCAGCGCTTTCACCTTATCGAAGCCATCATGCACATGCTGCTGCGTATGCTGAATCAAGCCATCGATCTGGCGCGTGGAAGCCCCGCTTTGCTGCGAGAGCAAGCCCATCTCTTTGGCGACCACCGAGAAGCTGCGGCCGTAAGCGCCCGCATGTGCCGACTCAATGGCGGCATTCAGCGATAACAACCGCGTCTGCATCGACAAGTCATCCAGCATGCCCACAATCCCGGCGATATCATCGGATGCGGTGACAATCTGCTGCATCTGGGTTTCCATCTTATCGACCTCTACCGCGCAGTTGCGCATCAACGCATCCGCTGATTGCGCTTCCTGCGTCGCCTGCTGCGAGAACTGTGCACCGATCTCCACCTCTTCCGAAACGCGATCCAGGCGCTGCGACAGGTGATGAAAGCTGGCATTTTGCTTCTGGTGTTGCTGCATCACTTTTTCGTTGTGCTGCTGCATATCCTCGGCACCGGCGGCGACGCTGACCGCCACGGTGTTGATGTCGCGCACAATCTGCTGCAAGCCGCGCCGCATGGCATCAATCGACTGGAACAGCTGGCGCGTTTCCAGCGATTGGCGACGCGGATGGTTTTGCGCATCGACCAAATCACCGGTGGCGACCCGTTCCAGCTGCGCGTTAGCGCGACGCAGCGGCAACAGCACGCCGCGCATCAGCAAGCTGGAGGCCAGCACTAACAGCGCCATCAGCACCGCGCTGACAATCAGCGACATATTGCGGCTCAGCTTCAAGGTGCTGAGCGTGTTCTGATTCACGCTGCTGAGCTGATGATTGGCCTGCTCGATTTCACTAAACCAGGCATCATTAAACTGTTGCTGAAACGCCTGCATCGGCACCATAAAAAAGGCGTTGATGTCGTTGGCCGCTAATCCTTTTAGCTGCTCCTGCAATCCTTCGGCCAGCATAGCGAAACCTTGCGCCAGCGGGCTATCCGCTTTGGCGTGGTAGGCGGCGAACTGTTGTTGCGCCTTTTTCAATGAGTCATCAGCTGACGCTGCCAGACTTTTCCAGCTATCCACCGAGCCACTTTGCTGATCCTGCATCAGATAAATACCGGCGCGATGGCTGTTATCGCTGGCGGTAAGCAGTTCGATACGCGCTTTATCCAGCAGGGCCAGACGTTCGCGCAGTTGATTGGCCTGCTGCAGCGACGTTTGCGTCTGATTGACGTGGGTATTCAGCAGCAGCACACCGGCAAACTGCAGCGAGCAGAACACCACAATGAACAGCAAAAACTGGCTACGCAAACTGGTGAGCCACAATGGAATTTTCAGGGATAACCGTGCGCGCAGCCGCAGCGGCAGAGAGATAACAGACAGGAGTGACATCACACGCCTCCAAAAAATAAAACAGGAGTATTGGCAGCACGCGTGACAGTTTGGTGACAGCGGGCGCGATTAGGCGGAAAACAGCATAAAGCGCGGCCCTAAATAAAATTGTGGTCCTGAATAGCTACGCCTTTTGCGCGGCGTGCTGTTCAATCAGCGGTAATAACAGTTGTGCCACCGCAGCAAATACCGGCACCACCACCGAGTTGCCGAACTGCTTGTAGGCTTGCGTATCGGACACCGGAATACGCAGTTTAGCTTCTCCCGGCGCTTCAAAACCCATCAGGCGAGCGCATTCACGCGGGGTTAAACGACGCGGGCGACGCGCCATGTTCTCTGCCTGCTGGAAATCGCTTTCGCCTTGCGCGTGATCCCAGCCGCGATCGATGAGGATTTCCGAACCATCTTTGTAATAGCGCGCCGATAAGGTGCGCACACAGATGTTTAGATTACGCGGATCGTTAAGGCCAAAGCCGAAGCCGTTACCTTTGGCTTTGTGCTTTTTCGCGTATTGATAGAGATAATTCCACAGCGTCGGTGACAGCGTGTATTTCGCTTCCGGCTGGGTTTCCAGCAGGCTGTAAAGCGACGGCACCTTTTGCGGATAGAGCGCGGGCAGGGCACGCAACGAAAAGCCATTACTGAGCCCGGTGTCGCGACGAATGCCCACCAGCACAATACGCTCGCGATGCTGCGGCAGAAAATGGCGCGCATCGATAACCTTAGCATCCGGCAAACAGCTGTCGTTGGCATCCGCCACGTCATAACCGAGTTCATCCAGCGTGGCCATAATGATGGCGAAGGTGCGGCCTTTATCGTGACTTTTGAGGTTTTTCACGTTCTCCAGCACGAAAAACGGCGGCTTTTTCGCGGCGAGAATGCGCGCCACATCGAAGAACAGCGTGCCTTGCGCTTCACACTCAAAACCGTGCGCGCGACCCAGCGCATTCTTCTTGCTCACGCCCGCCAGCGAGAAGGGCTGGCAAGGAAAACCGGCCAGCAGCACCTGATGATCGGGAATGGTGCGATCGATATACTGATAAATTGCCTGCTCATCGCTGATGCCTGCCGGCTGCGTCACCAGACGAATATCACTGTTGAAGTGGTGCAGCTGCGGATCGCTATACAGGTTGGCTTTGTAAGTGCGCACCGCGTCTTTATTCCATTCACTGGTGAACACGCACTGGCCGCCAATTTGCTCAAAGCCACGGCGAATGCCGCCGATACCGGCAAACAGATCAACAAACTGGAATTTGGCGTCGTCGTAATGTGCCGGACGCTGCGGCAGCAAGGCCTGCAGGCTGGCGACTTCGCGGCTGGAGAGCGCCGGCACGGCACTTTTACCGGCGCGAATGCGATTCAAACGCGGCACGCTCCAGTCGCGGCCACCGGCGTCGGTTAAGGTAATAACCACATCGCGTGCGGCATAGATATCGAGCACCTGCAGTAACAGCGACGTCGCGTCATCCTGATTGGCAGTTAACGGGGAGGGCGAGACGGGGTCGATAGCGAGCATGCGTTTTTCCTTAACAGTGAAGCGGCTATGCTAACACTCATCACGCAACGAGGAAATTGGCGTGCGGTGTGCTTTCACTTTTGCCCTAAGCCGCTAAAGTTGAAGAAGCGCTAAAATAAGGAGACGCTATGGCAGACGTTCACTCGCAAGCCATTCGGAGCAAAAACATGCGCGCCATTCGCAATCAGGATACCGCGATTGAACAGCGTATCGCGTTGATTCTCAAAGATCGTGGTTTTAGCTATCGCGTGCAGGATAAAGCGCTACCGGGCCGCCCGGATTTTGTCCTGCCCGCCGAGAAAGCGATAATCTTTGTTCACGGTTGCTTCTGGCATCGTCATCACTGCTACTTATTCAAGATGCCCGCCACGCGTACCGAATTTTGGAGCGGCAAAATAAACAGTAACGTTGAGCGCGACCGGCGTTACGTCGCACAACTGCGCGAAGGAGGTTGGAAAGTATTGATTGTTTGGGAGTGCGCGCTACGCGGCAAACTGCAGCTGGAGGACAGCGCGCTGATAGAACGTTTAGAAGAGTGGCTGCTGGCGGCAACCGACAGTAGCGAAATCGACCATCAGGGCTTGCATTACTATCGCGTTGAATAGTGCGAGATTGTTGCTTTTAGCCGCCATAACAGTTTAGATCTCCCTTTTCTCTGGGACGCGGAATGAGCCATGAGCAGCATCAAACTTACCGTTAAGCGCCTGTATCAACTCCGCGATGAGCGGATGGTGACAACCCAAGCCACGGCGCGCATTTATCTTGGCGATCGACTGGTTGCTACCGAAGAGATCAGCGGCATGACGGAAAGTCCGGTGAGCAAGTATTTGCACGCCGGGGATCTGACGGGACCATTACGCGTTGAATGGGACTGTGCGGGCATCGCCGATATGTCAGTGACGGCGATTGAGCGTTGCCCCTGTTGTCAGGATCACGAACCGGAATAATAAGGAATACCACTTTGGCAGGAACCAGTTTACTTACACTTCTGGATGATATTGCAACACTGCTCGACGATATCTCGGTCATGGGCAAAGTTGCGGCAAAGAAGACCGCAGGCGTATTGGGTGACGATTTGTCGCTGAATGCGCAGCAGGTTAGCGGTGTCAAAGCCAACCGTGAATTGCCGGTTGTATGGAGCGTGGCAAAAGGCTCCTTTCTCAATAAATTCATTCTGGTGCCGCTGGCATTATTGATCTCGGCGTTTGCGCCCTGGTTGATTACGCCGCTGCTGATGATTGGCGGCGCGTATCTCTGCTACGAGGGCGTGGAGAAAGTGCTGCACAGCCTGAATCATGATAAGGCTGAGCAGAGTCCAGAAGCGCGTCAACAGCGTCTCGACAAACTGGCGCAGCAGGATCCGCGTGCGTTTGAAAAGGACAAAGTTAAAGGCGCGGTGCGCACCGACTTTATCCTCTCGGCAGAAATTGTCGCCATCACGCTGGGCATCGTTTCAGAGGCGCCGCTGCTGAATCAGGTGTTGATTCTGGCGGGCGTCGCTATTCTGGTGACCATCGGCGTGTACGGCATCGTGGCGATGATTGTCAAAATCGATGATTTGGGATTCTGGCTCAAAGAGAAATCCTCCACCGTCGCGCAGGCGATTGGCGGCGTATTGCTTGCCTTTGCGCCATGGTTAATGAAAGCCTTAACGCTGGTCGGTACCCTCGCGATGTTCTTGGTCGGTGGCGGCATTGTGGTGCACGGCATTACGCCGTTACATCACGCCATCAGCGAATACAGCGCCGGATTCAACGGTGTGGTCTCGGCACTGCTGACCAACGGCGCCAATCTGGTGATCGGCTTTATCATTGGGTCGATCGTGCTGTTGGGCGTAAATCTGATTGCTAAGCTGCGCGGCTAGCAGTTATAAAGCGCTGTAAATTTCTAATCACGGTCAGGAGAACGATGATGAACGACGATATGTTTGAATTTGATATCGATGCACAGCTGGAACAGGCTGAAGCCAAAGCGGCAGAGAAAGCCAACGAAGTCCCGGCTGATATCAGCGACGAAGCGGACTGCGAAGGCTGCAAAATCTAATTTTCCTGTTCGGGAAGTGCTATCAAAGCCGACAATAAATCTTGTCGGCTTTTTTTATTTGCAGAGTTTTTAACTGCTTATTCTGATTTAGTAGAAGTAATAGATTTATCGTATAGGAAAAAATCGGTCACAGCTGCTATACCTAAATTCGGTCATTTAACGATGAAAGAGGGAGGTGCGGTATGATCTTTGCAATCAGTGACGAAGTTCAGCACAAACAGGGCGGACCCACCATGGTGGTCACCGGCTATGCCAGCGGAATGGTAGAGTGTCGTTGGTATGATGGTTTCAGCGTGCGACGTGAGGCGTTCCACAGTGACGAACTCTGTCACTTATCGAGCGCGCAACAGCTGGCCAGTTAAAACACATTCGGGACGATGCCAGTCGTCCCGAATGTGGTTCAACCCTGCATCACACCTTGCCGTCGTTATCCTCTTCCACCGCCTGATAAATACGCTGCAGAATATCCGGGAAAGCGGATTGCACACGGCTCCAGCTGGGAATAAACGGTTTCTCGTTCGGACGCTCAATAAAGGCTTGTCCGGCATCGAGGATCGCTTGGGTGAACATCTCTACCGCCGCTTCTTCAATATGCTGGTCAAACTTGAGGCCGTTCATGGTGGCTTCGTGGTTGTAGATCTCCATCATATCCAGCGCATTGCGGTAGTAAGTGGCTTTCAACACGCGGAACGAATCGCTGGTGAGCGGCACGCCCATGGTTGCCAGCTTACGCAGCAGCGACTGCACGATGTCATTACTCATGCGTTTCAATCCGCCGGTGCCATCATCTTCGGCCAGCGGCTGATGTTTGTGGTCGTAATTATCGGCAATCTCTACCTGACAGGTCTGGCGCGTGGTGTAGTTGCGGTAAATCTCCGACAGCACGCCAATCTCTAATCCCCAATCGCCCGGAATCTTGATGCCGTTGAGCACGTGCGTGCGCATGGCAAACTCGCCAGAGAGCGGATAGCGAAAACTGGTGAGGTAATCGAGGTATTCCGAGTGACCGTAGACTTTCTGCAAGGAGCGCAGCAGCGGACCCACCAGCAAACGACCAACGCGGCCATTCAGCTTGCCATCGGCTACGCGCGCATAAAAGCCTTTGCAGAACTCATACTGAAACGACGGATTGGCCAGCGGATAGAGCAAACGTGCCAGCATGCCGCGTTCGTAGGTGACGATATCGCAGTCGTGTAGCGCCACGCATTGGGTACGATCCGAAGCCAATGTGTAGCCGGTACAGAACCACACATTGCGGCCTTTACCGGGTTGGCTCGGTGACAAACCCTCTTTATCCAGTTCGGCGTCCAGCGCTTTCAGGCGCGGGCCGTCGTTCCACAAAATGCGATGGCGCTGCGGCAGGCGGGAGAAGAACTCGCGCGCAAAGAGAAATTGGTCGCGATCGGCGCGGTCGAGGCCAATCACAATCTCATCCAGATAGGGCACTTTCGCCAGTTCATTAACAATATTATCCAGTGCCGGGCCTTCCAGTTCCGAAAACAACGACGGCAAAATCAGCCCCATTTTGCGTTTGCGTGAGAAACGCACCATCTCCTTTTCCAGCGATTCGACGCTGCGGTGGGTGAGATTATGGAAATTAGTAATAACACCATTCTGGTAAAAATCACTCATCGTCTCATCCTCTGGTTAAAGGCCGTTACTCGGCAAGAAAATAGTCCAGACCTTCACGCCAGCCCTGCGGACCGACGTGCGCGGTGTGGTAAACGTTCTCGGTATCGGTGCGTTGCAGTTCTACCGGCGTTTTGCTGAAGCCTTTGATCACCACGGCATAATCAACGCGCTCCAGCATCGGCACATCGTTGGGGCCATCGCCCAGGCCGATGACGATGCGCGATTCTCCTTCTTGCGCGGCAAGATGCTGCTGGATTTCCGCCAGCGCGATGCCTTTGCCGGTACCGGCGGGCATCACATGCCAGAATCGTCCGCCCTGGGTTAACGCCAGATGGTGCTCGGCAAGCGCCTCACGGAACTCCTGCAAACGGTATTCATCATCGCGCCACAGCACCACTTCCGACGCTTCGCGCAGGCGGCTTTGGCTGGCTTCGGTGAGGGTTAAACCGGTAAAGCGTGCCACTTCGGCATCGCTAAATTCATGAAAGCCATTAAAACGGAACCGCGCCTGCAATGTGTGCAGCGTCTGGCACAGCGCGTGATAGTTGGCGCTGGTTTCGGTTGGCGGAGTCTGTTCACCGCCCAGCACCACGCGTGCTCCGTTTTCAGCAATAAAAGGTGCGCCAGCAACGCCCAGCTTCTTTTGCAGTGGAATAATCTCTGCCGCCGTTTTGCTGGAACAAATCACCAGCGGAATCTGATGTTGTTTCAGACGCGCCAGCCATTCACTGGCCGCATCCCAGTTGTAGTCATGATGATCCAGTAATGAGCCATCAAGATCGGTAACGATCATCAGGGAAGAGGTAAGACTCAGCATCATCACACTCCTTACGCCAGTGGCATCCGTAAAGCGAAGAGTAATCAGTATAATAGCGGAATCACGATCACACTTTTTCCGGCGACCCGGCCAGCGACATCCAGGATAATTCTTAAACAGCAGACGCGATGGGACGCGCGATGCACATTTTGTGCACAGCTGAAACCAGTCGTGACGCGGGACGCAGTGCGATTCGCATGAATGGTTATACAAAATTGTTCGATTTACATGCAGGGATGAGACTTGTCTTAATCGAACTAAAGCGTAATCTGACTGGGTGTTAAGAATTCCCTGGTGTAACGAATTGACTGATTTATTTTACCCGGCCATCCCGCCGGGTATTTTTTTGAAATCGATTTCAGCGGTTCACTTCACTGATGGCGAAGTCGCGAATGTCGAGTTCGAAAGCTTCCGCTAACTCAGTGTAAGAGCCATACGCCTCGCCGTTCACGTTAACGCGATGGGCATTTTCGGCTGCCATAAACTCTTGTATCTCGCCCGACGATTTCTTCTGAATCGCCTCCAGCAGCGCTTCGACATCAATATTGACTTCGCGCTGCACATTCTCGCTGTACTCTTTTGCCGTCGTCATAGCGCCCTCCCAGAGGCGATTGGATGAGTTAACAGTATAGACGGTGCTGAAAAGAGGGCGTCGCGGGCAAATTGCAGGCAAAAAAAAGCCCGCGCTGCGCGGGCAAAAATCCTTGTTACTTTTAGGTTGACTGCGCCTTTGGGGTTGGTGCAGTGAGGAGAAGTGTACGAGCAGCCCGCGTCAAAAGTCTCTCTATGAAACGTTAAGAAAGCGAAAAAGTGCGTCTTGACAGAGTTTTACCTGCCTTTAAGTGCACAGTGCGTAACAGCGTCTATGCTTAGCGATTGATTGTTAAGTGATATCAGGGAGTGAATATGGACTTTTTACGTATTGTCATCGCCATTTTGGTACCGCCGCTGGGCGTATTCTTGCAGGTCGGGTTCGGCGGGGCGTTCTGGCTTAATATCCTGCTGACGCTGTGCGGCTACATTCCAGGTATCGTTCATGCGGTGTGGGTTATCGCCCGACGCTGATCGCGATCAGGCAGTGTTGATTATCTTCCGTTAAACTGTGTCGCAGGACAATTTGTGGAGAGTAATCAATGAAGGTGAACGATCGCGTTACGGTTAAAACCGACGGCGGCCCGCGTCGTGTGGGTACGGTGCTGGCAGTGGAAGCATTCAATGAGGGCACCATGTATCTGGTGGCGTTGGAAGATTACCCGCTGGGGATTTGGTTCTTTAATGAAAGCGATCATGCCGAAGGCGTGTTTGTTGAGCCGTATGAAGGGGCTTGATTGATTTTTCCCTCACCCTATCCCTCTCCCGCCAGCGGGAGAGGGGACAGATCGGCGCACCATCCACTCCCTCTCCCACGTGTGGGAGAGGGCCGGGGTGAGGGACAACGCGCACTACCTCAAATCAAAACGTCTCCCAGTTATCATTTCCCGACGTCGCCAATGCCGGACGCGGCGCCAGATTCGGCGTACGCAACGCGGGCTGCGCCGCTTTAGCCACCTGCGCAACTGGCGCATCATTCAAACGGAACACCGCTACCGCCTGCGTCAATCGGCCAGCCTGATCTTCCAGCGAAGCCGCTGCCGAAGAGGCTTCCTCAACCAGCGAGGCGTTCTGCTGCGTCACGTTATCCATCTCGGTCACCGCCAGGCTCACCTGCTGTATGCCACGGCTCTGCTCATCCGACGCGGCAGCAATCTCCGCCATAATGTCCGTGACGCGCCGCACCGCTTCAACAATCTCGCCCATGGTACTACCGGCTTCACCGACCTGGCGTGAACCGTTGGTAATCAAACCCACTGATTCCGCGATCAGCGTTTCAATTTCTTTTGCCGCCTGCGCACTGCGCTGTGCCAGATTACGCACTTCGCTGGCTACCACGGCAAAACCACGGCCTTGCTCACCGGCACGCGCCGCTTCAACGGCGGCATTCAGTGCCAGAATATTGGTCTGGAAAGCGATGCTGTTGATGACGTTGGTGATCTCGGCAATCTTCTTCGAGCTGCCAGAAATGTTGGTCATGGTTTGCACCACGCCGCTCACCAGATCGCCGCCGCTGCGAGCTTTGCCAGAGGCATCAGCAGCCAGCTGACTGGCGTGATGCGCGTTCTCGGCGTTCTGTTTCACCGTTGCAGTAAGCTGCTCCATGCTGGCGGCGGTTTGCTCCAGCGCTGAGGCTTGCTCTTCGGTACGTGATGAGAGGTCGGTGTTACCGGCTGAGATCTCACTGGAACCCTGATAAATCGCCACCGCACCTTCACGCACCGTGCCTACGGTACGCACCAGCGATGCCTGCATCAGTTGCAGGTTATGCAGCAAGCTTCCAATCTCGCTGCGGCCATAGGCTTGCTCCGGCGCGGTCAAATCGCCTTGCGCAATACGTTCGATGCGGTCAACGGATTGGCGCAGCGGGTTAATCACCACGCGACGCAGGAACACGAAGGTCAACAGCACTAACACTAATGCGGCGACAAATGCGATAGCCATCGCAATAAAGCCGACGCGTGATTGATGTGCCGCTGCGGCATTAATCGCTTCGGCGCGGTCGGTACGGATTTTAATCGCCTTTAACAGCACGGCGTTATAGGCGTCATCCAGCTTACGTGTGACATCCGTTTCCTGCGCCACGATACCTTCAAAACTGCCTTGCTTAGCCGATTCAATCATCGGCTTAAGGCCTTTATCAATATAGGCATTGAAGCTGGCGGTCAGCGGTTCGTCGAGGGCAATATCCGCCGGCGTTTTCGCTTTGCGGTCCATATAGAGTTTAAAGCCTTCGCGCGCTTGTTTAATTCGCGTCTCGGTGCGCGCTAAATCGGCACGATAACCCTCCATCTCGCCAATACGCGCGGCGGCACCGGATTGCAGCACATTCAGTCGCGCAGTGCGCAGATGGTTAGAACTGTTGGAGATGCCCATGCGGATTTGAATTTCTTCCGTAGCATCATTGAGGGAGTTATTACTCTGAATCAAAAAGTAGCTGGCGAGTCCAATGCACAGGGCAAAAAGCAGCAGAATGCCACCAAAGATCATACTGAACAAAGGCATCAGGCGTAGGTTCTGCCAGATGCTGAGCTTATATTGCTCATCAATCGATGCTGTTTTCATATCCTTGCTCTCATGTAGGTAGGTGTTATGAGAATAAGCATCGGCAGGCGAGGGGAAAGGATTAGGCAGGAAAGTGAGATCAAACTCGCAAAACGAGAAAGGGGCCAATCGCTGGATTGGCCCCTTTATTCACTGAAGGAAATTATCGCACGTTAACATAAATCCCTGAGGTGACATTATCAGTCAGACGTACGACATGATAAATAACCTGCTTATTATGGGTTTTAATTTTACGTTTAATATTACCTTTATGTGACGAAACGGTTTTAGCTTTAATTTGCATGTTCTCAGATATCTGAATGGTGTCATGACCTGACATCCACATTTTCAGCATATTTGATTCAGTCTGACTTAATGTCAGTGGATGAACGTCGAGCCCAGCAGAAATACGTGGCGACGCGTTGAGTTTCTTTTGCAGGTAGGTGCCTAACAAAGAATCCAGTGTCGAAGTTTTTATCGATTTTGACGTAATAATCAGGTTCTTACGAACGTAGAGATATTCCTCAAAATGGATATTCGAGATCGCCATGAAAATAAAGAATAAGGTATCAGGATGCTGCATGATAATAGCACGAATACGATCGCTTGAATCAGATTCGTGAATAAAACACTCTTCGTTGATAAACACGACGCCCGGCTTTATTTGCTCACATCTTTGTTGTAATTGGTCGATGTCAGAGACAGGAGTAATATTTTTCTTTTTAACTCCTTTCGCAGACATATAGTCAGACAAACCCAGGCGTGTGTAATTACATGAATCCATAATAATCGTTGGCATTATAGCGACCCTCACCAATTTGTTATCCGTTTAAATCAACGATGAATACGCGTTTGCGGTACGAGAGAAATTTCCAAAGACACTTTTTTATTCTGCTCGGCAGATTGGCGATAGTTATCCATGCGCCATCATGACTCTTCCCTGAACCGTGCTGCGAAGTTATTTTTATAGTACATCCACGTCACTCTCATCTCAGCCATAGTGGGAATAGCTGAGGATTTGCATTAAGTGTTTAATTCGCTCTGTTTTGAGAGCCCTGTCACTATCGCGCAGATCACAGACAAATCTGATAGGACAAATCTTAAAAACATTTGTTTAGCGAAAGTATGACGCTTCAGCGAGCGTTGACAATGCCGGAAAAAAGGGATTTAGACAAGAAAAATCGCTTTGAAATTTTTTTTGTTTAAAAACAGCCCTTTGAGCATTTCATCAACCAATTCACAAGGTTTAGCCCCTTAGGAATCGTCTGACTAAAATACGCGAAGCGCGGTTTAATAAGAATAATTTTCACCAAAAATGCGCATTTATCAGAATTTCCTCAGTTGATTTCTGAGAAATATGGTTCAGAAAATGCACAGACAGTTTTTGGTTGCTTAAGTATTACTTAAGAACACCTACAGAATAGTTAATCAACTGCCGCGGGAAAGTTCTGACACAAACTGGGCGAGTAAATCAAAGACTTCGCTGAACAGATGTTCGCAGAAGGGAGCAAGCAGCGGCATCATCAACCCCACGCTGAGGATGCCCACCGTTAAGGTAATCGGGAAGCCAACCGCGAAAATGGAGAGCTGAGGTGAAACACGGTTTAACAAACCTAGTGCCATGTTTAGCGTGAGGAGTAGAACTATTAAGGGCAGCGCTAACATCATGCCATTAAGGAAAATTAATCCGGCGGATTTCACCAACGCCATAAAGGCATTGGCGTTAAGCGGCTGATCGCTGATCGGCAAGGTGTGAAAACTGTCCACCAATAGCGAGATCAGCCACAGGTGTCCGTTGAAGGTGAGAAACAACAGCATCGCCAGCATATCGAGAAAACGCGCCAGCACCGGCATGTTCAGGCGGCTGCCCGGATCGAAGAAAGTGGCGAAGGACAAACCCATCTGCAAACCAATCACTTCACCCGCCATGCGCACTGCGGCAAAGGCGAACTGCATGGTCAGGCCGATGCTCACGCCAATCAGCAACTGTTGCAGCAGTAACCAAAATCCGGCGGGGGTAAAAAGTGTAGCTTCCACCGGCGGCAGCACCGGCAGGATGATCCAGGTGGTTAATACCGCGAGGCCAATCTTAACGCGCTTGGGAATCGATTTTTCGCTTAGCACTGGCGCGCTGGCAAACAGCGCCAGCAAACGCACCATCGGCCAGAAGAATTGTGCGACCCAATGGATCAGCTGGCTGCTGTCGAGGTTAATCATTAGCCAATGATGTACGGCAGATTGCTAAACAGCGTGCGAATGTAATCCAGCATCAGATTCAGCATCCACGGACCGGCGATCACTGCGGTAGCGGCAACGGCTAGAATCTTCGGGATAAAGGAGAGCGTTTGTTCGTTAATCTGGGTCGCGGCTTGCAGCACGCTGATGATCAAACCGCTGATCAACGCCACCAGCAACATCGGCGCGGCCATCAGCAGCGCGACGCGCATTGCTTCCTGGCCCATAACCATTACTGATTCAGGTGTCATGTTGCACTCCTCGGGAAATGTCGGGTTACGAGTAGAAACTTTGCGCCAGTGAACCCACCAGCAGCTGCCAGCCATCCACCAGCACGAACAGCATCAGCTTGAACGGCAGGGAAATAGTCGCCGGCGGCACCATCATCATCCCCAGCGCCATCAGCACGCTGGCGACCACCAGGTCGATGATCAGGAAGGGGATAAACACGGTGAAACCAATCTGGAAGGCGGTTTTCAGTTCGCTGGTGACATACGCCGGCAGCAGAATGCGCATCGGTACCGCTTCCGGACCCTGAATCGGCGCGGTGTTGGCCAGACGCGCAAACAGCGCTAAATCGGCTTCGCGCGTTTGGCGCAGCATAAATTCACGCAGCGGCTGTGCACCTTTATCAATCGCGTCCGCCATGCTGATTTTGTCCTGGCTGAACGGCAGATAGGCGTCGGAATAAATTTTGTCGAAGGTCGGCGCCATAATAAAGAAGGTCAGAAACAGCGCCAGGCCGAGCAGCACCTGGTTAGGCGGCGCAGATGGCGTGCCGAGGGCGTTACGCAGTAAGCCAAACACAATGATGATGCGTGTAAAGCTGGTCATCATCAGCAGTACGGCCGGAATAAAGGTCAGCGAGGTGATGAAAACCAGCGTCTGCACCGGCAGCGACCAGCTCTGGCCGCCATTGGCCAGCGGCTGGCTGATTAAACCTGGCAGCTGCGCATGGGCAACCGGTGCCAGCAACAGCAGCGGTAGAAGAGCAAGGAATCGACGCATCATTGGGGTTTTCCGGGACGTTTAACCAGATTCTGGAACAGCTGGCGAAAATCCTGCGGGGTAGCGCTGCTATTCGCCAGTTCTTCCGGCGGCAGCGGCGGTAACGAGTGCAAATGCGTAATCTGTTGGGCGGTGACGCCCAACACCAGACGCGCATCGGCGGTATCGACAATCACCACACGCTCGCGCTGACCCACCTGCACGGTGGCGCTGACTTTCAGCGCCTGGCCGGTCACCGTTTTCGGCGCAAAGCCGAGACGTTTCGCCAGCCAGCCGCAGCCGAGAATCAGCAGAACAATCACCGCCAGCACGCTGCTGACCTGGCCAATCACCGAACCGGTAGAGACCACCGGCTGGCTCGCTACCGGTTGTTCCGCTTGCGTGTGCTTTAACATGCTTAACGGCTCAGACGACGCATACGTTCAGACGGGGTAATGATGTCGGTGATGCGCACGCCATATTTGTCGTTCACCACCACCACTTCACCCTGTGCGATCAGATAGCCATTAATCAGAATATCCAGCGGTTCACCGGCCAGGCCATCCAGCGCCACCACTGAACCCTGCGTCAAGCGCAGCAGCTCTTTGATGGTCATTTTGGTGCGACCCAGTTCCACGGTCAGTTTGACCGGAATATCCATGATCAGATCGATATCCTGCAGCGAACCGCTGATGCCAGGATTCTCCAGCGATTTGAAGACATTTTCAGTCGGATCTGGCGCGCTGGTGGTGGTTTGTTCGTTCATAGCTGCAGCCCACAGATCGTCCGCGGAGATGTCGTCGTCGGACGGTTTCTTGCTGTCACTCATCGGGCTGTTCCTCGTTCAGCGAATTCAAAATCGGGTTAATCAAATGTTCTACACGCAGGGCATACTGGCCATTGATGGTGCCGTATTGGCTAGTCAGCACCGGCACGCCATCGACGTGAGCAATGATGCGGTCCGGCTTCTCAATGGGCAGGACGTCACCAGGTTTTAGCTGCAAAATACGTGACAGGCGCAGCGATGTTTCGGCGAAGTGGGCAATCAGCTCCAGCTCCGAGTGCTGCACCTGTTTCACCAGATTGTCGCGCCAGTGATTATCTTCACGACGTGAGTTTTCCAGTGGCGGATTGACCAGCAGCTCGCGCAGCGGCTCAATCATTGAAAACGGAATACAGATATTGAATTCACCGACCAGGTTACCAATCTCCACCTGGAACGGCGTGTTAACCACGATGTCGTTCGGTGAAGTGGTGATGTTGGTGAATTTCACCTGCATCTCAGAACGCACATACTCGACTTCCAGCGGATAAATCGCTTTCCATGCGTCGCTATAACCATCCAGCGCCAGCTTCAGCATGCGGCGAATCACGCGCTGTTCGGTATGGGTAAATTCACGACCTTCAACTTTGGTCGGAAAACGACCGTCGCCGCCAAAAAGGTTATCGACAGCAATAAATACCAGGCTCGGTGAAAACACCACCAGCGCCGTGCCGCGCAGCGGCTTCAGGTGGATCAGGTTCAGGTTGGTTGGCACCGGCAGGTTGCGGGCGAACTCGTGGTACGGCTGAATCTTGATCGCACCCACACTAATATCGGGGCTACGGCGCAGCAGGTTAAACAGCGCCATACGGAAATGACGGGCAAAGCGCTCGTTGATGATCTCCAGCGCCTGCAGACGCTCACGTACGACGCGGCGCTGAGTATTGGGATCATAGGGACGGATGTCGCCATCGGTCCCTTTGGAACTGTTCTCTACTTCCGCGCTGTCACTGTCGCCATTAAGCAGCGCGTCAATCTCAGCCTGGGAGAGAATGCTATCGCCCATTAAATCACCTCAAAATGAAGGCGGTAAACAGCACGTCATTGACAACCTGAGCCGGTTGACCTTTTACCAGCGGCGGCGCCAGTGCCTGTTTGATCTGCTCAACCAGGGCCTGTTTGCCTTGCTCTGTTGCCAGTGCCGTCGCGCTTTGACGTGAAAGCAGTAACAGCAGACGGCTGCGCACTTCCGGCAGGTAATCGTTCAACCGACGACGGGTATCCTCATCGGGCAGACGCAGGGTGAAACCCACGTACAGCACACGGTCGGGATCGTTGTCAGGATTGACCAGGTTTACTGTAAACGTATCCATTGCAAAAAATACGGGAGCAGCCGGTGGCTCGACTTTCGCCGCGTCCGGTTGGCTGCCTTCGTGTTTATTCATCATTCGCCAGACTGCATAGCCTGCCACGCTGCAAGCGGCCAGCGTTACAATCAGTAACACCGGTAGTAGTAGTGAACGTTTGCGGCCTTTAGCTTTCGCGTTATCAGACATCTTGCAGTTACTTCCTGTGAATTATGGGCAAGCCTCTCGGCTTACCTGGACAGATTATCCCGCGTCTTAAGTCAAACAATGGGAAGAAAAGACGCGGGTTTTACGCTTACCTTCAGCGTTTAGCGGCTGTCAGGCAAAGATATCGACAGCGCCGTTACCGGCCGCGCGCGCTTGAAGGGCTGCCGGGACGGCAATAGGCGTTATCTCGTTGTCACTGTCCTGGGAGAGGGTAAAGCTGCCGTGCTGTCCGTCACGACGTCCTTCCTGCTGGCCCTGATAACTCTGGCCCTGTGCGAAGGCGTCGCTGCTGACGTTACTCTGTCCCAGGTTTATTCCGCTCTCCGCCAGCGCTGTACGCAGCTGAGGGAGAGCCGCTTCCAGCGCGGCCCTCACTTGGCTGTGGCTGGAAACCATACTTAACTGTGCCTGATCCTTATCGAGGGTCAGGCTGATCTGGATAGCGCCCAAATCCTGTGGATGTAAACGCAATTCGGCGTTCTGCTGCCCGTTGCGGCTAAACATCACAATCTGCTGACTCAGCGCCTGCTGCCACTCGCTGCTGCCGAGCTGCGCATTCAGCATGGGCGTCGACGGCGTGGTGCTGGTCGAGGCGGTGCTGCTCACCAGCGAACTGGTGGCGCTCAGGGGGGCGCTGGTTAATGGCGCTACCTGGTCATCCCTGCTTTGCGCGGCGGTGCGCTCTTCCGGCTTACTCAGCGCATTCAGCACCTGCTTAAAACTCTCATCCAGCGTCAAGCCGCTGCTGGTACTGGCGGTGGTGGTGACGCTGCTGCTGATCTGCGTGTTGGCAGCCGTTTGCGTTAAGCGCGTTCCAGCATCGCTGGATTTATTCTGTGCACCATCCGGCTGCGCTTGCTCTTCTTTTACTGCACCGGCCAGCGAACCGCTTAACAATGCTGCATTAAGCGAAGCGCGAGTGTCAGTTTTGCCTTCGCCCGTGCTGCTTACCATGGCTGTGCTGGTGCGGTTCTCAACCGCTACCGGCAACATGGCGAATAACGCCTGCACATTCTGTAAGTCGCTGGCAGTTAACGAACTTGCCTCACTCTTGTCTTTATCATCGGCTGATTTCAGCGTGGCTTTAGTGTTTTCCGGCTGTAAAAGTGCGTTTAACGCATCTGGTTTCTCTAGAGCCTGTAATAACGCGCTTAACGAGGCTTTACTGACGTCTTTTTCATCAACTTCTGCTGTCAGATCAGTCGATTGCGTGTTAACAGCTTGTTGCTTTACCAGCGTCAGCAAGCGGTTGCCGAGTTCAGTAATAAATCCCTGTGGCAGGTTATCTGTGCCCTGCAAAAGATCGGAGGAAACTGAACTGTCAGCGTCTCCCAAAACCGAGGTTTGCGTAGCAACTGTTGGCAGCGTAATCATTCGCCTTTCCTCAATGCGGCCCGTTGGGCAAATTCATCCATCCGTTTCTGATCGAGACGGTTTTCTTGTCGTAATGCGTTTTCCTCAGCGCGCGTAATCAGCGTTTGATAAGCATTGAGTCGCTTATGCTTTTCACGCCAGTTGCTCAGCGCGGTATCAAGGCGCTGATTCCACTGGGAAAGCTGTTGGCGATGCTGTTCGATGGCTTTTTCCAGCGTCTGAATAAACTGGTGATAATTGGTCCAGCGCGTGCTGGCGATGCCGCCGGACATATCCTGATTGAGCTTGTTGCGGTACTCATCCTGATAATCCAGCAGCATGCTGAGTTGTTCGTCGGCCTGCTGCACACCACGACGCATATCGCCGAGGTGAATCACCGCACTCTCCAATTCCTGCTCCGCCATATCGCGCAGCTTGTTGATCGCACTGGCCGTTTTCATGACTTAACCTCGTTTGGCGTTAACCGAACATCGCCTGCAGATGCAAACAGGCATCGTCGTAGTCGCTGCGTTCGAAAATGCCCTGATGCAGGAAAGCTTCCATCTCGGGATAGAGCTTGATGGCGCGGTCCAGCATCGGATCGCTGCCTGCGGCATACGCACCCACACTCACCAGATCGCGGTTACGCTGGAAGCTGGAGAGCAACTGTTTGAACTGGCGCACGCGCGCATAGTGCGTCTCATCAATTAATGAGGTCATGGCGCGGCTGATCGACGCTTCAATATCAATCGCCGGATAGTGACCGGCTTCTGCCAGACGACGCGACAGCACAATGTGGCCGTCCAGAATCGCACGCGCCGAGTCGGCAATCGGGTCTTGCTGATCGTCGCCTTCCGTCAACACGGTATAAAACGCGGTGATCGAACCGCCGCCGTGCGTACCATTACCGGCGCGTTCCACCAGCGCGGGCAGTTTGGCGAACACCGAAGGCGGATAACCTTTGGTCGCTGGCGGCTCACCGATGGCCAGCGCGATTTCACGTTGCGCCATGGCGTAGCGGGTGAGGGAATCCATAATCAGCAGCACGTGCTGGCCGCGATCGCGGAAATCTTCGGCGATACGCGTGGCATACGCAGCACCCTGCATTCGTAATAGCGGCGAGACGTCTGCGGGTGCGGCGATCACTACCGAACGCGCGCGGCCTTCGGCACCGAGAATGTTTTCAATGAACTCTTTAACTTCACGACCACGTTCACCAATTAAACCCACCACGATCACATCGGCTTTGGTGTAACGCGCCATCATGCCGAGCAGCACGCTTTTACCGACGCCGGAACCCGCGAACAGGCCCATACGTTGACCGCGACCCACGGTGAGCAGGGCGTTGATGGCGCGCACGCCGGTATCCAGCACATCTTCAATCGGCGTACGTTGCAGCGGGTTAAACGGTGCGGTGATCAGCGGGGCGCGATAGCCGGTTTCCGGCGCCGGCAAACCATCCAGCGGTTTGCCGCTGCCGTCGAGGACGCGACCCAATAGTTCCGGGCCCAGCAGCATCTGCTTGCCACTGTGCCCGCTGTCGCCACTGACGCGCGCATAAACGCGTGCGCCCGGCAAAATGCCGTCCACTTCTTCCAGCGGCATCATTAACAGTTTCTGGCCGTTGAAGCCGACCACTTCACTCTCCACTTCAGTGATCTTGCTGCCATCGGTACGTTCAATAATGCAGGTTGCGCCGAGCGGCAGTTGCAGGCCGGTGGCCTCCAGCACCAAACCGGTGGCGCGCGTCAGGCGGCCGTAGCGACGCACGGTTTGCACCTGTGAAATACGCTCTTCGAAGGCGTCAAGCGCGCCGAGCCAGCGTGAAAGGCGTGAGGAGGTCATTACAGTGTCCCCGGAGCGGCCAGGCGGCACAATTCCTGCCAGCGTGTTGCCACGCTCGCATCAAGGTCGCCATCTTCGGCGCTAAGCTTACAGCCGCCAGGATGCAGCGTGCTGTCGGCCAGCAAGCGCCAGCCGTGGAGATCCAGCGTGGGACCGAGCGTCTGCTCGATGCGCTGTAAATCGTCAGGATGGACGCGCAGCTGCGGTTTGCCGCTGAACATCGGTTCCTGCTGAATCAACTGCTGGATTTGACGCAGCAGGGCGGTGCCGTCCACCTGCGTGGCCTGGCCAATCACCGTACGTGCAGCTTCCAGTGCCAGCTGCATCAAACGAGAAGCGATCACGCTGTCGAGCGCTTCCAGCGTGTGATGGAACTCGGTCACCAGCTGCTGCATGCGTGCCTGCAGCGGCGCTTGCTGCTGCTGCGCATCGGCTAAGCCTTGCTGGAAACCGGCGTCATAACCGTTCTGTTGCGCTTCGGCGAAACCTTTCTGATAGCCTTCGCTGTAGCCTTGCGTCTGCGCATCTTTACGCATCTGCTGCTGCATGCGTTCCAGCTGCTGCTGCTGTTCCGCTTCGGCGCTCAGTTCAACATCGATCTCGGGCTCCTCAAGCTGAGGCTCCGGTTCGGCGCCGAACGGGCTGCCTAAATCATCAGGCTGCCAGCGCTGCCACGCGCGGGCGGAAAAGGCATCAGACATAGGTTTCCTCGCCACCACCAATGACCATCTCGCCGGATTCTGCTAAGCGGCGCACCACCAGAAGAATCGCCTTCTGTTCGTTCTCCACCGCCGACATACGGACCGGACCCCGGTTGGCCAGATCGTCGCGCAGGATATCGGCTGCACGGGCGGACATGTTTTTGAGGAACTTCTCGCGCAGCGGCTGCTCGGCACCTTTCAATGCCACCAGCAACTGCTCGGATTCCACTTCCTGCAACAGGCGCTGGATGCTGCGGTCGTCCACTTCCACCAGGTTTTCGAACAGGAACATCTCGTCGATGATCTTCTGTGCCAGCTCGCCATCGAAGTCGCGTACTGCTTCGATAACCGCTTCTTCCTGCTGGGTTTTCATCAGGTTGATAATTTCTGCTGCCGTTCTCACGCCGCCCATCTTCGCGCGCTTGAGGTTGGTGCCGTCGAGCAGGCCATTCAGTACTTCGGTCAGTTCCGCCAGCGCCGCCGGCTGGACACCGCCGAAGGTGGCGATACGCAGCATCACATCGTGACGCAGACGCTCGTCGAACAGCGCCAGAATATCCGCCGCCTGGCCACGTTTGAGGTGGACAAGGATGGTGGCGATAATCTGCGGATGCTCGTCGCGAATAAGGTCGGCGGCCGCCTGTGGCTCCATGAAGTTGAGCGTTTCCATACCGCTGGTGGTCTCGTTTTTCTCGAGAATATCTTCCAGCAGACTTGAGGCTCGCTCCTCGCCCAGCGCTTTGATCAACACCGAACGCAGGTAATCGTTGGAGTTGAGGCTCAGCGCCGCAAACTGTTCTGCATCGGCTTCAAACTCACGCAACACTTCAGTCAGCTGCTTATGAGATACCTGGCGCATGTTGGCCATGGCGCCACTCAGGTGCTGAACTTCACGCTGATTGAGATGTTTGAACACCTCCGCCGCGCGCTCTTCGCCAATGGTCATCATCAGGATGGCGCTTTTTTCTGTACCGGTCAGACTCATAGTTCTTTACTCATCCATTCGCGGATAACCAGCGCGACGACGCGCGGATCGTTTTCAGACATGTCGCGGATACGCTGGCTCATCACCTCGGCGCTCATGCGGTTAGTAGATTTACGCTCCTGATCCAGCTCGTCTTTGCTGAGCTGAACGTTAAAGGCTTCTTCTTCTTCCATGGCCGCAGAGCGTGCCGCCAGCGCTTCAGCCGCAGCCTTCTCCTGCTCTTTCTTACGCATCAGCTGTGGACGAACCAGCTTGCGATAGAGGATGAAGCCAACCAACGCCACCAGCAGCCAGCGACCGGCAGTCATCAGCTGATCGAAGAACGATTGCTGCTGCCAGAATGGCAGGTCGCCACCGGCTGGCTCGGTCATGTTGAACTGTGAGTTCACCACGTTGACGCTGTCGCCACGGGTTTGCGAATAGCCCATCGCTTCGCGGGTTAAGTCTTCAATCTGTTTGATCTGCTGTTCGTTCAGCGCCACCGCTTTGCCTTTGCCGTCGTCACGGTAGTTCACCACCACCGCAACCGACAGGCGCTGCACATCGCCGACGTTCAGCTTGGTATGACGAATGGTGCGATCCAGCTCGTAGTTCACCGTGTCGTTGCGTGTTGAGCTGCTCGGGCCAGAAGGCTGTGCGGTGCTGGTGGTGCTGCCGTTATTCTGCGCATTGGCGTTTTGCGCGTTCGCGTTCTGACCGTTGGCATTATTGTTGTTATTGGCCGGTGGATTGGCCACTGGCGCGGTGTTGGCTGGCGCAGGCTGATTCGACAATGCACCCGGTACGCCACCCGGATAGGCGCTGCCATTCTGTTCTGAATTGCTGGTCTGGCGTGAACGCACGGCGGTATTGTTTGGATTGGCGTTCGGCTGATATTTCTCGTCGGTCTGCTCGCTGCGGTCAAAGTTGATCTGCGCCGTCACCTGCGCGTGCACATTACCCTGGCCAACAATCGGGTTGAGGATTGCTTCGATGCGCTGCTGGAAGCGCGCTTCCACTTCAGAGGCATATTTCAGTTGCGCATCATTCAGGTCGCGACCTTCGCTATCGGAGCGGGTCAACAGACGACCAGCCTGATCGACAACGGTAACGTTGCCCGGCGGTAGACCGGCCACACTGCTGGAGACCATATGCTGAATGGCCTGAATCTGACCTTCATCTAACGCGCGGCCAGGTTGCAGATTCAGCGTGACCGAAGCGGAAGGGGCTTTCTGCTCACGCACGAATAAGGTCGGTTTCGGCATTGCCAGATGCACGCGTACGCTCTTCACCGGACCGAGCGTTTCGATGGTGCGCGACAGTTCACCTTCCAGCGCACGCTGATAGTTAATCTGCTCGCTGAACTGGCTGATACCGAACTTCTCTTTGTCCATCAGTTCGAAGCCAACGTTGCCGCCTTTCGGCAGACCTTGTTGCGCCAGACGCAGACGCAGCTCATGCACTTTATCGGCGGGCACCATCAGTGCTCCACCGTTATCGGCGAACTGGTAAGGGATGTTCATTTGCGTCAGCTGCGTGACAATCGCGCCACCATCCTCATCGGAGAGATTGTTATAAAGCACGCGATAATCTGGCGCCTTTGCCCACAGCACCAACGCAAACACCACTGCGATAACCGCAGCAGCGGCGATAATTAAGGGAATACGCGGATTGGCGCGCAGGCGGGCGAGAAGGTCATTGAAGCCTTTCTTAGCTGTATCCTGTGTAGCGGCTGCACTCGCATTCATGACCGATTCCTGCCTGACATTATTGATCGGGTGAGGTGGTGTGGTGACAAAACGTACTCCCTGAAGACTTCTCCCCTAAAACCGGGAGAGGAGAAAAATTAAATTCCACTTATTGGCAGGCATTATTTGATGATTCGGGTCTCATCGATGGGTGGATAAGCCGGGTTTTTTGCGGTCATTTAGCGCCTTTGTCCTATTGACAGTGTGTTAACTTTCTCATCGTGAAAATTTAATCACGTCTTCATTAGGGGTCAGGCAATGTCAATTCAGGCGATTGAGGGTGTGCTGCAGCAGCTGCAGATGACGTCTCTGCAGGCCAGTGGTAAGCAGGCGGAATCCACCAATCAGGTCGATTTTAGTGCCACCATGAAAGCAGCACTCGACAAGATCAGCGAAACTCAGACAACGGCGCGCGCTCAGGCGCAGGATTTTGAAATGGGTAAACCGGGCATCCAGTTAAACGATGTGATGGTCGATCTGCAAAAATCCTCAATTTCCATGCAGATGGGTGTGCAGGTGCGTAACAAACTGGTGTCGGCTTACACCGATATTATGAGTATGCAGGTGTAGTTTTTTCGGGTTTCTTTCGGGTATTTCTTTCGAGTATAGTTCAGCGCGGTGATGGTTTTATCTCAGGCGGGAAGGTTGCAGCATCACAGTGAATACACCGCCCAACGCGCTGCCTTATTTTGAGAAGAGGATTCTCACGTGAAGAAAAACCTACTGTTTTTAGTCGCCATCATTCTGCTTGCAGGATGTGACAAGGATGACGCGACGTATTATCCGCAAATGAAAAACTTTGCCTATCTTTATCAATTCGAAGCGCTACCCGGAAAAGTCAAAAATACCCATCAAACGCTGTTCACCGCCGACGGCCAGCAAATCTTTGAAGTGAATGTCGATTTCGATCATAACGGCTGTCCAACGCATGTTAAATCGGTGGGCAAAGAGGGCGAAGTGATTGAGGTTGCGCGCGACGGCAACACATTAAAAGGCAGCGAGAATGGTCAGGACGTAGTGGTGACGCTGGATAAAAACTGCGCCATGGTGAAGAAAGTCACGCCGAGCATGACCGTGGATATTACCTATAACAAACAGGGCTTGGTGGAACAAATCTCATCGCCCGCTTCAGATGCAGCGTTTCATCTCGCCTATAACAGCGCGGGTGAAATGGCGGTATTGAGTATTACTCAGGCCGGAACGGAAGTGTCGCGTGCTACTGCAGTGCGGGCAGAAGATAAGAAAAAGATTTCCGACGTGGTCACCACGGTAAAACGTAATAACCAGATTAAAACCGTTAGCAATGTCTGCAAATATAAAAACGATGTTCCCTATTATTGCGACATTATTACCACCGACGCAGCGGGCGAGGTGGTGGATAAGCAGTATGGCAATATCGAGGCGACATATTATTAGTTTGTTGGTCGCCATTGATGGCGACCACCACACTATTTAATCTCAGGCCACGCCACTGCCGGGAATCCATTCAACAGCGGATGCGCAAACAGGAAACCCTGGAACTGACTGATACCCGCCGCTTCCAGCCACATCCACTCTTCGGCTTGTTCGACACCTTCGGCAATCACCGCGATTTCCAGCGATGCGCAGCACTTAATGATGGCGTGCATGATCGCCTGCTTCGGGCCGCTTTTATGCACATCGCGGATAATCTCGCGATCGATTTTGATTTTGTCCGGCTGGAATTTCGATAACAGCGACAAGCCAGCAAAACCGGCACCAAAATCGTCCAGCGCCAGGCTGATCCCCGCCGCTTTCAACTTTCTCACTTCGGCAGCAAATTCATCCGAGCGCGAAATGATCTCATTTTCGGTCACTTCAACGATTACCTGCTGCGGCACCAGCCCGCTGGCTTTGATCTCCGCCAGCAGGAAATCCACCGCGTTTGGCACCGTCACCAGCGACATCGGGAGCAGGTTGATCGACAGACGATGCTCGCCAATCCCCAGTTTGCTTGCCACGTTAAATGCCAGACGTTTCGACTGAATATCCGCGTGATAAATCGCTTCGCCGCCAAACGCGGAGAAATACTCATCGGGTGAGCCACCGTTTGGCGTGCGGATCAGCGCTTCAAACGAAGTGACGCGGCGCGCGAAGGGATCGATGATGGGTTGAAAAGCAAAGCGGCAATCCTGCAGGCTCTGATCGATACCATCCAGATCGTTCTGCCATTCATTATCCGGAACAAATTCCCAGGTATTGGCTGGCGGGATCTCGAAGTAGTTCTCTTTGTCGCGCGCCACCACGAAGGTACGCAAAAACTGCAGCGCGCGATCTTTGTAGGTGAGCTGATAACGCGAGGTGCCTTTATCCAGCACTGCTTGCAGCACAGTGTCTTTGTCATGCTCGCGCAGATCGAACAGCTCCATGCCGACTTTGCCAAAACGGCGTTCGGGCGCGAAGTCGTGCATTAACTCCACCAGATTATGGTGGCGTGCGTCCTGACAAATACGCTTGTATATGCCCTGAACGGACTCACGCGGTCCTTCCAGCAGCTGGAAGAAGTGCAGGCCGTCGAACAGCAGGATGCCAGTAACGTCGAAGTTTTTGTTTTTGCTATTGGCTTTAGCAACCATATCTTCGAGCGTTTTGATTGGCACGTGATCGTGCAGATGGCTGCGGTAAATAATTGTGGTGAGCATCGAGATTGTCCGGATAATTTATTATTTTGCGACTAGATTAGCAGCCTTACTGCGGGGTCTGTCCATAGCTTACCGCGATCAGGCTAAACTTTTTTTATTATAACAGCTTAAGCGAAGCGGCTAGCCGCTTCGGTAACGTCGCAACTCCATCAGCGTGCCGATAATTTCTAGCGCCGATTCCGCCGAATGCAGCTGCGGAAAGTCATTATTCAACGCGCGCAATGTGAAGATTTGCTCAGCCTGCTGCTGCGTTTGCAGACGATAAATCCGCATCAGCGCCACGCCATCGACCAGCGCCAAAACCACATCGCCCGGCTGCGGTTGAACATCTGGATCAAAGATCACACTGTCACCGGGCCGGTAATCCGGCTGCATTGCGTGGTCTTCCACCGTGACCGCCAGTGCGCCATCGCCTAATTGACTTTCACTGTAGAGAAAGCGCGTTGCTTGCTGTTTCAACAATAAACGCTGCTCGCCTAACCACGCTGACGCTTGCGCGAGGCTAATCAATGGCACCGCCGTGACCGGCGCGGCTTTAGCGTACGTGGCAAACACTTCGCCGTCCCCATCAATAATCCACGCTGCTGTGCATTGCAGCCATTCCGCCAATCGCAATAAGTTCTCGCCACGCGGAACCGTTTCCTCCTTTTCCCATTGCGATACAGCCACATGCGAAACACCGATGCTTTTGGCTAGCGCCTGCTGCGTTAACTGTAGTGCTTTACGTCGTGCCCGGATGCGCTCACCGGAAGATTCTTTTTTCATCATCTTGACATCTCCTGAAGGAACGACTTAAGTATACTTAAATTCACCATTTAAAGTAAACTTAAATTCAGGCGTTGACCGCGAAGCTGGCAAGGGTGGTCAGCGTGCTAATGGGGCACAACCCTTGCCAGGGGTGAGAGGTGAAGCATGGAAAGTAGTTTAGTCACCAGCGTAGGTGCGTTGCTTCTCGGCGGCGGCGCAGCAGCTGTGTTCTGGAAACCGTTAATGGCGGGGATCGCCGCTATCGTCACCAGCAATCGTGCCGGCGGAGAGATCATCACCAGCTACAAAGAACAGGTGATGCTGCTCAAAGAGGGTCACGCCTTGATGCGTCAGGAAAACGATGAGTTGCGCGTCCGACATGACAAAAACCTGCGGCGAATCTCTTCGCTGGAAACCGATCTGCGGCTGATCAAAAACGCCCTGAGTATTTTACTGGCAACCACCGAAACCGAGCATAGCGATAAGTTTCGCAGCCAGGTGAATCAACTGATTACCACTCTGGAGGAGAGTCGTGATGATGCAGATAAACAGTGAGTACGTAGTGAAAAACCATCGACGCCAACTGTTCTTCGGCGGCTTTCTGCTGATGCTGTCGCTGATGTGCGTGGCGATGACGGTGTTGTTCCTGTTCGTTAGCAACAGTGCTAATCAGCGCGTTGAGGAGATTCGACAGCAATATCGAACGATTTCAGAACGGCGCGAAGCACGCGTGGCGGAGCTCACCAGCCAGCTGGTTGCGCTGCAAAACAAACTCGATGGGATAGCAAAGCACCCAATCAGCAATCCTGCGGATAAGGGGAAACCGGCTGAAGGAGATAAATCGCCACCTCAACCTAAGCGTTAAGGAGGGCATCATGCTTATCACCACGTGGATTGCAGCCACTGTTATCCGACTGCGATCTTTATTCAGTAAGAAGGAGAGCATTATGAGCGATCAAACTGTTATCAATCCAACCAGCACCCTCACATCGTCACCTGCGGAAGATTTCGCCAACGAAGTGGCGACGCCCGCCGCGGCACCTGTGGAGGCTGCGCCTGTTGCTGCAGCTGAGGCAGCGCCGCCCAGCGCACCGGAAGCTGCTGCTCCCGTTGCAGCCGACGCGCCGCCAGCCGCCGCAGCGACGCAGAGCCATGACGCCAGTCAGGCGTTCTCAGAAGGCGTGAAGGATTTCGGCCGCGCGTTTAGCTTTGTCGAGCAGGGCGTAATAAAACTGGGTGATGCCGCGAAGGATGAGCTGATTGAGCTGGCGAGGAAATATTTGTAATGCCTGAGGTTGCATTATCGGGGACCCGGATGTCCCCTGTTTACTCACGGGTTTTAGTCACTTCCGATTATTCCTAAGGCAGCTTCGATATTTTGCACTATCATTAACCCTTCAAGCGTTATTTAAATCGTCTTATTAAGCGAAAAGGAAGATAGCATGAGTGATACAGAAATTGTAAAAACCAAAATTGACTACCTGCGTGATGTCACCTCCCAGCTTAAAGAGATGCGCCACTACGCGCAGACTAACACTGAGACGCTGTCTGCCCACTGGCTGGCGTTTGACGCGGGTGAATATAAAGACACCGAATACGCGGGTCGCTTCGACACCTTGCTAAACAAACAAGGTAAACTGCTGGATGACATTGATGAGGCGATTCAGGATCTGGAAATCGCCATCAACAATGCTGAGCAGGAGAGCTAAGCCTCTGACGCACTGGTGGCCTAATCGGCCACCAGCCACATTTCTGCCTCATCGAACATTTCTTCGACAATCCGCGCAACCGTCGCTTTATCGTTCTTGCTCAAATCGGTATCTATGGCGTTACGTTCCATTGGTTTGACGCGTACCTCAATATCGGGAAAGACGCGCTGTACACGCTTTTCCAACTCCTGCAAAATCATCTCACGTGCGCCCGGTAATCCAGCCACGTTACGCTTATCGTAAATCAACTCCACAAACATCAGGGTCGTTCCATTCATTGGATCGGGTGCGATATAGTACTGTAAATAAAAACAGGGGTAAATATGCGCCAACTGGTTATCGATATCTTATTGAAAATGGCAAAAATGGATGTGGAAGCAAAAGAGCTGGTGGCGCAGGTTGAGGCGCAGTCGTTATTGATCGCGGCGCTACTGATTCAGGCAAAAGAGAATAACTCATTGACCATTTCCGACACGGTGCAGGAGGCGATCGTCACCGCATCGCGCGCGTCGCAGGAGTTTTTACAGTCGGATGTGGATCTGCTGCTAACCCACGTCAATCGTCTACTGGCGGTGGCGAGTTATATCGAAGTCAAAGGGATCGAGCGGGAAGGGTAGAAAAATATGACCTCTGGAAGTGGAAATCCAGCAACACTTCCAGAGGCGGTGCAACAGCACCATTCGTTCAAGGACAATCTACGACTGACGTCGTGATGAGTAAGTTATACAAGTTTTCTCAACTTGTACAACTTTTTCCTGAACATTTTGTGTGGTTGGCGATGTATCTTTGATGCCGTTACAGTACGTGGCCGATTACAACTCGTTTTTGATGCAGAACTCTTCCCACGTCATGCCTAATGCTTCCGCGTGAGATTTCAGATACTTTTCAATGGCATCCGCAGCGACGGCTTTATCGGGTTCCGCCAATTGAATGGAAAAAAGCATGCCGTCCAGCTTCTTCTGACGCAAAAATGCGGCATAAATGCGCTCTGCATGCCAATCACGTAATTGCGCTAATGACAAATTCGCCTGGCGTGCATCGCTTTCGGTGAGTTCATCCAGGGCGGACTGGAAATCGGGGTGGGCGGTGAAAAACATCGTGCGTGCCTGAGCGTAATACTCTTCTGTGGTTTTCATTCGGTGTTCCTGCATATCAACTTGCGCGCTAGTGTAACGCGCGCAAGCTGCGTTGTCAGGATTCCGCTGTTGAATCGATATTCATGGCAACCAGGTGCGCATTAATGCGCTCCCTACGAAAGCAATCAATGCAACTGCTGATAAATTTGCGTAACGTCCTGCTGATTCTTCGCCAGTGTCTCATCCAGCGTCAGTTTGCCGCTCAGCATATCCGCCAGATTCTGCCCGACGGCGTTCCCCATCTGGTCAAATCCGGGAATGCTCACATACTGCACGCCCTGATAAGGCACAGGGTTGAGCGTGGGCTGCTCGACGGTCGCCGAATCAATCGCCGCACGTACCTGCGCGGCATACGGCGCCAGACGCTGATAGCTCGCCTGCTGATAAGTGGAATTGCGGCTGCCGGGCGGCACCGCGCCCCAGCCGACGGTATCGGCCACTTGCTGAATGTACTGTTTGGATGTCGCCCAGCTAATAAAGGCTATCGCCGCCTCGCGATTCGGCGTGTTAGCCGGTACCGCCAGCGCCCACGACCATAACCAGTTCGAACCATTACGTGTGATGCCGCCCGGCGCAGGCGCAAAGGCCAGCTTGTCGGCGACTAATGAGATCTGCGGATTAACCAGCAAACCGGCTGCTACCGTGCTGTCGATCCACATCGCGCATTTGCCTTGCGCGGTCAGACGCAAAATCTGGCCGAAACTGTTTTTCACCGTATCCGGCGGTCCATCCTGCTTTACCACCTGCAGATAATCACTCAGCGCTTCGCGCCACTCCGGCGAATTGAGCGTGGGCTGCCAGTTATCATCGAACCACTGCGCGCCATAGGCATTCGCCATGGTGGTCATGAATGCCACGTTATCGCCCCAGCCGGGCTGACCGCGCAGGCACAGGCCATAAATGCCTTTTTGCGCATCGGTGAGTTTGGCGGCGAAGTTCTTGATATCGGTCCAGTCGGGATTATCCGGCATGGTTAACCCTTTCTGCGCAAACAGATCTTTGCGGTAGTAGGTCATGCTGCTTTCCCCGTAGAACGGCAGGGCGTAAAGCGTTTGCTGGAACGACAGCGCTTTGCGCACCGGCGCGATGAGATCATCGCTGTCGTAATCGGCGGGCAACTTATTGAGCGGCGCCAGCCAGCCTTTTTCGCCCCACAGCGGCGCTTCATAGGTGCCGACGGTGATGACATCGAACTGCGCCTGACCGCTGTTCATCGCCGACAGCACCGCCTCACGCAATGCGCCATCGTCCATCACATGCCATTGCAGTTTGACGTCCGGATGCTCCTGTTCGTAGCGCGTGGCGAGCTGCTGCATGATGGTCATATCGCCGTTGGCGATGGTGGCGATATTCAGTGTGGTCGCCGCGTGGCTCAGCAGCGGCGTGGCGAGTAATATCGCGAGAAATTTACGCATCATGTCGCTCCTTAGCGCGGCTGCAGGCGGAAGAAGGCCATCTTCTCCACCAGCAATCCGGCATGTTCGCTGACGGTCTGGCTGGCGGCGCTGGCTTCCTGCACCAGCGAGGCGTTTTGCTGCGTCGCACCATCCATCTGAATCACCGCTGTATTCACCTGCTCAATACCGCTGGATTGCTGGCGGCTGGCCACGGCGATTTCACCGACAATATCCACCACGCGCGCCACGCCCTGATTGATGTCATTGAGCATCGCGCCAGAACGCTGCACCAGCGCGCTGCCGGCTTCTACTTTGCCGACGCTGGCATCAATCAACGCTTTGATCTCGTGCGCGGCTCCGGCGGATCGCTGTGCCAGCTGACGCACTTCGGATGCCACCACGGCAAAGCCGCGTCCTTGTTCGCCTGCGCGTGCCGCTTCGACTGCCGCATTCAGCGCCAGCAGGTTAGTCTGGAAGGCGATCTCATCGATCACCCGGTTGATATCGGCGATGCGTTTGCTGGAGGATTCGATCTCCTCCATCGCGCTGACCGCGTCACGCAATACGCTGCTGCCGCGTTCGGCCTGATGACGCACATCGGTGGCCAGTTCATTGGCCTGCGCGGCGTTATCAGCGTTGTGTTTCACCGTGGCGGTCATCTGCTCCATGCTGGCAGCGGTTTGCTCCAGCGAGCTGGCCTGCGAATGGGTGCGTTCAGAGAGATCGTCATTGCCGTCGGCCATCTGACGCGCCGCATCACTCAGTGCGCTGGCGCTTTCGCCTACGTCGCGCACAATCTCCGCCAGACGCACATCCATGCGCAGTAGCGACTGCATCAGTTCGCCCATCTCATCGCGCGAAACGCTGCCGATATCATGATTCAGTTCACCGGCCGCAATCGATTCGGCCAGTTCGCGTGCCTGACCAATCGACCGGTTGATCGAGCGGATCAGCAACCAGCCAAACACCAGCGCCACGCTCAGCCCGACCAGCAATATGATAATCAGGCTGTTACGCGCCAGCTGGTAATCGCTGTTGCTCTGCCGATAGGTGAGTTCTGCATGCTGGCGCATTAACGCATCAAGCTGATCGATGTCCTGTTGCAGCAGCTGACTGCCGCTGCGCAGGCGGGTTTCAATCACCACCAGCGCGCCGGATGGGTTGCCGCCCTTCAGCAGTTCTCCGGCATCTTTCAGCGCGCTTTGCCAGCCGTCGAGATGGGTGATGAATTGCTGGCTGAGTGGTTTGGTTTGTGCATCAAACGCCAGCTGCTGCCAGGTTTGACGGTCTTTCGCAATCTGCTCGCCGTAATGCGCGATGCGCGCCAGACGTTTCTCCACTTCGCTGCTGTCGGTCCAGTAGCGCAGGGCATCGAACAGGGTCGCGGACTGTTCCTGCACCATGCGGTACAGGCGGGATGAATATTGCAGCGGTAACAGCTCATTCTGGTAGGCGTTTTGCGCCCGTTGGTCGGCGGCGCGCAGGCCAATAATTCCCCAGATGGCGGCAACAATCAGTAAAATGCACAGCAGGCCAACAATCGATGTCAGACGCGCGCGAAGGGTCAATCGCATAACGGGATTCTCCGTAACGAAGGTGAGTGTGTAATCGGTCATTATTGTTTTTACAGGCACTTTTAACTCCAGAAGAGTTATCGGCGCAGAAGTGAGCAGCTTGAGGAAAATCATGTGGCGCGCAGCAGATACCTTGCGCAACCTGCGGGAAAAATTATAACGTAGCCGCCATTGATGCGAGTGTAGGGACCGAGAATGAAAAAGTGGATGATAGTGGCCGCGCTGGCGCTGAGTGGCTGTGCGCAGATCAGCAATTATGACCAGGCGGTGAAAACCCCGGCGCCGCTGGAGCTGCAAGGCAACTGGCAAACCGTGGGCCCGCAAAGCAAGCTGATCAGCAAGCAAGCGATGGGCAGCCTGATTATCGGTGCCGAAGGCGACACGCTGGATTGCCGTCAGTGGCAGCGCGTGATTGCCAAACCGGGCAAATTAACCCGTCTGGGCGATGATTGGGTCAACGTGACGCGCCAGGTGCGCGTGATGCCGCTGGTGCTGGAGAACGGT
Organism: Pantoea trifolii; assembly: GCF_024506435.1. Lineage (NCBI taxonomy): Bacteria > Pseudomonadati > Pseudomonadota > Gammaproteobacteria > Enterobacterales > Erwiniaceae > Pantoea > Pantoea trifolii. The sequence goes on along the minus strand of NZ_JANIET010000001.1, from coordinate 2,528,744 downwards.
GAGCTGCGTTACGATGGGTTGAGACTGCGTAAAGTGGATCGGCCAACCGTTGAGTGCCAGCAGGCGCTGGAAGAGGTGGCGAAACGTCCGAACGAGGCGGTGATTCAGGATATCGAGCCAGAGATTATGCGCCCGGTTTCGACGGCGACGCAGAAGTAGTTTTCCCTCACCCTAACCCTCTCCCACAGGGAGAGGGAACCGATCGAGCCCATCTGGCATATTGCAGCATCTCCCTCTCCCTGTGGGAGAGGGAACCGATCGAGCCCATCTGACATATTGCAGCATCTCCCTCTCCCTGTGGGAGAGGGAGCCGATCGAACCCATCTGACATATTGCAGCATCTCCCTCTCCCTGTGGGAGAGGGAACCGATCGAACCCATCTGACATATTGCAGCATCTCCCTCTCCCTGTGGGAGAGGGAACCGATCGAGCCCATCTGACATATTGCAGCATCTCCCTCTCCCTGTGGGAGAGGGCCGGGGTGAGGGCATCAGCGCGCAGAGTCCGAATCAACCCTGCGGCAAATACACGCTACCTTGCTTGCCATACGCGCTCATCACCGATTTCTGCATCGATGACTGGCCCACCAGCTGCGTCAATTCGTCCATACGCAACTGCAGCAGACGTTTCACTTCACTCTCATTATCGAGAATATGGCGTAACACCGGACGCAACTGCTCTTGCAGCTGGCGCGACGGTGCGGCGGCTTCGGTTGTTTGCGCCAGTCTTTGCACCGCACTGACATAGTCCACTTCCTTGGTAATCAAATCATCCCATTCGCCGTCTGCTGCCAAACGCAGCATTCCGTGGCTGAGGTCGAGTAACTGTTGGTAAACGGTGACAAGTGACGGTGCAATATTCATTAAACGGCGTCCTGAAGGTGTTGAGGTTGTACGACTTCTTTCCAGGCATCAGCGATATTGCGCAGAAGACCTTCAACTTCTTCGAGGGCTTCGACATCATTACGCAGATTAGCCTGAACCAGACGGCGAACCATGTAGGAGTAGAGTCCTAACAGGTTGTCGGTCAGGTCATCGCCTGATTGCTCATCGAGGCCCTGCTTGAGTCCGCCCTCGATGATGTTAATGGCCTTGGAAATCGAGTTACCTTTTCCCTGGATATTGTTGTCCTGCATAAACAGGCGGGCGCGGACCAGTGCGCTGATCGCACCGTCAAACAGCAAGGTAATCAGCTGCTGTTGATTGGCGCTCATCACTGAGCTCTCCACCCCGATTTTTGCGTAGGCTTGTGTGCCTGTAGCGCTGTACATGGTCACTCCTTACTATTTAGAACTGCTGCTCGAAGTCATGCTATCGAACTGCTGTGTCAGGTAATCGCTGGTGCTGTTCAGCGAGCTCATGGTGACGTCGAGTTGCGTGAACTGCGTCTTATAACGCGCAATAAGGGCGTTGATACGCGTGTTCATGTTGTTGTACTGCTCAGTCAGGTTATTCAGCGTCTTGCTGACGCCATCTTTCGCTGACTGAATGCTGCCAGTTGATGACAGCCAACTGGTCAGGTTCGTTGCCAGTTTGGTGGTGATACCGGTGGTTTTACCGTCACCCACAATCATCTCTTTCACGCCGGCTGGATCTTTGGTCAGCTCGGTTTTCAGCTTGTCAGAATCTAACGACAGCTCACCGGTGGTTGGGTCGGTAGTGATACCGATTTGCGCCAGCGTTTTGTAGGTTGAAGAGCTGGCCGTGTTGGTCAGCAGGCTCTTGATCTGGGTTTGAATGCCGCGCAACGTGCTATCGCCCACCAACGCACCGTTGCTGGAGTCTTGTGTATCTGAACCGACATCCACTGCGGTGTATTTAGTCAGGCTGGTGAACTGATCCAGCAGATTGTTGTAGGCATCCACAAAGTTGGAAATTGCGGTGGAGGCTTTAGAGGTATCTTGCGTGATGGTCAACGTCTGATTACCGCTGGTGACATCATTCAGATTCAGCGTAATTCCTTCCAGCGCATCGCTAATGGTGTTGGTGCTGCTGGTGATGGCGACATTATTTACCGTTAACTCGGCATCTTGTGCGGCAACGCTGACGTCCAGCGGGTTATCGGCATCGGTTTTGGTTGAATCAAAGCCGACAATACCCTGCAGCGTGTCATCGCCAGTCACGGTCACTGAAGAAACCGCATTGGCCTCTCCGGTTTTCGACGCGGTTAGCGACAGACGATAAGCGCCATCACCGGTTTTGATAATACTGGCGCTGACACCGGCATTGGCACCGTTAATCGCGTCACGCATGCCGGTTAATGAGGTTTGTGCACTGGTCAGCGTAATGTCTTTGCTGGTGCCGTCGGCCAGTTTAATCGACAGCGTGCGGCTGGCATCCGAGCTACCCAGCGCAGTGGTGTTGCTGGATTGCACGCCGGAAGTCAGCGTCTGTGCCTGCGCCAGCTGCGTCACGCTAATGCTGTATTTCCCGGCAATGGTACTGCCAGACGTGGTGGCGCTGAACGCAGTGGTGCTGCTGGCTGCGCTGGTTGCGGTGAACAAATCAGCGCTGTTTAATGCCGTGTTGGCGGTTTGGAAGGTGGTTAACGCGCTCGACAAGGTGCCGTAAGCGCTCAGCTTCGCGGTATAAGCCGTCTGCTGATTAGAGATAGGCGTTAAAGACGCTTTCTCAGCCGTACTCAAGTTATCCAGGATGGTACTTAAATCGAGGCCTGAACCGATACCGAGGGTAGAAATGGTGGTCATGTTGTTTCCTTTCTATGTCGACACGGAGAATCAATACCGCGGGTTATCGGCTCTTTATGGGCAAAGTTTAGAATTATTTACCGGCGGGTAATAAAGCGAATAGCGTATATAGAGAAGGGTATTTCGGACGCTAGAAAAATGATCAGGTTGGCCTAAAGAACACTGCGGGCAGGGCGATAAAGATAAACGTGACAGGTTGAAGGGAAAAATTTTCACCTGGTCCTAAAAAAAATCTAAAGGTTGTTTAAGGGCAGACGATAACAACATTGACGGCGCTGAAGCCGGCGGGTTGAAGCCCACACCTTAACCGAAAGACTTGATTAACAGGAAAATTATCATGGCCCAAGTCATTAATACCAACAGCCTCTCGCTGATCACTCAGAACAACATCAACAAGAACCAGTCTGCTCTGTCTACCTCTATCGAGCGTCTGTCTTCTGGTCTTCGTATTAACAGCGCTAAAGATGACGCAGCGGGCCAGGCCATTGCTAACCGCTTCCAGTCTAACATCACCGGCCTGACTCAGGCTGCGCGTAACGCTAACGACGGTATCTCTGCTGCGCAGACCACTGAAGGCGCGCTGTCAGAAATCAACAACAACTTACAACGTGTTCGTGAACTGACCGTTCAGTCTCAGAACGGCACCAACAGCCAGTCTGATCTGGACTCAATTCAGGACGAAATCAAATCACGTCTGGACGAAATTGACCGCGTATCGGGTCAGACTCAGTTCAACGGCGTGAACGTACTGTCTAAAGACGGCTCCCTGAAAATTCAGGTTGGCGCGAACGATGGCCAGACCATCTCTATCGACCTGAAGAAGATTGACTCTTCTACTCTGGGTCTGAACGGCTTCAACGTAAACGGCACCGGTACTGTAGCTAACAAAGCCGCTACCGTTTCTAACCTGACTGCAGCTGGCGCAACTGAAACTGCTACCGGTTCTGGCGTCTATAACCTGGTTACCGAAAACAGCGCGCTGACTGCATCACAAGCATTCTCTAAACTGGCTACCGGTGACCAAGTTACTGTAACTGATGGCGCAGGTACTGATACTAAATACACCTACGATGCAACCAAAGGTAACTTCTCTTACACTGCAACTGTTGATGCAGGTACAGCTGGTGCTGATGCAGGCGCATTCGGTGCAAAACTGGCTCCAGATACTGGCAAAATCACTGGTACTTATTCAGCTGTTGGCGGTTCAACTGACACTGTTGAGTTCGAAGCAGACAACAATGGCAATTTAACCATTGGTGGCCAGACTGCATACATGGACACCACCGGTAACCTGACCACCAACAACGCCAGCGGCACGTTGACTCAGGCTACTTTGGACTCTGTATTTACCCAGTCTTCTGCTAAAGCAGCTGCTGGTGACTACAACTCTACTGTTGCAATCGGTGGTACAACTTACGGCTTCGCTGCAACTACTGGTGACGTAACTTACACCGCTTCTATCTCTAAAGATGAAGTGATGGCTAAAGTTGCAGCCGCTGATGATGGTGCAACCGCAGCAGGTACTGCTAAATCAGCAGTTATCGATTACAAATCTGGCGTGATGAAAGGTTCTGTTAACTTCAGCGGCGCTGATGTTGGCAAATCAAGCGACACTTACTCAGACGCTAACGGCAATTTCACCAGCGTAGACAAGTTCACTACTCAGTACGCAGTAGACAAAGACACCGGAGCGGTAACTGTTAAAGCTAACCTGTTGGCTGATGGCACCACCGTTGACAACTCGTCTGCTAACCCGAACGCGAAAACCGTCGGTGCAGCTGTAAACGTAACTGCTGGCGGTAAGATCACCACTGATGCAACCAGCGCTGGTACTGCAACTTCAGATCCATTGGCCGCTCTGGACGACGCTATCAGCAGCATCGATAAGTTCCGTTCAAGCCTGGGTGCGATTCAGAACCGTCTGGATTCAGCGGTAACTAACCTGAACAACACCACCACTAACCTGTCTGAAGCACAGTCTCGTATTCAGGATGCTGACTACGCAACTGAAGTTTCAAACATGTCTAAAGCACAGATCATCCAGCAGGCGGGTAACTCAGTGTTGGCTAAAGCTAACCAGGTTCCACAGCAGGTTCTGTCTCTGCTGCAGGGCTAATCGCTCTAAGCTTCTTGCTTATCAAACCCCGCTTCGGCGGGGTTTTTTTATACCTGCATATTATGAATATGCAGGTAATTACTCATAATTCGCCGGTAAATTCTCCAAGTGATACAAGTCGGTCACCATAAATGGCGCCCCTACAAAATCGCGTAGGGGCGCCATTTATGGCGACCGATACGTCATTGCACAAACTAACCCCGCCACCCAATCCCCTTGAAGCTTCCCCCGCTTATCGCTAAGGTAAGCGCGTTTTTTCGCCACCAGGAAACCTCATGACCACCATCGCGCTCATTGACGACCATATGATCGTCCGTTCGGGTTTTGCCCAATTGCTGGGGCTGGAACCGGATTTCCAGGTTGTTGCCGAATGTGGTTCCGGGCGAGAAGCGCTCAACCAATTGCCGGGGCGTGGCGTGCAGGTGTGCATCTGCGATATCTCGATGCCGGATATCTCCGGGTTGGAGCTGTTAAGCCAGCTGCCGAAAGGTATGGCGACCATCATGCTGTCAGTACACGATAGTCCGGCGCTGGTGGAGCAGGCGCTTAATGCGGGCGCGCGCGGATTCCTCTCTAAACGATGCAGCCCCGATGAACTGATCGCGGCGGTGCATACCGTGGCCAAAGGCGGCTGCTATCTGACGCCCGATATTGCTATGAAGCTCGCCTCCGGACGTCAGGACCCGCTCACCAAACGCGAACGCCAGGTGGCGGAAAAACTGGCGCAAGGTTTAGCGGTGAAAGAGATCGCAGCTGAACTGGGTCTGTCGCCGAAAACCGTTCACGTTCATCGCGCCAATTTGCTGGAAAAGCTCAATGTCAGTAACGACGTTGAACTGGCGCGCCGCATGTTCGATAGCTGGTAATGCAGCCACTCTTTTCGCGGCTGATTGCCGTTATCGCCAGTTTTTGTATCTTTTCTGCCGCGTGGTTTTGCCTGTGGAGCATCAGCCTGCATCTGGCGGATCGTCCTGAGCTGGCGGTGTTGCTGTTTCCCTTTGGCCTGCGCCTTGGACTGATGTTGCAGTCCCCGCGTGCCTATTGGCCGGTGCTGCTCGGTGCTGAGTGGTTGCTGCTTTATTGGCTGTCGCGCGAAGTGGCGCTGGCACATCTGCCGCTATTAATGCTGGGTAGCTTATTGACGCTGCTGCCGGTGGCGCTGATCTCCCGTTATCGTCATCAACGCGACTGGCACACCTTGCTGTGGCAGGGCGGCGCGATGGTGTGTGGGGGGCTGCTGCAGGCATTGCCGTGGCTCGCTCAACCCACCGCGCTGAATGCGGTGCTGCTAACGCTCACCGGCGCACTGACCGTGGCACCAACCTGTTTGGTGATCTGGCACTACCTCACCAGCACGCGCTGGCAGCCGCTCGGCCCGTCGCTGGTCGGTCAGCCGGTTAACTGGCGCGTGCGCCATCTGTTTGGTTATGTGCTGCTGTTTATGGTCAGTTTGTGGTTGCAGCTGGGGCTGCCCGCAGAGCTGTCGCGCTTCACACCGTTTTGTCTGGCGCTGCCGATCATTGCGCTGGCGTGGCATTACGGCTGGCAGGGCGCGCTGATTGCCACACTGATGAACGCCATCGCGCTGATCGCCAGCCAGACCTGGCACGATCACGCGGTCGATCTGCTGCTCTCCCTGCTGGCGCAAAGCCTGACCGGGCTGCTGCTCGGCGCGGGTATTCAGCGTTTACGTGAACTCAATCAGTCGCTGCAAACCGAATTGGTGCGCAATCGCCGCCTGACGGAGCGACTGCTGGAGACCGAAGAGAGCGTCAGACGCGAAGTGGCGCGCGAGCTGCACGATGATATCGGCCAGACCATCACCGCGATTCGCACCCAGGCCGGGATCATGCAGCGCATCAGCCCGGAAAGTGGCGTCAAGCAGAGCGGCATGTTGATTGAGCAACTGTCGCTGGGCATTTACGATTCGGTGCGCCGTTTGCTGGGGCGCTTGCGTCCGCGCCAGTTGGACGATCTTTCGCTAGAGCAGGCAATTCGTTCGCTGATGCGGGAAATGGAGCTGGAAGGGCACGGCATCATCAGCCATCTCGACTGGCAGATTGATGAAGCGCGACTGAGTGAAGCGCAACGCGTCACGCTGTTCCGTGTCTGTCAGGAAGGACTCAACAATGTGGTGAAACACGCCAGCGCCCGCGCGGTGACGCTGCAAGGCACATTGCAGGAGCAGCGCTTGCTGCTGGTGATTGAAGACGATGGCTGCGGCTTACCCGTGGGTTCCCCGCAGCAAGGTTTTGGCCTTGCCGGCATGCGCGAACGCGTGACCGCGCTGGGCGGCTCGCTGGGGATCTCTTGTACCCACGGCACGCGCGTTAGCGTCACGTTACCGCTGCGTAATGGATAAGCAAAAGATGATGTTCAGATTTCTCAAAGCACCACTCAGCGCGCAGCCTATCGGGGATAAAGCGACCATTGATGCACGCTACCGTTACTGGCGTCGCCATATCATGATCACCATCTGGCTCGGCTACGCGCTGTTCTATTTCACCCGTAAAAGCTTTAACGCCGCGTCGCCGGAAATTCTGGCGGCGGGCGTAATGACGCGCACGGACATCGGCCTGTTAGCGACGCTGTTTTACATCACTTATGGCCTGTCGAAATTTTTCTCTGGCATCGTCAGCGATCGCTCTAACGCGCGCTATTTCATGGGCATTGGGCTGATAGCGACAGGTGTGGTGAATATTCTGTTTGGCTTCTCCACGTCGCTGTGGGCTTTCGCCGTGTTGTGGGTGTTAAATGCCTTTTTCCAGGGATGGGGATCGCCGGTCTGTGCGCGTCTGCTGACCAGCTGGTTTTCCCGCACCGAACGCGGCGGCTGGTGGGCGCTGTGGAACACAGCACAAAACGTTGGCGGTGCGCTGATCCCGATGATCGTCGGTGCCGCCGCGCTGCACTATGGCTGGCGCGCCGGCATGATGATCGCGGGCGGACTGGCGATCGTCGCCGGTATTTTTCTCTGCTGGCGCCTGCGCGATCGCCCGCAAACCGTGGGTTTACCGCCGGTCGGTGACTGGCGCCACGATGCGCTGGAGATCGCCCAGCAGCAAGAGGGCGCAGGGCTGAGTCACAAACAGATCCTTGCCAAATATGTGCTGCTCAACCCTTACATCTGGCTGCTGTCGCTGTGTTACGTGCTGGTTTACGTGGTGCGTGCCGCGATTAACGACTGGGGCAATCTCTATATGTCCGAGACGCTGGGCGTGAATCTGGTGACGGCCAACTCGGCGGTGACCATGTTTGAACTCGGTGGCTTCGGTGGCGCGTTAGTGGCGGGATGGGGATCGGATAAATTGTTCAACGGCAATCGTGGCCCGATGAACCTGATCTTTGCCGCCGGCATTTTACTGTCAGTGGGATCGCTGTGGCTGATGCCGTTTGCCAGCTACGTGATGCAGGCTGCGTGTTTCTTTACCATCGGCTTTTTTGTCTTCGGCCCGCAGATGTTGATTGGCATGGCGGCGGCGGAGTGTTCGCATAAAGACGCGGCGGGCGCGGCGACCGGATTTGTTGGCCTGTTTGCCTATCTGGGCGCATCGCTCTCCGGCTGGCCGCTGGCGCTGGTAATCGATGTCTGGCACTGGAACGGTTTCTTTGCGGTCATCGCCTGCGCGGCGGGCATTTCGGCCTTGCTGCTGTTGCCATTCCTGCATGCTCAAACGCCGCGCCAGCGCGAGGAAGTGTGATGCATCCCCGCTTTTTACCCTTACATCGACAAAACTAAGAAATTTTCCCGGTTGCGCCGGGCAGTTGTCTCAGGCCGAAACCGCTGCTGATTTTTACAATGCCTGCCATCACGCAGGTCATTAATCAGGAGCACTCCATGCTGGCTTTCTTAAATCAGGTGCGCAAGCCGACCCTGAATCTGTCGCTCGAAGAGCGGCGCAAGATGTGGTTCAAACCCTTTATGCAGTCCTATCTGGTGGTCTTTATCGGCTACCTGACCATGTACCTGATCCGCAAAAACTTCAACATTGCGCAGAACGACATGATCACCACCTACGGACTCAGCATGACCCAGCTGGGGATGATTGGGCTCGGCTTCTCCATCACTTACGGCGTCGGTAAAACGCTGGTCTCCTATTACGCCGATGGGAAAAATACCAAGCAGTTCCTGCCGTTTATGCTGATCCTCTCAGCCATCTGCATGCTGGGCTTCAGCGCCAGCATGGGCGCGGGCTCGGTGAGTTTGTTCCTGATGATCACGTTTTATGCACTGAGTGGCTTCTTCCAAAGTACCGGCGGCTCCTGTAGTTATTCCACCATCACCAAATGGACGCCGCGCCGGAAACGCGGCAGCTATCTGGGGATGTGGAATATTTCGCACAACCTCGGCGGCGCAGGTGCAGCCGGTGTGGCGCTGTTTGGTGCCAACTACCTGTTTGATGGTCATGTGGTCGGCATGTTTGTGTTCCCGTCACTGATTGCGCTGGTGGTCGGTTTTATCGGTCTGCGTTACGGCAGCGATTCACCCGAATCCTACGGTCTCGGCAAAGCCGAAGAGCTGTTTGGTGAAGAGATCAGCGAAGAGGACAAGGAAACTGAAGATCAGGCGATGACCAAATGGCAGATCTTTGTCGAGTACGTGCTGAAAAACAAAGTGATTTGGCTGCTGTGTTTCGCCAACATTTTCCTGTATGTGGTGCGTATTGGTATCGATCAGTGGTCGACGGTGTATGCGTTTCAGGAGTTAAAACTCTCAAAAGAGGTGGCGATTCAGGGCTTCACGCTATTTGAAGTCGGTGCGTTAGTCGGCACGCTGCTGTGGGGCTGGTTGTCGGATCTGGCGAATGGTCGTCGTGCGTTGGTGGCATGTGTGGCGCTGGCGCTGATTATCGCCACGCTCGGCATCTATCAACATGCCAGCAATCAGTATGTTTATCTGGCGTCGCTGTTTGCTCTGGGCTTCCTGGTGTTTGGTCCGCAACTGTTAATTGGCGTTGCCGCCGTCGGCTTTGTGCCGAAAAAAGCTATTGGTGCCGCCGATGGTATCAAAGGCACCTTTGCTTACCTGATTGGTGACAGCTTCGCCAAGTTAGGCTTGGGAATGATCGCCGATGGCACGCCAATCTTTGGCTTAACCGGTTGGGCCGGGACCTTTGCGGCGCTGGATGCCGCCGCGATTGGCTGTATAGCCTTAATGGCGATGGTGGCGGTATTTGAAGAGCGTAAGATTCGCCGTGAAAAGCGTCTGCAACGGTTGAAAGCAGCATGATGTCTAGCCCCGGTTTTCACCGGGGCTTTTTCGGGCGATAAATCCTGCTGACCTAAAACAAATTCATACGCAGGGGAATGGACGATTTTAGCTGCTGCACTACTTCCTCAGAAAAGTAACCGTCTTGTTACAGTCCGCCCCCAAATTGCCGATAACTCCCCTCAGAACCATTCCAATTTTTGAACCACATTTTTCCGTTTCTGGGGTGTCTATGCGCTTCAATTATGACTTGTTACCGGGTGAGCTACTGACCTTCGAAGAGATTGCCCTGCGCTACACGCAGCAGCATCCTGATGAAAAGGAACTCACCGCACGCGGGTTGCTGAGCCCGTCGACCAGTTTTCGCAATTTGGTGATCCGCGCGCTGTTCGCGCAGGAGGAGCTCAACAGCCCGATTGAAGATTTGCTGTTTGTCTCGGACGACAACGAGCGCAAAAACTATTTGCGCCGCTTTGAGCACTACCTGAAAAACCAGCAGGCGTTTCTCTACTTTCGTCGCGACGATGAAGCGCGTAAAGAGGGGCGCTGGAAAGTGGTCGGAGAAACCCAGGTGTTTGCCATGCTCGATCCCAATTCGGCAGCGGCACAGAATCTGCTCAATAGCCGGGGCTTTAAACTGGTGCTGATGCGCCAGACCGAAGAGGAGGAGTATTGGCAACTGTTCGATGCGCAGGCACATCCGTGCTTCCCGCTGTCACGCAAAATCCAGTTTCTGGTGGTGCTGAGCACGCCGCAATACAAAGTACCGAGCGGCGTGATGCCCGGCACCGAAGTCGGACGCCGCGTGAAGGCCAAAGTGCTGCAACGAAGCAGCCAGGCGGAGTTCACCTCGGCGGTGAAAGCGCGCTACGGCGCCTGCATTATCACCGGCACGCAGCTGACCGAACGTCACAGCTGGCCGTGGGTGGAAGCCTGCTACATCGACACGCAAGAGAATGAAGAGGGCTTTCTGGCGGATAACAGCGCCGATAACGGCTTATTCCTGCGCAGCGACCTGCAGCGGCTGTTTATCAACAAAATGATAAGCATCAACGCGGAAACGGGTCAGGTGCTGTTTAATCCTGCGCTGGAAACTGAAGCGTTGATTACCCCTTTTTATCAGGCACTTGAGGGCAAAGTTTGCGCATTATGGGATGCGGTGCCGCCTGGCACGCGGGAAAGACTGCGTAATTTGCGCTAACGCCCGCGCGGATGGCGGTGCGATCCACCGCCATCCATAACAAATTTGAAATAACCTCGCTTTTGCCCGCCTATTCTGCCAATCAAAACCCCTACAGAATTGGATAATCATGCCGATAACTTTACTAACGCAGGGTAGTCAACGTGAACGATCTCTATACCGCCGATGGCGTGATGGATAAACATTCGCTCTGGCAGCGCTACGTTCCTCTGGTGCGGCATGAAGCGCTACGCCTGCAGGTACGTTTGCCAGCCAGCGTTGAGCTTGACGATCTGCTGCAGGCCGGTGGCATTGGCTTATTGAATGCCGTGGAGCGCTACGATGCGCTACAGGGCACCGCCTTTACCACCTACGCCGTGCAGCGTATCCGGGGAGCAATGCTGGATGAACTGCGCAGTCGCGACTGGGCACCACGCAGCGTTCGCAGAAATGCGCGCGAAGTAGCAGGTGCCATGCATCAGGTAGAACAAGCGTTGGGGCGCTCGGCTACTGAGCAGGAAGTGGCTGAGCGACTGAATGTTTCGCTGGAGGAGTATCGGCAGATTCTGCTCGATACCAACAACAGCCAACTCTTCTCCTACGACGAGTATCGGGAAGAACACGGCGACAGTGCGGAGCTGGTGACGGAGGGGCATGAGGAAGCCAACCCGCTTCATCAGTTGTTGGAAGGAAACCTACGTGACCGCGTAATTGAAGCGATTGAGGCGTTGCCTGAACGTGAAAAACTCGTGCTCACACTGTACTACCAGGAAGAACTGAACCTGAAGGAGATTGGCGCGGTGCTGGAAGTGGGGGAATCCCGCGTCAGCCAACTGCACAGTCAGGCGATCAAACGCCTGCGTGCCCGATTATCGGGGGCGCGCTAACAGACTCAGTTCCTGGCGATCGAAAAAAACAATAAAACCGGGGACTCAGCAATGGGAGCCAAAGTTAAAGCCAGACCGTTAAGTCGCTATCTTAAAGACTATAAGCACAGCCAAAGCAATTGTTCACACTGTGGCAAAGTTTTAGATCGTATGGCGTTAGTCTTTCGCGGCCAGATCATCAATAAAGAGGCCATCGCACGCATGGACCAAATGATTGACGATCAGGTGTGGATGAAACTCCAGCCAGAATTGACCGCCTTGTGTCGTTTCTGCAGCGATATTTTCTGTAATACCCATCCGAATTACTTCGACATTATGGCGTTTAAGCAATACCTGTTTGAGCAGACGGAGATGAGCCACAGTACCATACGTGAGTATGTAGTACGTTTGCGTCGGCTTGATGACATGCTGAAGGCGAAAAATTTCCCGGCCGATCGTTTACGGGGCAATAGCTGGCATGAGTGTCTGGAGAACGATCTGCCTGATGCGGGCAATAACAATTACCGCATCGCACTGCGCAAATATGACCAGTTTTTAGGCTGGCAGCAGGGCTGATGGTGAATCCACCCTTGTTGTTGTCGAGCATGACAGCAACAAGGGCAGCACGCGGTGAATTCCGGGTGCGACTTTTCTCATCTTCTGCAACACTGTATGGATAACTGCACATTGCCCGAATGGAGGCTGCATTGTCCTTACATCTTCTGCACCAGTTCCCACGTCTTGAATTACTCGGTGCACCTACGCCGCTTGAGCATTTGCCACGGCTTTCTGACTATCTGGGTCGCGATATCTTTATTAAGCGCGATGACTTCACGCCGGTCGCTCTCGGCGGTAACAAACTGCGTAAACTCGAATTCCTGGCTGCGGATGCGCTGCGTGAAGGCGCGGATGTGCTGCTGACGGCGGGTGCGATTCAATCTAACCACGTGCGCCAAACCGCCGCCGTGGCGGCGAAGCTCGGCCTGAAGTGCGTGGCGCTGCTGGAAAACCCGATTGGCACCACAGCAGAAAACTATCTCAGCAACGGCAACCGCTTGCTGCTCGATTTGATGGATGTGGAAATCGTCATGGTCGATGCGCTGCACAATCCCACTGAACAGCTGGCCGCGCAGGCCGAACACCTCGAAGCACAGGGATTCCGACCGTATATTGTACCGGTCGGCGGTTCTAATGCGCTCGGTGCGCTCGGCTACGTTGAGTGCGCGCAGGAGATTGCGCATCAAAGCGAAGGCGTGGTGGATTTTGCCGCAGTGGTGGTTGCTTCCGGCAGCGCCGGCACGCACGCGGGTTTGGCGATTGGTCTGGAGCAATTGCTGCCAGAAACCGAGCTGGTTGGCGTCACCGTATCGCGTAAAGTTGAGGCGCAGTTGCCGGTGGTGGAACGCATTCGTAGCGCGTTAGTCGAGCAGCTGGAAGTGCAGGCCAAAGCACCGATCACCTTGTGGGATGATTACTTCGCGCCGCGTTACGGCGAACCCAACGAAGAGGGCATGGCGGCGGTGAAACTGCTGGCGCGCCTGGAAGGCATCATGCTCGATCCGGTGTACACCGGCAAAGCGATGGCGGGATTAATTGATGGCATTGCGCAAAATCGCTTCCGTCGTGAAGGTCCGCTGCTGTTCGTGCATACCGGTGGATCGCCGGCGTTATTTGCTTATCACCCTTCGATCTGAGACAGAACGTAAAAACGGTTTATAATCCGGCGGTTATTCAGAAGAGGTCGCCATGCATGGCGACCCTACAAAGCACACAACAACACATCACAATAAATGGGGTAAACATGATTTTCTCTCCTATTCGTCGCCAAATGGTGATGGGCATGATGGCGGTCGCGCTGGTTGCGGGCGTTAACGTTAAATCCTTCGCCGCAGAAGATTTGCTGGCAAAAGTAAAGAGTAAAGGCGAGCTGCGCGTCGGTCTGGAAGGCACTTATCCGCCGTTCAGTTTTCAGGATGAAAAAGGCCAGCTGACCGGCTTCGAAGTGGAGTTCGCGCAGGCGCTGGCTCAACACCTTGGCGTGAAAGCCGATCTGCGTCCGACCAAATGGGACGGCATGCTGGCCTCGCTGGATTCCAAACGTATCGACGTGGTGATTAATCAGGTCACTATTTCGCCAGAGCGTAAGAAGAAGTATGACTTCTCCACGCCGTACACCATCTCTGGCGTGCAGGCGCTGACGCTGAAGAAAAACGCGGCCACCGTCACTAAGCCAGACGATCTGGCCGGCAAGAAAGTCGGCGTCGGTCTCGGTTCCAACTACGAGCAGTGGTTGAAGGATAACGTGCCGAAAGCCGATGTGCGTACCTATGATGATGACCCAACCAAGTATCAGGACCTGCGTTCAGGCCGTTTAGATGCCATTCTGGTGGACCGCTTAGCGGCGCTGGATCTGGTGAAGAAAACCGGCGACACCATGGCGGTGGCTGGTCCGGCCTTCTCCCGTCTGGAATCAGGCGTGGCGCTGCGTAAAGGCAACGACGATCTGCTGAAAGCCATCGACTCCGCCATCGCGGACATGCAGAAAGATGGCTCGCTGAGCAAACTGTCTGAGAAATGGTTCGGCGCGGACGTCACTAAATAATGCAGGAAAGCTTACAACTGGTGCTGGATTCAGCACCATTTTTACTGAAAGGCGCGCTGTTCACGCTGCAGCTGAGTATCGGCGGGATGTTCTTCGGCCTGATACTTGGCTTCGTGCTGGCGCTAATGCGTCTGTCGCACTTCTGGCCAATCAACTGGCTGGCGCGCATCTACGTGTCGATTTTCCGTGGCACGCCGCTCATCGCCCAACTGTTTATGATCTATTACGGTCTGCCGCAGTTTGGTATCGAGCTGGATCCGATTCCGTCGGCGATGATTGGTCTGTCGCTGAATACCGCCGCTTACGCTTCTGAATCACTGCGCGGCGCGATTGCCTCGATTGAACGCGGGCAGTGGGAAGCCGCTGCCAGCATCGGCATGACGCCGTGGCAAACGCTACGTCGCGTGATCCTGCCACAGGCCGCGCGCACCGCGCTGCCGCCGCTGGGCAACAGCTTTATCAGCCTGGTGAAAGATACCTCGCTGGCCGCCACAATTCAGGTGCCGGAGCTGTTTCGTCAGGCGCAGCTGATCACCTCACGGACGCTGGAGGTGTTCACTATGTATCTGGCGGCCTCGCTGATTTACTGGGTGATGGCGACCGTGCTATCGGCGTTGCAAAATCGCCTGGAAGCGCATGTGAATCGACAGGATCGGGAGGGCAAATGAGTGCAATTGAAGTCCGTCAGCTGGTGAAACAGTTTCACGGCCAGACGGTGCTGCACGGCATCGATCTCGACGTGGCACCTGGCGAAGTGGTGGCCATTATCGGGCCAAGCGGCTCCGGTAAAACCACGCTGCTGCGCAGTATCAATTTGCTGGAAGTACCGGAAAGCGGACGTATTAAAGTCGGTGATATTGCCATTGATGCGGCGCTCGGCCTCAATAAGCAGAAGCAGCTGGTGCGCCAGTTGCGTCAGCAGGTTGGCTTTGTATTCCAGAACTTCAATCTGTTCCCGCACCGCTCGGTGCTGGAGAACATCATTGAAGGGCCGGTGATCGTCAAAGGTGAACCGAAGGCGGAAGCCATCGCGCGGGCGCGCAGTTTGCTGGAGAAAGTGGGATTGCACGGCAAGGAAGAGAGTTTTCCGCGTCGTCTTTCTGGCGGACAGCAGCAGCGTGTGGCGATTGCCCGCGCGCTGGCGATGCGTCCGGAAGTGATTCTGTTCGATGAGCCGACGTCGGCGCTTGATCCTGAGCTGGTGGGCGAGGTGCTCAACACCATTCGCGCGCTGGCGCAGGAGAAACGCACCATGGTGATCGTCACCCATGAGATGAGCTTTGCGCGTGACGTCGCGGATCGCGCCATCTTTATGGATCAGGGACGCATCGTGGAGCAGGGCGCGGCAAAAGAGCTATTCACTAATCCGCAGCAGGCGCGTACCCGGCAATTTCTCGACAAGTTTTTGAACCAGTGATTTAAACGGCAGGTCACCATAAATGGCGACCCTACGAAGACCATGCGCATCCTGCACGCTACATCGTAGGGTGCGCATTCATGCGCACCGCTTAACCGCTCATCGATATTTCTACTCAATTGCAAGACGTACATTAAAGAAATAACCGGTTTTTACTCATTATCTGCTGGTCTTTATCTCTCGGTTTTATCCTAAAGTTAATTTCAGAATTAAATATAACGCATTGAATTTAATGATAAATTAACTTCCTCTCGCCTTAGTGCTTCCGAGATTTTCCTTATTAGGAAAGTCCTGATTGAGACATCTTTGTAAATATAAATAATTCTTTACAAATTCATGGCGCAATTAGGACATAGCAATGACGACTGCCAGGAAAGAGGTCCTCTGGATCAACACGCTCAAAGGGGGCTGTATTTTGATGGTGGTGTTACATCACTCCATCATCACCACGTTCGCGCCTTCGCTGCATCATCTCACCGCTGGACTGCTGCCCGCACACTGGTGGGTGGCATTTAACACCTATCTGTCACCGCTGCGCATGCCGGCCTTCTTCTTTGTCTCCGGTTTGCTGGCCGCCAGTTCCATCACCAAAAAAAGCTGGAAAGAGGTGTTTACCAAGAAGTTCAGCAACATCGTCTACCTCTACCTGCTGTGGGGCGTGATTCAGTGGTTAAGTATTCACTACATCTCCACGCATCTGGGTGAACGGCTCTCTAGTACCAAAAACGCCGCCTATGCCGACACGCCGTTTGAGTTCGTGAAGCTGCTGATGACCTCAATGACCAGCCTGTGGTATCTCTACGCGCTGGCCGGATTCTTCCTGTTCACCAAGCTGTTCCACAAACAGAAGCTGGCCTTAATGGCGCTGGCGATTGTCGCCACCTACGCGGCACAATTCAGCCTGATTCCCGGCTGGGGACCTGCCAGCGTGGCGCAGAACTATCTCTACTTCCTGCTCGGCGTGTTCTTCAGCCAGGCGTTGATTGAGTTGAGTGAGCTGAAGCGTCAGCACTGGTTGATGCTGGGCGGCATTGCGCTGATCGGTCTGCTGCATCATGTCGGTGGCATCTACAAAAATCCGTTCTACAGCCTGCTGACCATCGTGTTTGGTATTGTGCTGTGCCGCTTCCTCAATGAACGATTCAATATGGCGTGGCTCAACTGGATTGGCCGCAACACGCTACAAATTTACGTACTGCACCGCATCTTTATTGAGCTGCTGGGGTTGAGTGCGATCGTGCTGGCGGTGCATTATGGCTGGTTTGACAATACCGCCTTTAGCTGGGTATGGGCGCTGTTGATGCCAATTACCGGCGTTGCGTTGTGTACCAGTATTTCTTTGCTGGTGTGGACGCTGCTCAACCGGGGGCCGGGCCGCATGCTATTTCTCTATCCGCGCCTGTTGCGTAAATCTGCGCTCGAAAGCAAAAGCGCGCCGCAGCAATAATTTAATCGGGCCAGTTTTTTTGGTCCTGATTTTGTTTGTTATTCGGTCGCCATTAATGGCGACCCTACAACTTCCGCGTTACCACAACGCTAATATTCACGCTTATCCATTTACCACATTAAGTAATTCTTTATTTAGGATTTGAATTTAATCTGGCATAAGAAAGGGTGGATTGTTCTTAATTTCCCTGCGCGACACCGCTCACACTTATTTTACTTAATAACCTTTTAGTGACTCTAATTAAGGCAAATTTCCTTAGCCTGCTCAGGGTTCTATTTTTGTCTGGATGTGTAAAGTATTGTTATATCAGGACCACAAAAAAACATTTAGGACTTTCGCTACATCATGCCTTCGCCCGCTGTTTAATAATCGTTGAATAATCATAAATGCTTCAACGCTTATTTCCTCAACCTTCTCCTTTAAGACCTACACAGCAACAGCAGCGGGAGTCATCATATGAATAACGCCAGGAAAGAAGATATCGCATGGATAAATACCCTCAAGGGAGCCTGCATATTACTGGTGGTGTTGTATCACACCGTATTACCTGGATTCGAAGGTACGGTTAAATTATTGACGGCGGGTTGGATCCCTGCAGAAATATGGGTGCAGTTTAATACCGTATTGTCGCCGCTGCGTATGCCAGCGTTTTTCTTTGTTTCGGGTTTATTAGCTACCAACGGTATTTTAAATCGGCCGTGGAAACAGGTGTTTACCAGCCGCATCACCAACCTGTTTTATCTCTATATTCTGTGGGGCTTTATTCAATGGTGGTCGATTGTTGGCATCTCAACCGAGATCACCGGACAGCGTATTTCGCAGAACCTCAATGCGGCGTATGCCGGTTCGCTGCTGGAGTTCTTAAAGCTCACGTTCCTCGCCATGAGCACCTCGTGGTATCTCTACGGCTTAGCGCTCTATTTCCTGTGCGCCAAGATCTTTAAACAGCAGAAAGTGGCGTTGCTGGTGGTGGCAATTACGCTGAACTATCTGGCGGTGGAGAAGATCATTCCCTATTGGGGACCACAGAGCGTGGCGCAGTATTTCCTGTTCTTCCTGCTGGGGGCGTTCTGGAGCCCAATGATGCTGCGTCTCAGTGAATGGCGTCGCGACAACATTGTGCCCTGGGCGATCCTGGCCGCGGTATCTGGCCTGCACGTCATCTTTGGGTTGGATAAGAGTTTGTTCCTGTGCATCCTTGCGGTGCTGTTCAGCGTGGCGGCGTGTCGCTGGCTCAATGCACACTTCAAGATGAGTTATCTGAACTGGGTTGGGCGTAACACGCTGCAAATCTACGTGATACACCGCATCTTCATTGAGTTCTTCGGTATGTCAGCGATTCTGTTCGCCCAGCGTCATCACCTGTTTGAGCAAGCGTGGTTCTCGATACTGTGGGCCTGCTTCTATCCGCTGGCGATCGTCGGGATCTGTTCGCTGTGTTCGGTTGCGGTGTGGCAAGTGACCAATCGTGGATTGGGGCAGTCGCTGTTTGTGTTTCCAACGTTGATTGGGTTGAAGCGGGGTAAGTCTGCGGCGTGAAAAAAGGTCGCCATGAATGGCGACCCTACGTTGTTACTGTTAACCGATGGTCATCAAACTCGCATTACCGCCCGCTGCGGCGGTATTGACGCTCAGTGAACGCTCAATCAGCAAACGTTCCAGCAGCAGATTGGTTTCGCCGCGCGCAAAGCCCTGCACCGAAACAATCGCGCCATCGCGTGCCGCCACCTGCTCACACACACTCCGCAGCTGATCGGCATCACCGTGATAAATCACCGCATCAAATTCCGCCGCCAGTGCATCCTTCACCAGCTTGACGTGCGCTTGCACTTCCGCCGGTAAAGACTTACGCAGCGCACGATGCAACTCATCATCCTGCCAGAGGGCCTGGCTGCCGACGCTGGTTACCGCCGCCAACTGCGTCAGCGCATCTTCCGCGTTATCGGCAATGCACAACACATGTTCACGCGGCAGCAGGGTGAAGGTGTTGCGCTCGCCGGTTGGGCCCGGCAACAGACGCACCGTACCGGCCTGAGCCAGTTCGTCGTAACGTTGACACAGCGCCAGCAGCTCGGGCTTATCCTGCGCCCATTGCTGCAAGGCCTGATGCGCACGCATCAACTCGGCACGCACCGTACTGTCAACCGGACGCTCGGCATCCTGACGATCAAAGGTAATACGCAGCGCGCCATCGGGACGATTGGCCAGCAGGCGATAAAGATAGAGCGGGCCACCGGCTTTCGGACCGGTACCCGACAAACCTTCGCCGCCGAACGGCTGCACGCCAACCACCGCACCCACCATATTGCGGTTCACGTAAAGGTTGCCGACTTTAGCGGTCGCCGTAACCTGCGCGATAGTTTCATCGATACGCGTGTGCACGCCGAGCGTCAGGCCATAACCCGACGCGTTAATCTGCTCAACCAGCTGCGGCAAGTTGTTACGCGAGAAACGCACTACGTGTAGCACCGGACCAAACACCTCTTTATCGAGATCGCTGACCTGATCCAGCTCAATCAGCGTTGGCTTAATGAAGGTGCCGCTGTTCCACTCTTTGGTGTCCTGCGGATTCTCCTGCGCCGCCTGATACACCTTGAAGCCCTTATTACGCAGCGCCTGAATATGACGCTCGATATTGGCTTTGGCTTCGGCATCAATCACTGGGCCTATGTCAGTCGAGAGACGTTCCGGGTTGCCCATGCGGCACTCCGCCATCGCGCCACGCAGCATTTTCAAGGTGTGATCGGCCACATCATCCTGGATGCACAGCAGACGCAGCGCCGAGCAGCGTTGACCGGCACTATCAAACGCTGAGGCAACGATATCGACAACCACCTGTTCGGTGAGCGCCGAGGAATCCACGATCATCGCGTTCATGCCGCCGGTTTCGGCGATCAGCGGCGTTGGACGACCCTGAGGATCAAGACGACCGGCCAGATTGCGCTGCAGCAGCGTTGCTACCGCCGTTGAACCGGTAAACATCACACCGCGCACGCGTTCGTCGCCAGTCAGTTGCGCGCCCACGGTTTCGCCCTGGCCCGGCAACAGTTGCAGCACACCTTTCGGTACGCCAGCATCCAGCAGAATTTGCACCGCTTGCGCAGCGATTAGCGGAGTTTGCTCCGCCGGTTTCGCCAGTACGCTGTTACCGGCTGCCAGCGCAGCGGCAACTTGTCCGGCAAAGATTGCCAGCGGGAAGTTCCACGGGCTAATGCACACCACCGGACCCAGCGGGCGATGGGTTTCGTTATCGAAATCGTCGCGTACCATGCCCGCGTAGTAGTAAAGGAAATCGACCGCTTCACGCACTTCGGCAATGGCGTTGTTGTAGGTTTTACCGGCCTCACGCACCAGCAAGCCAATCAGCTGCTGCATCTGGCCTTCCATCGCTTCGGCAGCACGCTCGAGAATCGCGGCGCGTTCCTGCGGCGGCGTGGCGAACCAGATTGGACCGGCATTCACCGCCGCATCCAGCGCATCTGACACTTCGGCTTCGGTGGCTTCACGCACGCTGCCCACCACATCCGCTGGCGCGGCAGGGTTGAGCACTGGACGGCTGACGCCTTCACCTAATTCACCTTCCACCAGCGGCTGAGCAATCCACGGCTGGCTGGCGCTGTTAAGCAGGGCGCTGGAGAGTGACGCCAGACGATGTTCGTTGGCCATATCCAGACCAGCAGAGTTGGCGCGCTTGGCACCATACAGATCGCGCGGCAGCGGGATTTTCGGATGCGGTAAACCCACCGCACCTTCCGCGACGCCCATCTTCTCCACGGCAGCCACTGGATCGGCGACCAGCTCATCCAGTGGCAAGGTGTTATCGGCGATGCGGTTAACGAACGAGGTATTGGCACCGTTCTCCAGCAGACGACGCACCAGATACGCCAGCAGCGTTTCGTGGGTGCCAACCGGCGCATAAATACGGCACGGACGATTCAGTTTGCCATCGGCCACTTTACCGACAACCTGCTCGTACAGCGGTTCGCCCATGCCGTGCAGGCACTGGAATTCGTACTGGCCCGGATAGTAGTTGTTGCCCGCCAGCTGATAGATCGCTGCCAGCGTGTGCGCGTTGTGGGTAGCAAACTGCGGATAAATCAGGTTCGGCACCGCCAGCAGTTTGCGTGCGCAGGCCAGATAAGAGATGTCGGTGTACACCTTGCGGGTGTAAACCGGATAGCCTTCCAGGCCATCAATCTGCGCGCGCTTGATTTCGCTGTCCCAATACGCGCCTTTCACCAGGCGGATCATCAGGCGGCGACGGCTGCGCTGCGCCAGGTCGATCAGCGAATCAATCACAAACGGACAGCGCTTTTGATACGCCTGAATCACAAAGCCAATGCCGTTCCAGCCTTCCAGCTCCGGCTCGAAGCAGAGTTTTTCCAGCAGATCGAGCGACAGCTCAAGGCGGTCGGCTTCTTCCGCATCAATGTTGATACCGATGTCATACGAGCGCGCCAGCAGCGTCAGGGATTTGAGAATCGGATAAAGCTCGTCCATCACGCGTTCATACTGCGCGCGGCTGTAGCGCGGATGCAGCGCCGACAGTTTAATCGAGATGCCCGGACCTTCATAAATACCGCGACCATTCGACGCCTTGCCGATGGCGTGAATCGCCTGCTGGTAGGACACCAAATAGGCTTTGGCATCGCTGGCGGTCAGCGCCGCTTCGCCCAGCATGTCGTAAGAGTAACGGAAACCTTTCTCTTCCAGTTTGCGCGCATTCGCCAGCGCTTCAGCGATGGTTTCACCGGTAACAAACTGTTCGCCCATCAGGCGCATCGCCATATCCACGCCTTTACGGATCAGCGGTTCGCCGCTCTTGCCGATAATGCGATTAAGCGAACGTGACAGGTTAGCTTCGTTGTGGGTGGAGACCAGACGGCCGGTAAACAGCAAGCCCCAGGTGGCGGCGTTGACAAACATCGATGGGCTGCGGCCGAGATGCGACTGCCAGTTGCCGTTGCTGATCTTGTCGCGGATCAGCGCATCACGCGTTGGCTTATCCGGAATACGCAGCAACGCCTCCGCCAGACACATTAGCGCCACACCTTCCTGTGAGGAGAGCGAGAACTCCTGCAGCAAGCTTTGCACCATGCCCGCGCGGCCGGTTGCACCTTTCTGGTGCCGCAACTTGTCGGCGAGGCTGTAAGCCAGCTGATGAGTTTTCTCTGCCAGCGGGGCAGGGAGGCGCGCTTGCTCCAGCAGCATCGGCACGGCGTCGGTCTCAGGACGACGCCATGCGGCAGTGATCGCTGAACGCGTTACCGACTGCGGCAAAATATGTTCTGCGAAGTCGAGGAAAGGCTGCAGTGACTCTTCTGGCAGGCCTTCATCACCCAGCGCATCGATTACCTGTTGCGGGATCTCCGGCACGGATTCACCGGCTTCCAGCTGCTCCAGATAGTTAAAAATGGCCTGCTTGATCAGCCAGTGTGATGTGCGGTCCAGTTTCTGTGCTGCCAGTTTAATGCGATCGCGGGTGGCTTCATCCAGCTTCACCCCCATGGTAGTGGTTCCCATGATGTCCTCGTCCTCGAAAAAGTGATTCATCGCTTGCGTGGCAGCAATATCACCTATGTTGCAACTTTGTGCAACCAGTGTTGCGGGGCGGTCGCCATGAATGGCGACCCTACGAAGCCAGGCGTTTTCTGTAGGGGCGCCATTCATGGCGACCGAGGTGCAACCTTAATGTGATCGAGTGCAACCTCTAAGCAGAAAAAAAGCAGCATTAGTGTCACCAATGTGACAGCTGTGTTAAATGCATTGTGCGCGCCGCACCTTTGCGGCAGGATACCGCGCCTTAAGAGAAATCGCTTTCTCTGGATGCGGTCAAATCATGCCGTTGCCCCGTTCCGGCAGCGATGATTAAAAGATTTCTCTTAGTGGATCAAATAATAAGTGGAGAGTCAGATGAGTATAAGTACACCGATGTTGGTGACCTTTATCGTTTATATCCTTGGGATGGTGTTAATCGGTTTCATTGCTTACCGTTCAACCAAAAGTTTTGACGACTACATTCTCGGCGGACGCAGTTTAGGTAGCGTGGTCACCGCGTTGTCTGCCGGTGCGTCCGATATGAGCGGCTGGTTATTGATGGGCTTGCCGGGCGCGATTTTCCTTTCTGGTATTTCAGAAAGCTGGATCGCCATCGGCCTGATTATTGGCGCATGGCTGAACTGGCGCATCGTTGCGGGACGTCTGCGTGTCCAGACCGAGCATCACGACAATGCGTTAACCCTGCCAGACTTCTTCTCCAGCCGTTTCGAGGACAACAGCAAACTGCTGCGCGTTATCTCGGCGGTGGTGATTCTGATCTTCTTCACTATCTATTGCGCTTCTGGCGTGGTCGCCGGTGCGCGTCTGTTTGAAAGCACCTTTGGCATGGATTACCAGACCGCGCTGTGGGCCGGTGCCGCAGCCACCATTCTGTATACGCTGGTGGGCGGTTTCCTCGCGGTGAGCTGGACCGATACCGTGCAAGCCAGCCTGATGATTTTCGCGCTGATTCTGACGCCGGTGATTGTGATTGTCGCGGTCGGTGGCCTGGATGAATCGATGGCGGTGATTGAGGCGAAAAGCCTTGAGAATCTCGACATGCTGAAAGGGCTGAACTTTGTCGCGGTGATTTCGCTGCTCGGTTGGGGCCTCGGCTACTTTGGCCAGCCGCATATTCTGGCGCGCTTTATGGCAGCCGATTCGCATCACACCATCCGCACTGCGCGTCGCATCGGCATGATCTGGATGATCCTGTGTCTGGCGGGTGCGGTTGCCGTCGGCTTTTTTGGTATCGCTTATTTCCAGAACCATCCAGAGCAGGCGGCTAACGTAAGCCAGAACGGCGAGCGCGTGTTTATTGAGCTGGCGCGTATTCTGTTCAACCCGTGGATTGCCGGAATCTTACTCTCTGCGATTCTGGCGGCGGTGATGTCTACGCTGAGCTGTCAGCTGCTGGTGTGCTCCAGTGCCCTGACCGAAGACTTGTATAAAGGCTTCCTGCGCAAAAATGCCAGCCAAAAAGAGCTGGTGTGGGTAGGGCGCTTAATGGTGCTGCTGATTGCGTTGATCGCTATCGCGCTGGCGGCCAATCCGGAAAACCGCGTACTCGGCTTAGTCAGCTATGCGTGGGCGGGCTTCGGTGCCGCATTCGGTCCGGTGGTGTTGTTCGGCGTGTGCTGGAAGCGTATGACGCGCAATGGTGCGCTGGCCGGTATGGTGGTGGGTGCGCTGACCGTGTTGCTGTGGAAATCCTACGGCTACACCGATTTGTACGAAATCATTCCTGGCTTCGCCTTTGCCAGTATCGCAATTGTGGTGTTCAGCCTGCTGGGTCGTGGCCCATCTGAAGCCGCGCAGCAGCGTTTTGCCGCAGCCGAAGCCGAATATCAGAGCAAATAACCCGTAGGGTCGCCATTCATGGCGACCTCATTCCGACATCGCTAAAAACCCAGGTGCGCATCAATGCGCACCTTACAAAACCCCTTCACCAACCCGCAAAATCAAAATTAATTTCCCGCTGTGACTTGTATTTCTTCTTGCGATAATGATAATCGATATCGTTCGCACTTTACGTTTTTTTACCCAAGCTTTACTCTTCTTAAAATTCAAGAGGTTGGTGATGTTCGTTCCCTTTCTCATCATGCTGCGCGAAGGTCTGGAAGCAGCGCTCATCGTCAGCCTGATTGCTAGCTATCTCAAACGTACCCAGCGCACCCAATGGTTTCCCGCCATGTGGGCTGGCGTATTTATTGCTGCCGCACTCTGCTTAGCGTTGGGCATCTTCATCAATGAAACCACCGGTGAGTTCCCGCAAAAACAGCAGGAGCTGTTCGAAGGCATTGTCGCGGTGATTGCCGTGGTGATCCTGACCTCGATGGTGTTCTGGATGCGCAAAGTCTCGCGCAATATCAAAGCCACGCTGGAAAAGTCGGTTGATCAGGCGCTGCAGAAGCAGGGTAGCAGCGGCTTTCCGCTGGTGCTGATGGTGTTTCTGGCGGTGGCGCGTGAAGGGCTGGAATCAGTATTCTTCCTGCTGGCCGCCTTCACTCAGGATGTCGGGTATGCGCCGCCGCTCGGCGCGGTGCTCGGCCTGGCAACCGCTGTAGCGCTGGGCTTTTTGCTCTATTACGGCGGTATTCGCCTCAACCTCGCGCACTTTTTCCGCTGGACCAGCTTGTTCATTTTGTTTGTTGCTGCCGGATTGGCCGCCGGTGCCATTCGCGCCTTCCATGAAGCTGGGTTGTGGAATCACTTCCAGGCTGTGGCGTTTGATATGAGCAACACGCTCTCAACGCACTCGGTATTCGGCACGCTGCTGGAAGGGATTTTGGGCTATCAGGAAGCGCCAAGCGTCAGCGAAGTGGCGATGTGGCTCATCTATATTATTCCAGCGCTACTGCTGTTCTTCTTCCCGGCGCGACCTTCGATCAACGCGGCGCGTACCACTCGCTGAAATTAAATCAGGCGCGATTGCGCGCCTGTTCTTCCATGTAACAGGGATATCACTATGACGATTCGCTTCCGCCGTAAGGCGCTGTTGGTTGCTATGCTGGCGCTTTCCGGTGCCGCTTCTGCTGCTGCCGTCCCGCAAGTCACGGTTACTGTGACCGACAAACAATGTGAGCCGATGTCGCTCAACGTGCAGGCCGGTAAAACCCAGTTCATCATCAAAAACAACAGCCAGAAAGCGCTGGAGTGGGAGATTTTGAAAGGAGTGATGGTGGTGGAAGAGCGTGAAAACATCGCGCCAGGCTTCAGCCAGAAACTGACCGCCAATCTGGAAGCGGGCGAATATGACATGACCTGCGGCCTGCTGAGCAACCCGAAAGGCAAGTTGGTCGTCAGCGGTGACGCGAAGAAAGCGGCATCCGGCAAACCGGATGTGCTGGAACTGGTTGGCCCTATCGCCGACTACAAAGTCTACGTGATGAACGAAGTGAAAGCGCTGGTGGCGGGCACCCAGGCGTTTACCGATGCGGTGAAAGCCGGTGACGTCGAGAAAGCCAAAGCCTTGTATGCGCCAACGCGCGTGCATTACGAGCGTATCGAACCGATCGCGGAGTTGTTCTCTGACCTCGATGGCAGCATTGATGCCCGTGAAGATGACTTCGAGAAGAAAAACGAAGACCCGAAATTTACTGGTTTCCATCGCCTGGAAAAAATCCTGTTCGCCGATAACACCACCAAAGGTGCCGAAGAGTTCGCCACTAAGCTGAATCAGGATGTGCTGGATCTGCAAACCCGCATCAGCGAACTGGCGTTCCCACCGGCGAAAGTGGTCGGCGGCGCGGCCGGTCTGATTGAAGAAGTGGCCTCCAGCAAAATCTCGGGTGAAGAAGACCGTTACAGCCGTACCGATCTTTCTGACTTCCAGGCCAACATTGATGGCGCGCAGAAAATTGTTGATCTGCTGCGTCCGCTGCTGCAGAAAAACAATCCGCAGCTGCTGGCGAAAGTGGATGCCAACTTCAGGAAAGTGGACGGGATCCTCAGCAAATATCGCACCAAAGACGGCTTTGAGTCGTACGAAAAACTGACCACCGCTGACCGTAACGCGCTGAAAGGCCCGATTACCACGCTGGCGGAAGATCTCTCTCTGCTGCGTGGAACCTTGGGTCTCGACTGATCATGAGTGATAAAAATGACGCGGCGCAGCCGTCGCGTCGTCGATTATTGCAGGGATTAGGCATGTTGGGCGGCGCGGCCGCCCTCGGCGGCGGTTGTCCGTTCCACACGGCAGCCGCCGACAGCTTCTCTCCCGGCACGGTTGCACCCAATTCGCGCCAGCAGGCGCAACCTTTTTACGGCGATCATCAAGCCGGGATCGTGACGCCGCAGCAGGCCTCGATGATGCTGGTGGCGTTTGACGTGCTGGCCAGCGATAAAGCCGAGCTTGAACGCCTGTTACGCTTACTGACCGAGCGCTTCGCGTTTCTCACGCAAGGTGGACCGGCGCCTGCAGTCACCAATCCGCAGTTGCCGCCAATGGATTCGGGAATTCTCGGTGCCGATATCGCGCCCGATAATCTCACCATGACCTTGTCGGTGGGCACCTCGCTGTTTGATGAGCGCTTCGGTCTGAGCAAGCATAAGCCGGCGCAACTGCAAACCATGACGCGTTTTCCCAACGATTCGCTGGATGCTGAACAGTGCCACGGCGACCTGCTGCTACAGATTTGCGCCAACACGCAGGACACGGTGATTCACGCGCTGCGCGATATCATCAAACGTACGCCGGATCTGCTGGCGGTGCGCTGGCGTCGCGACGGCTTTATTGCCGACCATGCGGCGCGCAGCAACGGCAAAGAAACGCCAATCAACCTGTTGGGATTCAAAGATGGCACCGCCAATCCTGATACGCATAATCCAGCGTTGATGAACCAGCTGTTGTGGGTTACCGACGAGCAGCAGGAACCGGCATGGACGCGTGGCGGCAGCTATCAGGCGGTGCGCATCATCCGTTTTCATGTCGAAATGTGGGACCGCACGCCGCTCGGTGAGCAGCAAACCATCTTTGGCCGTGAGAAGTTATCGGGTGCGCCGCTCGGCATGAAAAACGAGCATGACGTACCGGATTACAGCAAAGATCCCGATGGTGATTTGATTGCGCTGGATGCCCATATTCGTCTCGCCAACCCACGTACGCCGGAGACCGATAGCAGCTTGATGCTGCGGCGCGGTTACAGCTATTCCAGCGGTATTACCGGATCGGGTCAGCTGGATATGGGTTTATTGTTTGTTTGTTACCAGCATGATTTAGCCAAAGGCTTTATTACCGTGCAGCAGCGCCTCAATGGCGAAGCGCTGGAAGAATATATTCGCCCGATTGGCGGCGGATACTTTTTCGCGCTGCCGGGCGTGGCGGATAAAAACCATTATCTCGGGCAATCTTTACTGCAGGCCTGATTAATAAATGAGCAGCGCCTGCGTAGGCTAGCGATACGCAGGCGCGTTTGTTGAACATTCCTTAAACTTTACGCTGGATGCAGCCGCTTCCGAATGTTCCTAAAAAGTTCTACCACCCGCCAATAAAATATCCATCTGATAAATCTACATAATTTAATTTAAGGTAAAAGACCTCAGGCTTCGCTTATCTTTTTTTCTTTATCGGGACGTAAAATTAATGTTGCAAACCACCGTAAATATGATGCACTTTATTCATAAGCGTTGTCAGTTGTGTGGCTAAGCCACTGGAGTTCGCGCATGATTCGTCTCTCTCTGGGACAGTTAAATAGTTTCAACACACGCAGTACACTGCGGGGCATTTCTTCCCTGCTAAATAACCTCTCTACTTTTCAAACGTCATTCTCGTTCAATCTCATTTTCTTTACCGGTGCGCGCCTGCGTCTCGGCGCTGATGCGTACCATTCTCACTGGCTCGACACGGCTTACAAGGAAGCCAACTAAACCTCTAAAGCGTTCAAGTCATCGCCGCGGGTGATCCGCCGCGATAAATGAAACCAACTGTAAGGTGCCACTATGGGAAGACAGAAAGCAGTGATCAAAGCACGTCGTGAAGCAAGACGCGTTATTCGTAGCGACTCTCGCAGTCACCGTCAGCGTGAAGAAGAATCGGTCACTTCGCTGGTGCAAATGGGTGGGTTGGATTCGATTGGTATGGCACGTGATGCACGTGACCGCGGGCCGATTGAAGCCAGAAATGAAGCTCAGGCACACTATCTCCATGCCATAGAAACGAAACAGCTTATTTTCGCCACCGGTGAAGCCGGCTGCGGAAAAACCTGGATTAGCGCAGCCAAAGCGGCTGAGGCCCTGATCAATAAGGATATCGAAAGGATTATCGTTACGCGCCCGGTTCTGCAGGCGGATGAAGATCTCGGTTTCCTCCCCGGAGACATTTCCGAGAAATTCGCGCCTTATTTCCGACCGGTATACGACGTTCTGGTTAAACGTCTCGGCGCTTCCTTTATGCAATACTGCCTGCGGCCCGAAATTGCCAA
This sequence comes from Pantoea trifolii, assembly GCF_024506435.1. Taxonomy (NCBI): domain Bacteria; kingdom Pseudomonadati; phylum Pseudomonadota; class Gammaproteobacteria; order Enterobacterales; family Erwiniaceae; genus Pantoea; species Pantoea trifolii. The sequence goes on along the minus strand of NZ_JANIET010000001.1, from coordinate 2,499,240 downwards.
GGTAGAGATCGCGCCCTTCGCCTACATGCGTGGACGTACCTTTGAAAATGCGGTGGTGATCCTTGATGAGGCACAAAACGTCACCGCCGCACAGATGAAGATGTTCCTGACTCGCCTGGGGGAAAACGTGACGGTTATCGTCAACGGCGATATCACCCAGTGCGACCTGCCGTCCCATGCCAAATCTGGCCTCGCCGATGCGTTAGCGCGCTTTGAAGAGGATGAAATGATTGGTGTGGTGCGTTTCGGCAAAGAGGATTGCGTCCGTTCAGCGCTTTGCCAACGCACGCTGCACGCTTACAGTTAACCGTTTGATTGAGAATGTAGCTAAGCAAAACCCGGCGTGAGCCGGGTTTTTTATGTGCGGGATGATGGCGGCATACCATTGGGCGTTTTTTTCACATTATCGCCTGCCCCAGCCCTCCAAAATTTTACGTTACGACAACGATTAACATCGCTTTATTGTTTATCCTTGAAAAAGTGTCAGGTGAAAAAATATCCCGATAACCTAAAAAATAATTTTGGGAATATTCCTGGCTGTTTTTTCAGTGCTCATCAATACCTTAACTCAAATATTAAGAAATTTCCTATATAAATCAGGTCGCAAAGATCACCTCGCTTTATTGCCTTCCAAAATCTCCAGCTATATATTCGCGCGGTAACACACAGGGAAAGTGTGCCTACGCGTGCTTTCCACGCCATTTTTACAAGGAGTAAACATGAGCAACTCTTACCAGAATGAAATCCCCAAAGCCCGTATCAATCTAAAACTCGACCTGCACACAGGTGGGGCGGCGAAGAAGACCGAGCTGCCACTCAAACTGCTGGTGACCGGCGATTTCAGCAACGGCGCGGAAGACCGCCCGCTGTCTGAACGCGAAAAAATCAACGTTAACAAAAACAATTTCAACAGCGTGCTGGCCGATATCGCGCCTGCGGTGTCATTTGCCGTGCCAAATACCCTGGCCGGCGACGGCAGCGAAGAGAACGTGGCGCTGAACTTCCGCGACATGAAAGACTTCGAGCCGGAGCAGGTTGCCCGCCAAATCCCTCAGCTGCGCGCCATGCTGGCGATGCGCAATCTGCTGCGCGACCTCAAATCCAACCTGCTGGATAACGTCACCTTCCGCAAAGAGCTGGAAGCCATCCTGAAAGACCCGGCACTCAGCGACGAACTGCGCAGCGAGCTGTCTGCGTTAGCCACCGATCAAGCCTGATCATCCCCGTAACGGACTATAGAGAGAGAATGCTGATGTCAGTTCATAATGAAAGCCGTACCGCCGGTGAAACCACCGTGCTGGATCGCCCCGCTGCGGGCGGCGTCTACGCGTCGCTGTTTGAAAAAATCAACCTCAACCCGGTGTCAGAGCTGAGTGATCTCAACGTCTGGCAGGACAATCAGGCGATGTCTGATGCCACCGCCGACGAGCGCGTCACCGCTGCGATGCAGGTATTCCTGACGCGTCTGAAAATCAGCGGCGCGAAAGTGGAAAAGCTGGATAAAAACCTGCTGGATCATCACATCGCCGAGCTGGATCGCCAGATCAGCCGCCAGCTGGATGCTGTAATGCATCACGACGAGTTCCAAAAAGTGGAATCCGCATGGCGCGGCCTGAAGTCGCTGGTGGATAAAACCGACTTCCGCCAGAACGTGAAAATCGAAGTGCTCGACGTGTCGAAAGACGACCTGCGTCAGGACTTTGAAGACTCGCCGGAAATCATTCAGAGCGGCCTCTATCTGCAAACCTATGTTGCCGAATACGACACGCCGGGCGGCGAGCCGATTGGCGCGGTGATTTCAGCTTACGAATTTGATGCCTCGGCGCAGGACGTGGCGCTGCTGCGCAACCTGTCGAAAGTGGCTGCTTCTGCACACATGCCGTTTATCGGTTCGGTCGGCCCACAGTTTTTCCTCAAGGACTCAATGGAAGAAGTGGCGGCGATTAAAGACATCGGCAACTACTTTGACCGCGCCGAATACATCAAGTGGAAGTCATTCCGTGACACCGATGACTCACGCTACATCGGCCTGACCATGCCGCGTGTGCTCGGTCGTTTGCCGTATGGCCCGGATACCGTGCCGGTGCGCAGCTTCAACTACATCGAAGAGGTGAAAGGCCCGGACCATGATAAATACCTGTGGACCAACGCCTCGTTCGCCTTCGCTGCCAATATGGTGCAGAGCTTTATCAGCAACGGCTGGTGTGTGCAAATCCGCGGCCCGCAGGCCGGTGGTGCGGTGCAGGATCTGCCGATCCACCTGTACGATTTGGGCACCGGCAATCAGGTGAAAATCCCGTCTGAAGTGATGATCCCGGAAACCCGCGAGTTTGAGTTCGCTAACCTCGGCTTCATCCCGCTTTCGTACTACAAGAACCGCGATTACGCCTGCTTCTTCTCGGCTAACTCAACGCAGAAACCGGCGCTGTACGACACCGCAGATGCGACGGCCAACAGCCGCATCAACGCGCGCCTGCCGTACATCTTCCTGCTGTCGCGCATCGCGCACTACCTGAAGCTGATTCAGCGTGAAAACATCGGCACCACCAAAGATCGTCGCCTGCTGGAGCTGGAGCTCAACACCTGGGTGCGCACGCTGGTAACCGAGATGACCGATCCAGGCGACGAGCTGCAATCCTCGCACCCGCTGCGCGATGCGAAAGTGCTGGTGGAAGATATCGAGGACAACCCGGGCTTCTTCCGCGTCAAGCTGTTCGCCATCCCGCACTTCCAGGTGGAAGGCATGGACGTGAACCTGTCGCTGGTATCTCAGATGCCGAAGGCCAAGGCTTAAGGCGCAGGAGGCGCGATGAAAATCTACCGACCGTTATGGGAAGACGGGGCGTTTCTGACGCCGCAGCAGTTTCAGCAGCAGTCGCTGTGGGACGCTCACGTCGCCGACACAGTGGCGCGTATGGGCCTGGCGCATCCGTGGGGCGTGGTCCATGCGGAATTTGACGATGGCGCGCTGGCGCTGTCACGTCTCAACGCCACCCGCCTGACGGTGCGCTTTCCCGACGGAACGCTGACGGACACCGCGCTCTCCGACAACCTGCCACCGGCCTGCGACCTGTCCGTTGCAGCCGGCCAGGAACAGGTTGAAGTGGTGCTGGCTTTGCCGTTGCTGAGCGCTAATGGCGGTAATCTCGACGACGGCAGCGACAGCGAACGTCCGCGCCGCTGGGTGGCCGGTCGTGAAGAGGTGCAGGAGCTGGCGGGGCAGGAGCGCACCGGCATTGCCGTGCAGCGTTTTGCTCTGCGTCTGCGTCTTGCGAATCAGGAAAACGGCGCGTATCTCACCTGTCCGGTGGCGCGCCTTGTGCGTAACGCGCAGGGACAGTGGACACGCGATGCGTCATTTATTCCACCAATGTTGTCGCTGTCGGCCAGTCCGGCGGTGCTGACAGCGCTGGGTGACCTGCTACATCGTCTGAGTGCCCGCCGTCAGCGACTGATGGCGCTGCGGCGCGAGAGCAACGAGCGCATGGCCGATTTTGCTGTCGCCGACGTCTCGCTGTTCTGGCTGCTCAACGCATTGAACAGCGCCGAGCCGGTGCTGCTGGAGTTGTTCCAGTCACCAACCCGTCATCCGGAACTGCTGTACCGCGAGCTGGCGCGCCTGGCTGGCGGCCTGCTGACTTTCTCTCTCGAACACGATGCCGGAAATATCCCGGCTTATCGGCACGACGCGCCGGAGCAGGTGTTTCCGCCGCTGTTTTCGCTGCTGGATTCTTTGCTGGAAGCCAGCCTGCCATCGCGCGTCATCTCCATCGACCTAAGCCGTGAAGGCGTGCTGTGGAAGGGGCGATTCCACGACGCGCGGCTGCGCGAAGGGGCAGATTTTTATCTGTCGGTGCGCTCCACGCTGCCAAACCACGAGCTGCAGAGCCGCTTCCCGCTGCTGTGTAAAGCAGGCAGCCATGACGACGTGTCGGAGGTGGTCAACATCGCGCTCAGCGGCATGACCATCCGCCCGCTGCCGCATGTGCCTGCCGCCATCCCGCTGCGTCTGGAAAATCAGTACTTTGCGCTAGACCTGTCAACAGCGGCAGCGCGCGCCATGCTCGATTCCGGTGGCTGCACCTTCTACACCCCGGAATCGCTGGGCGAATTGAAACTTGAACTCTATGCGGTACTGCGCTCATGAACAGCAATAACGCGCTGACCGAGCGCCTTTTCTTTGCCGGCTGGCTAATGGTCAGCCAGCTACGCTGCGGTCAGCAGATTGACAATGGCGATGCGATCTATCGTCGCGCTACCGGCTGGGTGAACGATGCCCGCCAGGCGCTGACGGAGGCGGGTTTTAGCGAAGCCAATCGCGACCACATGCTGTACGCCTTTTGTGTGTTGCTGGACGAAGCGGTGCTGAACCGCGGTCAGCAGGATGACGGCTGGCTGCGCTGGAGCCGTGACCCGCTGCAGGTGCGTTTCTTTAACTCGCTTAACGGTGGCGAGGCGTTGTGGGAACGTATTCGCGAATTGCTGCGCGAACCCGCTGCGGACGAGACGGTGCTGACCTGTCTGTATCGCACGTTACAACTGGGTTTTGTTGGTCATTACCGCGAGCAGGATGATGAACGCCGCGAGGACGTGGTGCGCGAGTTGGCGACGCGTGTGCCACCGTTTGCCCTGGCGCAGGATGCGCCGCTGGTGGTGCGTCCGGCAGGCATGCGCACAGGTCGCCGTTTTTACTGGATGAGCTGGGTGGTCGTCGCCGTGCTGCTTGGCGGCCTGTGGTTCGTCCTCGACGGCTGGCTGGCTCAGATGGTGTCCGGCATTGCGGGGATGAACAAGTGAGAAGCGGGATCGGCAACTTCGCCCTGATCGTGCTGGCCGCGTTGCTTACATTGTGGCTGATCCTCGGCTTCTGGCCGCTTTCGGGCATTACTGCGGCGGCGCTGTGCCTGCTGGTGTTGCTGGTCGCCGGGCTGATGCTATGGCGGCAGGCACGCCAGCGTTATGTGGAAATCGCTGTGGCCGATGATCGTCTGCCGCCTGAAGATTTTCGCGGTGCGGTAGTGCTGGTGTGTGGCGACAGTGCATCGCTGTTCTCCGGCAATCAGCCGCGTGAAACCGTGCAGGGCTGGTATCTGCCGGTTGATGCGCCAGAACAGTTGACTGCGATGGCCGACTACATCACCACTCAGCGTCCGGCTCTGCTGCCACAGGTCTCGCTGTTGCTGACAGTGGTGCCGGAGCAGCACACGTCTGCTGAAGACTTTACTTCCCACTTTCACGGCTGGCAGCGTGCGCTGCTGCAGTGCCGTCGCGTGCTGAAGTGCGCGCCACCGCTGTGGACTGCATGCTGGGTATCACACCCGAACCACGAAGCAGAATGGTTCAGCATCACGCCGGGCCAGGGGGCGCTGCAGGCGTGCATCGCCGGCAACGATACGATGCCGCTGACTGAATGGTTCCGGGAGCAGCCGTCGCGCCTGGTGCAAATGCAGTGGCTGGACAGTCTGCTGATGTGGCAGGAAAAGCACCTTACGCCACTGACGCAGATGAAGCCATGCCGCGCCGGGATTTGCCTGACGCCGGTAACGGCGCTGGCGGACAACCTGTGGGAGCAGCATCTTACTGGGCTGACCACGCTGCCTTATGCACCCGCAGGCACCGATGTCGCGCTGCCATTGCCGGATGCGCTGCTGGCTGGCTTGCCGCGCAGGCAGGGCGTCAGCCGATGCCTGCGGCTGGCGCGCGCGGCGGGCATGATTGTGGCGGTGTTTCTGGCGCTGGCGCTGCTGGCGTCGTTCCTCAACAACCAGCGGCTGATCCGCACTATTGGTGACCACCTGACGCTGTGGGCACACCTGTCTGGTGAACCGGCAGAGCCGAAGGTTCACGCGCGCGCGCAGTTAATCGCCGATCGCACACTGCTTGATGGCTGGCAGCGCGGCGGTGAACCGCTTCGCCTTGGCCTGGGACTGTATCAGGGCATGCGCCTGTTCGCGCCGGTCGACGCCGCCATCAACAGCTGGGCGCCTCCGCCGCCTCCGCCGCCGGTTATCCAGCAGATTGTTGAAGGGCCGAAGACCGTGCGCCTCGACAGCCTGTCGCTTTTTGACTCCGGTAAATCTGACCTGAAAACCGGCTCCACCAAAGTGCTGGTCAACGCGCTGGTCGGCATCAAGGCGAAGCCGGGCTGGCTGATTGTGGTTGCGGGTTATACCGACGATAGCGGCAATCCGGCGCTGAACCAGCGCCTCTCGCTGAAGCGCGCCGAATCCGTGCGCGACTGGATGCGCGACACCGGCGACGTAGACGAAAGCTGCTTCGCGGTGCAGGGCTTCGGTCAGAGCCGCCCGATTATGAGCAACGACACGCCGGAAGGCCGCGCGGCCAACCGGCGGGTAGAAATCAGTTTGGTGCCGCAGGCCGATGCCTGCAAGGCGCCGGACGCAATCCCTCCGTCATCACAGGATGGTGACGGCAATCATGAAGAAAAGGAGTAACACATGGCAATTCCGGTTTATCTGTGGCTGAAGGACGACGGCGGTGCGGACATCAAGGGATCGGTGGACGTGCAGGACCGTGAAGGCAGCATCGAAGTGGTGGCACAGCAACATAACCTGTACATCCCGACCGACAACAACACCGGCAAGCTGACCGGCACGCGTATTCACACGCCGTTCCTGTTCACCAAGGAAATCGACTCGTCCAGCCCGTACCTTTACAAGGCGGTCACCACCGGCCAGACGCTGAAGTCTGCCGAGTTCAAGTGGTATCGCATCAGCGACGCCGGCCAGGAAGTGGAGTACTTCAACACCAAACTGGAGAACGTGAAGGTGGTGAAGGTCAATCCGGTGATGCACGACGTTAAGGACCCGTCGAAAGAGAAACACAACCATCTGGAGCAGATCGAGCTGCGCTACGAAAAAATCACCTGGACATATAAAGACGGCAACATCATTCATTCCGATTCCTGGAACGAACGCGCCACAGCCTGATTACGCGTCATATTTCGCGCCGCAGGTGCGTTGGCTGCGCTCGCGCACCCCGGTCACTTACTTATGTAAGCTCCCGGGGCTGCACTCGCTTGCCGCCTTCCTGCGACACGAAATATTTAGCGTAATCGCCAGCCGGGCTGTTCTTTCAGTCCGGCACGCTTTTCGTAGGGTCGCCATTTATGGTGACCGAAAACACACCACGGCAGATGCCTAGTGATTCCATCCTCGTTGGGTGAAATCACAAGTCATTTTCCACCTTTCAACCTACCTGCCTTATGCGCTTCGGTATACGGCGACGGGCGGTAGCGTGCCCACAATCAGGAGATTTTGCTATGGACAGTCAGTCAGCCGCTTTACTGCGTCGCCTCAACCCGTTCTGCGCGCAGGCGCTGGAAGCCGCCGCGTCGCTGTGCCAGACCCGTGCCCACGCTGAAATCCAGCCGGAACACTGGCTGCTCAAGCTACTGGAGCAGGGCGAGTGCGATATCACCGTAATTGCGCGCCGCTACGAGTGGGATATGGATGCTATCTGGCAGGATTTGCTGGCGTTTCTCGACCGCCAGCCGCGCGCAGTGCGAGTACGTCCGCAGCTTTCCTCTTCATTAGAAGCGCTGTTAAAACAGGCGTGGCTGATGGCGTCAGCATCTGATAATTCCCCGCAAATTCGCAGTATCCACCTGCTTATGGCGCTGTCTGAGCAGCCAAAACTTGCGCAGTGCGAAGGTCTGTGGCCGCTGCTGAGTTTGCGCATGAGCCAGTTGGGGCGTTTACAGCCGATGCTCGAAGCACAGTCCGACGAGCGTGCGGAAGCGGAGCCGCCGGAGATGCCGATCAGCACTATCGAGAAAGCTCCCGCAGGCGAAGCCAAAGCTGCATCAACCGAAGCTCTAACTCGTTTCACCCGCGACGTCACCAGTGACGCGCGTAGCGGAAAAATCGACCCGGTGTTTGGCCGCGACAACGAAATCCGCCAGATGGTCGATATCCTGTCGCGCCGCCGCAAGAACAACCCGATTCTGGTCGGCGAGCCGGGCGTCGGCAAAACCGCGCTGGTCGAAGGGCTGGCGCTGCGTATCGCCGAAGGCAACGTGCCGGACAGCCTCAAGCCGGTGAGCGTGCGCACGCTCGACCTCGGTATGCTGCAGGCGGGCGCGGGCGTGAAGGGCGAGTTCGAGCAGCGCCTGAAGAACATCATCACCGAGGTGCAGAACGCGCCGCATCCGGTGCTGCTGTTTATCGACGAGGCGCACACTATCATCGGCGCGGGCAACGTAGCGGGCGGCGCGGATGCGGCCAACCTGCTGAAGCCGGCGCTGGCGCGCGGCGAACTGCGCACCATCGCGGCGACCACGTGGAGCGAATACAAACAGTATTTTGAGAAAGACGCCGCGCTGGAGCGCCGCTTCCAGATGGTGAAGGTCGACGAGCCGGACGACGACACCGCGTGCCTGATGCTGCGCGGCCTGAAATCACGCTACGCGGAGCATCACGGCGTGCACATCACCGACGCGGCGGTGCGCGCCGCCGTCACGCTGTCGCGCCGCTACCTTACCGGCCGCCAGTTGCCGGACAAGGCGGTTGACCTGCTCGACACCGCCGCCGCGCGCGTGCGCATGAGCCAGGACACCACGCCGGAAGCGATTACCCGTTTAAGAGCGAAGCTGGACGCGTTGAACATTGAGCAGCGCGCCATCCTTGATGATGAGGCGCTAGGTGGCGCTATCTCGCAGGAACGACTGGCCGAAATCGCCGGCCTGATTGCGGTAACCGATGAAGAGCTGGAGGCGCTGGAGCAGCGCTACGGCATCGTGCAGTCGCTGATGCAACAGATGCTGGAAGATCGCAAAGATGCCAGCCAGCGCAGCGCCATCGCACAGCTCCAGACTGACCTCGACGCGCTGCAGCCCGGCGAGCCTCTGCTCACCGCCGACGTGGACGCGCGCATCGTGGCGGGCGTGATTGCCGACTGGACCGGCGTGCCGCTGTCGTCGCTGATGAAGGACGAGCAGGCCGAACTTCTGACGCTGGAAAACCAGCTCGCCACCCGCGTGGTCGGGCAGGACGCGGCGCTTAACGCCATCGCCCAGCGCCTGCGCGCCTCGAAAACCGGACTCACCTCAGAAAACGGCCCGCAGGGTGTGTTCCTGCTGGTCGGCACCAGCGGCACCGGCAAAACCGAAACCGCGCTGGCGCTGGCGGATTTGCTGTACGGCGGCGATAAGTCGCGGATTACCATCAACCTCAGCGAATATCAGGAAGCGCACACCGTTTCCCAGCTCAAAGGCTCGCCGCCGGGCTACATCGGCTACGGCCAGGGCGGCATCCTCACCGAAGCGGTGCGCAAGCGCCCGTACAGCGTGGTGCTGCTCGACGAGATGGAAAAGGCGCACCGCGACGTGATTAACCTGTTTTATCAGGTGTTTGACCGTGGATTTATGCGCGACGGCGAAGGGCGCGAAATCGACTTCCGTAACACCGTGATCCTGATGACCTCGAATCTCGGCAGCGACGCGCTGATGCAGCTGCTGGACGAAACCACGGACGCGAGCGAATCCGAACTGCAGGAGTGCCTGCGCCCGATCCTGCGCGACCACTTCCAGCCCGCGCTGATGGCGCGCTTCCAGACGGTGATTTACCGCCCGCTGGCGCGCGACGCGATGCGCATCATCGTGGAAATGAAGCTCAGCCAGGTCAGCAAACGTCTGCAGCGTCATTACGGCATCCGCACCAGCATTGGCGAAGGTCTGCACGAGATGCTCACCAATGCCTGCCTGCTGCCGGACACCGGCGCGCGCAACGTCGACAGCCTGCTCAATCAGCAGATTCTGCCGGTGCTGAGCCAGATGATTTTGCAGCACCGCGCCAGCGGCACCTTAGGCAACAGCCTGACTCTGGATACCAATGAAGAGGGTGAAGTGAGCTTTATCTTCTGAACACGTGACGTTTTTAATAACAAGGAGTGTGTATGAAAACTCAAAATATCCCCGTTTCACCTGCCTTTATCGCGATTTCCTGGATTGCCATGCTTGGCGGCACGCTGGTTTATCTGGCGGGCCTGTGGCGCGCGGAGATGGAGCTGAATGAAAAAGGCTATTACTTCGCGGTGCTGATCCTCGGACTGTTCGCGGCGGTTTCGCTGCAAAAAACCGTACGCGACCGTTTGGAAGGTATTCCGACTACACACCTTTATCACATGGTTTGCCTACTGGCCTTCACTATTGCCGTGGTGTTGCTGGTTGCTGGGCTGTGGAATGCAACGCTGATGCCGAGCGAAAAAGGCTTTTACGGCGTGTCATTTTTCATGGCGTTATTCGGTGCTGTAGCGGTACAGAAAAACACCCGTGACAGCATGCACAGCGTGTCTGACAGCGCTGATGAAACGCCGCACGAACCTCAGGCCTGATATTTCCGAACTCTCCCGCTGCCGTCGCTGTGGCGGGAGAACGTTGACGCCAGGAGGGCGGTGTAATGATTTTGGGTGAGTAAGCATGACAGATAAAGCTAGAAAAGCGGCTATTAAAGAGGGGAGCCTGCGCTTGATGACCGCAGGTGAAATACAACTTGCCAAAAAGGTGTTTGGCGAGAAGATCTCTTACGGCAAGGTCTGGATCCATCATGACAGTTATTTGCCTTTTGGCCTACAGCATGAGCGCGTCGCCATGACACCAAATGGTGAAATATATTACAGAACCGCGCTATACAGGGCTGATTTCTCTGACCTATTACAGAGTGATATCGCTGACATGCATGTATTTATTCATGAACTCAGTCATGTCTGGCAACGTGAAAGAGGCATGTGTGTCATCTGCCGGGGAGTGGTCAGTTTTATGGCTGATTACACCTATGACCTTGATGGTCGGTTATTGAGTGAATACCCGATGGAACAGCAAGCTCAGATTATTGCTGATAACTACATTCTCTCCGAATGGGGATTTGACCGCTGGAATCAATTTAGAATGTATAATTACGTTAAATTAATCAAGGCTATGAGTGAGACTGAAGCCAGTGCAGCACATAAAGTAGCTCTTAGAGGGTTTCCATGGTGAAGCATTTACAAAACTATTTTATTAGCTTACTCACATGCTTATTTCTGATCGGATGTACTTTGGGAGAAGAACAGGTTGGGTTTAAGCGTGATGCAAATATTATTCTGGTTAAGGATATGCTTTGTATTAGCACTCCCCAAAATGATTCGTATTATTTGAGCATCATTTCTATAAAAAACAAGGATGGTTCAGGATTAAGGAAAACGTACGCGGGAAGTGAGTTGTTAGCAGTGAATACTAAGCGTTGTCTTTCATCATCACAGTGGCCTATGGTAGAAAATACTGCATATACCATTCATTACACTTTGCTTTCAACCTCAACGAAACTCCCTGCCTTTAGAAAAGTCGCATCCATAATGGTTATAGATGGGAGGGTTTTAAATTTAAAGTTATATAACTCCGATTATCTTCCCTCTTTTATTTCTGAATGATCTGTTTTTGAGTTATCTAAGGATTAAGAATTTTATCGCTCAGTGAGTTAAAATGATTGCTCGTGGTTTTTATAATAGAAATATAGTCATTTCTACTTTGATCATAAGTTCTGTATTTCTTAGCGGATGTCCGGGCTCGGGGGACAGAGGATGGTGCGATGAAACAACGAAAGCAGTACATAAAGGAAATGATGTTTGCTTTCCCATAAAAAATGCAGAAGGATATATCCCAACTTATCTGTCAGTTAATCTGAGATATACTCCGCGAACAGAGCAAAAAAACAGGATTGTCAGGGACGTTGAAATCTCAAATGGCATGCTATGTCTTTCCCCGGATGAGTTTTCGCCTGTTGAAGGAAAAGAATATATAGTTAAATTTATTCTTAAAAACGGCGGGGGTTTTGATTCGATTAGAAGCTTTGTCGTTGCTGTTAAAGTGGTTAATGGAAACGTGGGTAGCTTTCAGTTACATAATATTGAAATGGCGCGAAGCTATCAATAATTTAATCGGTGTGTAGCTGGCGCCTAAAATAACCACCAAGATAAGTGTTTTAATGGTAAGGCAAATACTAAATATGACGCTAAGATAATCATGATGAAATGTCATCTGTTTTATAAAACAGGGTTTTCCTTCACTCTGATAATGAGTTCCGTCTTTCTCACTAGCTGCCTTGGCGATAAGGTGACGTTTTCAGAAACGGCGAATATCACTCAAAGAGAAAATGCAGCATGCTTTGAAGTGCAAGGAGCCAGCGACTACACGCTAAAATCCATGAGTATATTCAGAAGGGGGCATGAAGATGATAGACAATCTTTAATGTCCAATAATACTAACTTAAAGGACGGGCGGTTTATCTGTCTTTGCAAGTCAGTAATTGACAGGTTTAGTGATGGAGAATATGTCGTGAGATTCAGTTTGAAGCCGATTAAAAAGCATCAAAATTCGAGGGTGTTTTCAAATGCCATCCAAATTAATGGGCAGCAGGTTAAAAACATCCCACTGCAGGAAAATGAAATTACGCATTACCTCGGGAATAATTTCTAAATCAAAGTTAACTATTCGTGAAATGCGGTCTCGTAATAGCATCCACGACAATCTATCCAGCCGCTGTCAAAAAAACGCTAACAAAGCCTAGAGAAAGTCTTCAACGTCCCCACCAGTGACAGAGACGTTGTGGCCGGCTGTCATCAAGGAGTGAATGACATGAACATGACTGATTTACTGCAAGGTGCATCCTCGTTAATAAACGGGACGTTGAACCGCTACCAACTTTCTATCCCTTCGTGCTCGTCCAGTATTGACGTCGAGAACTTCAACGGCGCAGAAGCGCTGAGCGAGAACTACCGCTACGATGTGCTGTTCACCAGCCCGGATAAAGACATCACGGCCGCGCAGATGCTGCGTAAACCAGCGACGCTGACCATGGGTACGGGCGAGTTGATGGGGCTGTCGGGGCAAAAAATGGTGCATGGTTACATCACCGATTTTCACCGTCTGACGGGTTCGGCCGATCAGGTGACTTATCTAATAGTTATTGAGCCACGCCTTGCATTGCTGGATAAGCAATATCGCTCCCACCGTTTCTTTGTGAATAAATCGGTTCCGGAAGTAGTAAGCCAGATACTGGATGAACACGGTTTTCAGGGCTGGGAATATGAATTCAGCCTGAAGCATGAATATCCCAGGCGTGAGCAGATAAATCAGTACCAGGAAAGTGACCTTCAGTTTATTCGCCGCTTGCTGTCGGAAGTCGGCATCTTTTACATGTTCACGCTCCAGCCAGACACCCAGACTGAAGTTGTTCGGTTTGGTGATGCTCAGTCTGCGCTTATTCAGGGTAAGCCGTTGCCACTTAACAGCCCTTCCGGCCTGGAAGATAACGGACAGGAATCGATCTGGGGACTGAATATCATCCACAAAGTGGTCGAAGCAGGGGTGGTCGCGAAAGATTACAACCATCGCGAGGCGCAACGTATTTTACGTTCGGTTCAGGCGGATATGTCGCGCGGCGATGGTGATGAGATCAACTACGGGCAGGTTTATCATTACCGTCCGCGTCATCCTGACAGCGGCGATAAATATGTGCCCGCGCCGGAGACTGCGAACTATTACGCGCGCCTCGATCACGAACGTTTTTTGTGCGGCCAGACGCTGATTACTGGCATCAGCAATGACGCATCGCTGGCTCCAGGCAAGGTGCTGACCATTATTGATGGTGTTTTGCCAACGCTGCCGGAACAGCTTCAGAGTCCGGTCGTCGTCACCCGCATCCACCTCAGTGCCAGCCGTAAGTCGGCGTTACAGATTAACCTCAACGGTGTGCCTTACAGCGAAACGCTGTGCTGGCGTCCAAGGTTGTTACCACGGCCAAAAGTCAGCGGCACCATGACAGCGCGTGTCACCAGCGCAAAAGACAATGATATCTACGCCTGGCAGGATGCCTCCGGTTTGTACCGCGTGGTGTTTGATGCAGATGAAGAGAGCAAAGATCGCGGTCAGGAAAGCATGCCGGTGCGCCTCGCCAAACCTTATGGCGGTGATATGTATGGTTTCCACTTCCCGCTGATTCAGGGAACGGAGGTGGCGATTGCCTTCCGTGAAGGGGATCCTGACCAGCCCTACATTGCTCATGCGCTGCATGACTCGCGACACGTCGATCACGTTACAGAGAAAAACAGCACCCGCAACGTCATTCGCACCGCTGGGCTGAATAAGCTGCGCATGGAAGATAAGCGCGGCGAAGAGCACATCAAACTCAGTACCGAATATGGCGGCAAAACTCAGCTGAATCTGGGGCATAACGTTGATGCTTCAAGAACACTGCGTGGGGAAGGTGCGGAACTACGTAGTGATAAGCATGTTTCAATACGCGGTGGTAGCGGCATATTTATCACGGCGGATTGCCAGTCTTCGGCCAGTGGAATGATGTTGGAAATGCAGGCTGCAATTAGCCAACTACACCAGGCGCAGTTGTTGACGGAATCCCTGCGTGGAGCGGCGGAAACGGCGAAAGCTGAATTAGCTGATTTGCAAACACAGAAGATGTTGTTGAAGGACAGTATTGAGGAATTGAAACAGGCTGCCTTGCTGTTATCGGCTCCCGCAGGGATTGCTGCCAGTACACCGAAAAGTATTCAGTTGTCAGCTGGGGAAAATCTAATGCTGACCGGGGGAAAGAATACCGATCTGAGCGTGATGGAAAAATTCACCGTGGCGGCTGGAGAAGCAGTAAGCCTATTTGCTCAAAAGCTGGGCATAAAAATATTCGCGGCTAAAGGCAAAGTTGAGCTTCAAGCTCAAGATGATGAGATGACTTTGGATGCGCTTAAAGATGTAAATGTAAGCAGCAGCCAGGGGAAGATTGTTATACGTGCAGAGCAGGATATTTTGTTGGTTGGTAGTGGTGGTGCTTATCTGCGTATCGGTAATGGTGAGGTTGAAAGTGGTGCGCCGGATAAAATTATTCAGCGGGCGGCAGTATGGCAAAAATTTGGTGGTCAGAGCGCCAGTGAAATGTTTAATACCTGGCAACAGGGAAACTATGAAGTCAATTCTCAACTGATTCGGGCAGGAACGGAAGAAGCTGTAAAAAGTGTTCAGGGAAATATAAATAGCGGCCTTGGCAAAAACATCGCCACTTCTGACGGTGCAGGAAATGTAACGCCACAGAACTTCCCAGACATTGCTAGCGCTAAGTTAAATTTGAATAAGGAACGTTAATTATGTCTGAGGGACAAACGGCATCAAAAATTCAGCCTGCTTTTGATGAAAATGGCAATGCTTGTTATCAACTCTATAGTACTCCTAAAGAAAAAAATATTGTTCAACAGTGTGTTGTCTATCCCGATAGAGTTATTCCTGTAATTTTTATTCCGGGAGTGATGGGGAGCAATTTAAAAAGTACTAATGGTAGAAAAGGAAGTGTCTGGCGACTGGATAGTAAAAAACAAATTGTAGGTGATTGGTTTAGTGCAAACTCCGTTACCAGGAAAGAACTATTGGATCCAAATATGACAGATGTGGATGATGGTGGAAATCTAGTTGATAAAAAAGAACCCTATCTACTTAAAACCCGACGACAACGCGGTTGGGGGACTGTAGGTTACACCAGCTATGCCACTTTTCTTGATTGGCTACAAAATACTCTTAATGATTTTGATAATTATCAGAATGGTGAAAGAGTTGCTTTACTTACAACTGTTTTGAAAACTGAAACTGGTGATATTTCCTTGAGTAAGGAGGAAGTAGATTTAACGTACAACTATCTTTTTCCTGTCTTTGCCATGGGATATAACTGGCTGCAATCAAACGCTGATTCAGCAACCGCGTTGAGTAAATATATTGATGAACAAATACAGTTTTACCTTCATAAAGGACGGCAGTGCGAAAAAGTGATTCTAATTACCCATTCGATGGGCGGATTAGTTGCCCGGCATTACACTCAGAACCTCAGTGGGGCAGATAAGGTATTGGGTGTGATACATGGAGTTATGCCTGCATTAGGGGCAGCTGCTACTTACCGCAGAATGAAGGCCGGCTCGGAAAACGGTACGGGCGACACCATCGGCTGGGTTGCTGCAAAGGTATTGGGAGGAAATGCCGAAGCAATGACTTCAGTACTCTCTCAATCTCCCGGTCCTCTGCAACTTCTACCGGGAAAAGCCTATGGGCAGCGCTGGCTGAAGATTATGGATGAAAAAAATATTTCTTCATTACCGGAAACAGATCCTTATAGCGAAATTTATCTGCAAAGAAATAAGTGGTGGGGGTTGTGTGAAGACCAGTTTATCAATCCGGATAAGAGTACTAATCAAACAGAGCGTGACAATGACTGGAAAATATTCGCTGAAATAATAAAAGAACAAGTGAAGCCATTTATTGAAGAGCTAACAGGAAAATACCATCCTAAAAGTTGGGCTTTCTACAGCGCGGATATGGCATATCCAGCTTATGGTAATGTCTGCTGGAGGGCTAATACACCGCGTGCTGATTCGTGGCTTAATCGTAACCGTCAGCGTGATGGGCTCGCAGGACGTGCACTTGACAAAACTGAAATGTTTGATAAGAGAACCATTTCTGCTCCTCTATCTGGCAGCGGATGGGCGAAGGGTATAAATCAAACTTATAAATTGCTACCTGCTGAAGAGGCGGGGGACGGGACTGTTCCAGAAAGGTCTGGGCGTATTGCTGAACAATATTTGCAGTGTCGGTTTCAGGTTCCGGTTGAACATGAACCCGCCTTTCAAAATAGGCAGGCTCAGCAGTTCACTCTTAAGGTGCTGGTGAAAATCGTGCAGCTAATACAACACACAGCGTTGAGGGACAAATGAAAATCAAAAAAAAAACTATCGCGCTGTTACTTTTTTCCATCGGTTCGGTTGGCTGGTATGGCTACAACTGGTTGCCACCAAGAGTAAATTTGTCTAGTGAGGAGCATAAAAACGTGACGCATTTTTTAAAAGGAATGACCACTCGATGCATTGGTCGTTTTCTAATTGACATGCCTGAAAAATTTATTTCTCCGTCAGATAGTTCAATTGCTTATGTTAATAAATCACCTGTTAAATATAAGCGTATTTATCGTCCAGCATTTGAGCAAAAAATCAAACTCAGAGAAGCAGAGTTAGCAGCCACAAAGACAATGAGAACACTTGATATGCCCTATCTGAAGGGTGTATATCCATTGCCTGATGGCATGCATGGGGTAATATTTGAACGAAATGAGTCTTATCAAATCCTTGACTCCTCTCGTATTCTTGAAGCCCATATCTATACTAATGGCGTTGCAGTTGAAATAACAATGAAGGCAAGGAATGGAACATCCTCACGCTATGATGAGGATCGAAAAGATATTCCAGAAATTTACGGGAATACAGTCCCAAATAAAATAATTGAATTAACTGATCTTTTAAAAAGAGTTACTGGTAAGCAGAGTGATGAAATTCCTGTAGAGCCTGGATTCTGCTTGCCAGAGCTATTCATTAAAGATGTCAATGAAAATCAAAAGGAAAGATACGGCTTTGTTTATAAAGCATCCGAGTATCCTGCGTTGGACTTCGATTTTGACAGCGATAATTACAGCGCCTCTGAGGATTCATTGTTGGAAAGAAGTGAAATGATGGAACGAAACATCAAAAAAGCCGAAGGCTATACCATAGCTAATGGCCGCCGCGATCTGAATGGATTATATGCCGAGCAGTGGCTAGCAGAGGGATTGCTAAGTGATACCTATGGCGAAAAAGCTCTGCGCTTTGCAATCAACATTAATGAAAAAACAGCGTCACCTTTAACTCCCATGTTATCACTGACTTTTCTGCAGCAGGGACTGGAGGGAGAGGGCAGGCTAACACAAGTTGAAGCGGTGACAATTTGGCAAAAAATAACCGAAACTATTCGTATACGTCCGAATGCTTTTAAAAATTAGGCATCCTCAACCAGTTAAAATACTTCATTTCTTTTGAAATAAATGTGTACTGTACTGACATTTTCTTTAATGCCAGTTTAGTACATCAGTGAAAAGGGCAGTTTTTTAACACATCAGTAGCGTCATGCAAGTAGTCATAAGTAAGAGAGTGATTATCAGATGTCATATCATAAGAAATATAATTGGACGGAGCTATTTCCATTATTGTCTTTTTTTGTAGGTGTGGTAGTGGTTTTCATTTCTCAATATATTAATTCATCGTTGACTTGTCACGGTTCATGGCCTGATTTAGCGAATGGTTTAAAATCCTTCTTAACCTATTTTATATCAATGCTTTTCGCTTCTTTTTTTGTATTTGATCATTGGTTTTTGCAGTTGCTAATAAGACTAAGTGTCAAAAGTTTAGTTTGATAAGTTTTTTGTCCTGTCTACTCAATGGAGGGTATGTGGTTACTATGCTCATTATTTATTATGTATCTATATAATTTGAAAATCATTCAATTTTCGAATGATGTTCATTAGGGCTAACTTTGAATTTTTAGGTGAAATGTATGCCAGCAGTGACTTGCTTAGGAGATGAAACATCACACGGCGGTAAAGTAATATCCGCTTCATCAACCATGTATATTGAAGGAGCGAAAGTTGCGTTAGTAGGAGATATAGTGTCATGTCCATTGCATGGGAATAACCTCATTAAACAGGGTGAGCCTACTTTATTGGATAACGGAGTTCAGGTGGTAACTCATGATTGTATTTGTGAATGTGGCTGTAAAATAATTAGTTTTCGGAATGAAATGGTTGAATAAATAAGATGAATTGGCCAATTCCTGACATTCCACAGAAGAAGTCATTGAGTGCTCCATCTAGTAAATTCTGGCTTATTGCTCTGTTAGGTTTGATTGTAGCTGGTGCATTTTTTTCCATTTTTATATTCCATGCCGAAAATTACATCGATATTTTTATAAATGGAGCATTGCCGTGCGTGTTAGCATGGCTATGCCTATTAGGAATCGCATGGTTTCGTTATGAGAAATCGACTAATGCTGCAATTTTATGGGAGGCTCAGACACAACATACTAAATCTCAATGGCAACGTTGGGCTATGTGGCAAAGACCAATAGTAGCGAATATTATCTTATGTCCTGAAGAAAAGGGGAGTCAGTCTTTAATAGGGGAATTGAAGGATATTCCAGCCTATCCTGAAAAGTGTAGGGCCCTGCATAATAGACTCTCAGATATAAACGCCCGGCTTAAGTTTTTAGACGAAGGTATTGAGCGTGAATCTCCAGGTTATAGAAATGACTTATATAATATCGCTGTGCTAAAAACAAATAAGCATGATACCCAATCCATTTCTCAGGCAGTATTTAGACAATGGGATATGATTCCGGATATTCTTTCTTCATTTGATGATTTTTATTCAGGAACTGAATCTTGTACGATGAAAGGAATGACACTCATCATTGTGTTGCAAGATTGGCCCAATGCGAGAGAAGGTGACTATAGCGAATTTATTACTGCCAGCCTTATATGTAATTTAGATGTAATCAAGAGTGATTCCTTGAATATCAGAGCAGGTGTTGGACGATTTTTACATTCTGAATCATTGATTCAGTCACTTGACATGTTGATTGAATATAACAAGTTGAATGGTTCTGATATCAAGAAAGTTTGGTTGTCAGGAATCGAGAAAGCAGATCAAATCAAGCTTGCCCAGTATGCAGACTCCAATAAATGGGCCCTTCCTTCGCGGCACCCTTTTTTGGTTATCAATGATTCTTTTGGACCTGCGGGGCCACTCTCTTTTCCTGTTTCGCTTTCGTTATTAATCGATGCGGCAATTAAGACGGAAGAAATGCAATTATTAATCTCAGGCAATAGAGATAAAACTTATTCACTTTGTCTGATTACAAGGAAGTTGTTCACATGACAACAAAAATGCTGCCCGTTACACAACGTATAAGTATGACTGGATATGCCATATTAGTTGTAGCGCTTGCATGCGCAAGTGCATTCCTGATTTATATCTTCAGAAATAGCATTGATGCTATGGGGATGAGCAGGGAACATGTCTGGCTTATTTGGGGCTGTAGTATTGCGATATTAGTAATGGCAGTTTTTGTTGTTTATTTTTTGCAAAAAATGGATAGCAGTAAAGGTCAGCAGCAATATAATCCTCAAAAAGTTCTTGAAAGCGGCAAATCATCACAACAAGCTAAAAATGTTTCTGCTCAAAATTATGGTGATACCCTCCATCAGATACGCCACGCACTGCGCCTTCAGTATGGCCACTTCTGGAAATGCAAAGTACGGATCCTGCTTGTCACCGGAAGCATGGCTGATGTTGAACGACTCACACCCGGACTGACTAACCAGCTCTGGCAAGAAGATCGCGGCACATTAATACTCTGGGGCGGCGATCCCGCATCCTCACCCGATGAAAGCTGGCTGACTGCCCTCAAACGTCTGCGTCGTCGACCTGTGGATGCGATGATCTGGGTTACCTCTGCCATTGACCATCTTGCCGATATTTCGGGTGTATCTGCCACATCCTTGCCCTCTGCAGCCATGATGGACGCCACCGCGCATGCGTTATCGGCACGCTATGAGAAGCTAGGCTGGCGGCTGCCGCTTTATGTCTGGTCGCTGCATCCGCGCGCCGAAAAGCAGCAAGGCCGTATTACTCAGGCGGTGGGCGTTCAGACACTGACAACAGGCAAAATAGACAAGTTGCTGGCGGAGTTGGCAGCGCAGCTCACCACCCAGGGTATTCAGCAGGCGGCTGGTTCGCCGCAGCATCGTTTCCTGCTGAGCCTGGCAGATCAACTGACGCATGAGCCTGAAACACTCAACGCGCTTATTGCACCACTGCAGAATCCGTATCGACCGCTACCGCTGGCGGGGCTGGTATTCAGCCCGCCGTCTGAAGGTGCTGAACGTGCGGTGCCCAATCACTGGGGCCGCGATAACCGCTGGGATGCGCTGCCGTCTACATTCACTTCGCTGCCGGCGCACCTGCGTCCGCAGCGTCGCGGCTTTTCCTGGTCGCGGCTACTAGCATCCGTGGCGTGCCTGGCGGTGATTGCCTGGGGCACGGGCCTGCTGGTGTCGTTCACCACCAACAGCAGCGTTATCAGCAACGCCCACACGCAGGCGATGCAGGCGGCCGATACTGGACAACCGCTGCAGCAGCGTCTGATGGCGCTTTCTGATCTGCAGAAAACCATGCAGCGCCTGCAACATCGTGCGGAGCACGGTGCGCCCTGGTACAGCCGTCTTGGGCTGAATCAAAACGACGCGCTGCTGGCGGCACTGTGGCCGCGTTACGCGCAGGCGGCGCTGCCGTTACTGCGCGATGCGGCAGCCACGCATTTGCGTAAGGAGCTGCAGACGATCGCTGACCTTCCGCCCGACAGCCCGCTGCGCGACACGCTCGCCAAACCGGCTTACGCCCAGCTCAAGCTGTGGCTGATGCTGGTGCGCCCGGAGCGTATGGATTCAGCATGGTTCAGCCAGGCGCTGATGCAGGACTGGGCGCAGCGCGCAGATGTGGCTAAAGGTTACTGGCAGGGCACAGCGCCCGGCTTACTGGCGTTTTACGGCGCAGGTCTGGTTACGCATCCTGAATGGAAACTAAAGGCGGACCCGGAAATGACCGGCCAGGTGCGCGCGCTACTGGTGCGTCAGCTAGGCGTCAGCAACAGCGAATCGCGTCTGTATCAGCAGGTGCTGGCGCAGGTGTCGCGCAACTATGCCGATATGCGCCTTACTGACATGACTGGCGATACCGATGCGGCGCTGCTGTTCAGCACTGATGAAGTGGTACCGGGTATGTTCACCCGTCAGGCATGGGACGACGGCGTGAAACCCGCGATTGATAAAGTGGCCAATGCCCGGCGCGAGGAGATGGACTGGGTGCTGGGCGATAATCCGCCCTTGACCGGGAAATCCTCCTCGCCTGATGCACTGGAAGCACAGCTCACAAGTCGGTACTTCGCCGATTACAGCGCGGCCTGGCTGAACTTCCTCAACAGCCTGCGCCTGCAGCCCGCGCCGACACTGTCGGATGCCATTGACCAGCTGACGCTGATGGCCGACGTGCGCCAGTCGCCGCTAGTGGCGTTGATGAACACGCTGAACGTGCAGGGACGCACCGGTCAGACCGGCGGAGCGTTGGCCGACTCGCTGGTGAAGTCGGCGCAGAACCTGTTCAGCAAAGAGAAGCTGCCGGCAATTGATCAGAATGCCGGGCCGAGCGGTCCGCTGGATGCGACCTTCGGTCCGCTGCTGTCGCTGACCGACGCGCAGGGCAGCACGTCGTCAATGAATCTGCGTACCTTCCTGACCCGCGTCACACAGGTGCGCCTGCGTCTGCAGCAGGTCACCAACGCTGCCGATCCGCAGGCGATGACGCAGACGCTGGCGCAGACGGTGTTCCAGGGCAAAACTGTCGATCTGACTGAAACCCGCGACTACGGCAGTCTGATTGCTGCTGGTCTGGGACAGGAGTGGAGCGGCTTCGGGCAGACGGTGTTTGTGCGCCCGATGGAGCAGGCCTGGCAGCAGGTATTAAGTCCGGCGGCTGAAAGTCTCAACGCCCAGTGGCAACAGGCGGTAGTGAGCGAGTGGAACAGTGCCTTTGGCGGTCGCTATCCGTTCAAAAACGTCAGCAGCGAAGTTTCTCTGCCGCTACTGGCGAAGTATCTCAACAGCGATACCGGCCGCATCACCCGCTTCCTGCAAACGCGACTTAACGGCGTGCTGCACCGCGAAGGCACACGCTGGGTGCCGGACAGCATCAATGCGCAGGGGCTGACCTTCAACCCTGCGTTCCTGAAGGCGATTAACCAACTGAGTCAGATTTCCGACGTGGTGTTTACCACCGGTGAAGCGGGACTGCACTTTGAGCTGCGTCCCGGTACGGCGGCGGGTGTTTCGCAGACGACGCTGACCATCGACAGCCAGAAGCTGGAGTACGTGAACCAGATGCCCGCCTGGAAGCGCTTCACCTGGCCGGCGGATACCGAAGCGCCGGGCGCAACGCTGAGCTGGGTCAGCACCGAGGCGGGTACCCGCCTGTATGGCGATATGCCGGGAGGCTGGGGCTTGATGCGTTTGTTGGACAAGGCGCAGGTCACCGCTAATCCGGGTATCAGCAGCAGCTGGCAACTCAGCTGGACAGCGCCCGATGGCCGCATGCTGAATTACATTCTGCGCACCGAGGCTGGTGAAGGCCCGCTGGCGCTATTGCGGCTGCGCAACTTCACGCTGCCGTCCGATATTTTTCTCCAGAGCGCCACAACTGCCGCGCCGGAAGACCTGAACGTCACGGAGGACGAATAATGCCGCTTAAATCCTTAATCAGCGCCTGCGGTGTCGATGCTGAGACGCTGCGCGCCCAGGCAAAACAGCAGACTGCACTGTGGAATAACTGGCTGCAGCCGATATCGGCGGACAATCCCGCCGGGGAAGACCCGACCTATCACGACGGTTTTCAGCAGATGCAAGAGGAGGTGAACCGCCTTTCCGGAGCGGACACCACGCTTATCTGCGAGCTGGCGGAAAACCTTCTCACCTCTGTTACTAAAGATATCCGCGTGGCGGCCTGGTACAGCTGGGCACGCCTGCAGCTTGATGGCGAAGCCGGGCTGGCTGATGGCCTTTCATTGATGGCCGGGCTGCTGGCGGAATTTGGCAGCAGCCTGCATCCACAACGTGCGCGCAGCCGTGAAGCGGCGCTGCGCTGGCCCGCCGGTTCGCGCATGCTCGACACACTTTCACTTTATCCAGAAGTCACCAAACAGGATGTGTTGCGTATCGCAGGCGCACTGTTGCTGATTGAAGACGCGAGCCTGGAGCACGGCGGTGCCGGGCTGGGCAGTCTGTATGCGGCACTGGAAAATCGTCTGCTCAAAGCGGGTGGCCCGGATGCGGTGGTGCCGCAGGCAGCGGGTGAAGGGGATAAGCATCAAACAAGCGGTCCGGCTGAGCCACAGATGGTGGCGATTGCCTCCGGGCGCGAGTTGCTGGATCAGGCGCGCACGCTGTCGAAATACCTGCGCGATCAACCTGGCGGCTGGCTTGCTGCGCACCGTCTGATGAAATCCCTGCGCCACGATACGCTGCTGCAACTGCCGCCGCTTTCCGGCGACGGCAAAAGCCGTATCGAACCGCCTAAGGCCGACCAGCGCGCTCAGCTTAAACGTCTTTGGCTGCAGCAGAGCTGGCAGGAACTGACCGAGCAGGCCGACAGCCTGTTTTCGCGTGGTGGTAACCATTTCTGGCTTGACCTGCAGTGGTACATCCATCAGGCGCTGACGCGCGCCGGCAACACCACGCTTGCCGCCATCGTGCAGGACGATCTTAAAGGACTGTTGTCGCGCCTGACCGGGCTGGAAACGCTGGCGTTCAGCGACGGTACGCCGTTTGCCGATGAGGTGACGCTCGGCTGGATACAGCAGCAGGTGATGAACACCGAACCCGGTTGGGGCGAAGGGTCGTCAGCTTCTCCCGGTGCCAGCAATGAAGATGACATTCTGCAACTGGAAAGCGAAGCCGTAGAGCTGGCCGATCGCGAAGGTATCGAAACGGCGCTGACATGGTTGCAGCATCGGCCGGGAACTGCTTTACCGCGACAGCAGTGGCTGCTGCGTCTGCTGATGGCGCGCGTCGCTGAGCAGTTCGGGCGTCAGGAAATGGCGTTACATCTGCTTAGCGGGCTTGATAGCAGCGCAGATGACATGACGCTCGGCCAGTGGGAACCGTCACTGCTGTTTGAAGTGAAATCGAGGCGGTTAAAACTCCTACGCACTCGCGCCGGGCGTAGTGAAGCGGATAAAGCGCGAGTGCAGCCGGAAATGGAACAACTGTTAGCTGGGCTGGTTCATATCGATGCGGCACGCGCTGTGGTGTTACTGGGTTAAAAACAAAAAGGAATTTAATATGCTGGTTTTACGCGCGATTATTGTAATGATGGTTTTTTCATTAACAGGCTGTACTTATTACTTATGGAGCTTAAGTGACACCCGCTCAACAACTGTGCGAGAAATGAATTTCTCTGATCGAATTAGCGGGATGTTCGAGTATAAAAATGTACATCTGACTGAAGGAGATAATGGCACTGGAAGAGACATTATTAGACTTCCAGATGAAGGCGTAGGATTCGTTGGGGACGATAATATCTATTTTGTGACGGTTAACGGTAATGAATTATTGGCATTGAACGATTTGATGAAGAAAGTGCCATTAAGAATGAACAATGATGATAAATTTATCGATATGAATCTTAAAGGCTACTACAGTAAGAACACTAATGCAGAATTCCAAAAAACAGTGAGCGTTAGAACTCGAAAACCTTTAGCTACATTAACTCAATCACAAAAGAAAGCGCTTGAGGATAAGCGGTTTTCATCAGTTGAAGGCTATTTACAGCGTTCAGTGACCGTTGAGGGCATCATTATCAATAGAATGAGGTTAGGTTCATCTTTCCCTCAGACAACATCACTCGATGAAAGCTATCAGGTGCGATTTTATTCATCATATCGTTACGATAAGTTCGACAGTGGCTCGGTAGCCTTAAAACTTGCATTGACACCTGTCACGTTAATTGGGGATGTTGTTTTTATTCCGCTATATCTACTTACTGCAAAGTAGTAATAGGATAGGGATATTCATCAATCTAATAAGAGGGTGAGATGATTAGATGCATCATCAGATGTTACACCGGTGGGTGGCGAAACATATTTAATTATAAAGGATGCGCAAGTCGGAAAGAGTTTTGGGGTTTCATTCTGATAAACTTATTAGCTTTGAATTTATATTCAGCAATAACTGGAATGCTGACTCTTACCGGCAATGGCATAATTGATATCTTGTTGTACCTTTCGATGGGGTTTTCTCTTCAACTTTTATTTATAAGCATCCTTATCATCCCTGTTATGTCTTTGGGCGTAAGAAGAATGCATGATATTGGTCGAAGTGGCTGGTGGTTTAGTAGCCTGCTACTTAGCAATATTTTTATTATTCCTGCATTCCTTGGTGCTCTGGTCAGCAGTATTGCAAATCATTTTTCATGGGATATTGCACTCTCTATATCGATTTGGGCAAGTCTCGTATTGAATTTGAGCGTTATTTTTTACCTGACATATTTGTGTTGCAAACCTTCAGTAAGACCATCACCGCTTCCACATTAACGCAATAAAAATAAAATCAGAGCTACATAATGAAAGATCTCACCCTGCGCTATTACGATACCGAAATGCGCTACCTGCGTGATGCCGCAAAGGAATTCGCGGCTACGCATCCTGATCGCGCCGCGATGCTTAACCTTGACCGGGCTGGCGCGCCGGACCCGTTTGTTGAACGTCTGCTGGAGGGCTTTGCCTTTTCCGTCGGTCGGCTGCGGCAGAAAATTGACGACGACCTGCCGGAACTGACCGAAGGGCTGGTCAGCATGCTGTGGCCACACTACCTGCGCACTATTCCGTCGCTGTCGGTGGTGGCGATGACGCCGGACCTGCCGAAAATGAAAATGGCAGAGGTCGCGCCAGCCGGACTGGAAGTCTATTCACGTCCGGTTGGCCCGAAAAACACCGTGTGCCGCTACCGTACCACGCAGGCGTTGACGCTGAATCCGCTGGAAGTCGCTGGTGTGACAATGGCAACTGAGCCGGACGGGCGTTCACTGTTGCGCATCCGCATCAACAGCAGCGGCCAGGCTGACTGGAATCAGACCGATTTGAGCCGCCTGCGCTTCTGGCTGGGCGAAGACGTGCCGGTTGGCAATGCGCTGCACCAGATGCTGACGCGTCGTCAGGCGGCGTTGTACATCCGCCTCGCGGGTCAGGGAGAGCGTGCGCGGCTCGACGGCTGGTTCAGCCCCGGCGGATTTGGCGAGGAGGATCGGCTGTGGCCCAAGGGCGATAGCGCTTTTAGTGGCTATCAACTGCTGCTCGAATACTTCACCTTCCCGGAGAAATTCCGCTTTGTTCATCTCAACGGGCTGGAGAATATCACGCTGCCGCCGGGCCTTGCGTATTTCGATATTGAGGTGGTGTTCAGCGCGCAGTGGCAGAGTGATCTGCCGGTGACGGACGAGTCGCTGCGCCTGCACTGCGTGCCGGTGATTAACCTGTTCACGCTGGAGGCCGATCCGTTAACGGTCAGCGGACTGGAGAGCGAATACCTGCTTCGTCCGAAGCGACTGCAGGACGGGCATACCGAAATCTACGCGGTGGATGCGGTTAACGGTTCGGGCATTGGCGGCAGCGCGGATTACGTGCCGTTCTCCAGTTTCCGCCACAAGGGCGGCATGATGCGTCGACAGGCACCTGAGCGCTATTTCCATACTCGTGTGCGTAAAGGCGTAAGCGGGCTACATGATACCTGGCTCATTCTCGGCGGCCAGCAATGGGAAGCGGGTCAGGAGCTGGCGAAAGACACGCTGTCGCTACGCATCACCGGCACTAACGGTCAACTACCGCGTCGGGCGCTGCAGAGCACGCTGCTGGATCGCTGCGAACAGGTATTACAGACGCCGGTGACGGTGCGCAACCTATGTCGTCCAACGCTGCCCGCTTATCCACCGGCAGAAGATCGCTTTCACTGGCGCGTGCTGAGCCATCTCGGCTCTGGCTTCATCAATATGATGAGCAGTGCAGAAGTGCTACGCGGCACGCTGGCGCTCTACAACTGGCAGGATGACGAGCTGTGTAACCGCAAGCTCGACGCCATTCTCGACGTGCAGCATCACCGCCTGCAGCGCTTTGAAAACGGTCATCTGCTGCGTGGTCTTGAGGTGGAAATCACTCTAGACAGCAACGGTTTCACCGGTGACGGCGACATCAACCTTTTCGGCGAGATGCTCAACCGCTTCCTTTCGCTTTACGCCGACATGAATCAGTTCATTCAGCTCTCCCTCATCATCCGGCCAGAAGGAAAATACATCCGGTGGAAAGAGAATCACAGCCAGCGCCTGCCCGGCTAATCGCGCAGTTGGGTGAACAGCTGCCTTACATGAACTTTTACCGCTTCTGCCAGCTGCTTGAGCGGAGCGACCCCGATGCACCAGTGCCCGGCAGCGGCTGGCAGGTACGCCATGAGCCGGTGCGCTTTCGGCCGCATCCGGGCATGGGCTTCCCGGCGGGCGAAATCCGCGGCTATGAAAATCCTGCCCGTCCCGGTTTGCCGCCGACGGTGCGCGTCAATTTTATGGGGTTATATGGCACCGAATCGCCGCTGCCAACGCGTTATATCGATGACATCGCCCAGCGTCGCGATGGCCACGAGGCGATGCAGGATTTCCTCGACATCTTCAATCACCGTCTGACCACGCAGTTCTACCGCATCTGGCGCAAGTATTCCTATCCGGCAACCTTCGCAGAAGGTGGCCGCGATAATACCTCGCAGTATCTGCTGGGGCTGGCCGGACTGGGCATTAAAGGGTGCGCCGAAAATGTGGCAACGCCAGTGTCACGTTTTCTGGCGCTGCTACCGGTGATGCTGCTGCCGGGGCGTACCGGCGAGGGCGTGAGTTCGCTAGTGAGTCTGCTGGCACCGGATACGCGAGCGGAGGTCATGCACTGGGAGCCGCGACGCATTGAGCAGCGTAACGTACTGGCGATGAGCGTACGTCAGCCGGTGAGCATGAAAAATCGGCCGGTGATGGGCACGCACGCCACCGACATTAACGGTCAGGTACTGATACGGTTGTTCACGCGCAATCCCGACGAAGTGAGCGGCTGGCTGCCAGGCGGACAACTGCACGGCGATTTTATGGCGATGCTGCACGTTTATCTCGGGGCGAAGCTAGATGCGCGGCTAGAGCTGTGCGTGGAGCGCCAGCTGCTGCCGGATGCGCAGCTAAGCTGCAAAAGTGCCAGCGCTGTGCAGCTGGGGCGCACCGCCGTGCTGCCGCAGTTAGCGGAGCAGAGTGTAAAAATAAAAGACGTCATTACTATTCAGCTCGGCCGCTATGAGCGAGTCCGGTTAAACACATCAAGGATTGAGACCGATGAAGAAGGCGATTACCGCTGGTAAAACCCTGCTCCCCATAATATTCGCGCTGGCCGTCAGCGGCTGCGGGCTGACGCAGAAAGTGACGGACGGCACTGTTTCGATGACCAAAGCCATTTTCTATAAGCAGATTAAAACGCTGCATCTCGACTTTGTCGCACGCGAAGGTGTTAACAGCAACGCGCAGGGCGCGGCACTGACCACCGTGGTGCGCGTCTGGCAAATTAAAGACCGTAAGGCGTTTGATACCTCCGATTATCCGTCTCTGCTCGCTGCCGACAGCCAGGCGCTTAAGGCCGATTTAGTGGCGGAGAAATCGGTGAGCGTGCGTCCCGGCGAGTCAGTGAGTATCGATGTGCCGATGGAAGAGAGCGCCCAGTTTGTGGCGATTGCGGGCATGTTCCTGTCGCCGGACCAGCAGAATGAAAAATGGCGACTGGTGATGACGCGCGACGACCTCGATCCCGACAAGGCGCGCATTATTGAGCTGGGCGACGGAACGTTGACCTTGCTGGCCGTGAAGAAGGAGTAATCATGACGCCTTCACTCTATGACATTCTATATGGCAACTTTGAAGGTGACCTCGAACTCGACGCCGTCAGTGAAGAGAATCAGGTCATTTTATCTGTGCTGGACAATATGCAGCGCATTCTCAACAGCCGTGCCGGGGCTTTGGCACATTTGCCGGATTACGGCCTGCCCGATATGACGCGTATCCTGCAGGGCATGCCCGGCACCGCACACCAGTTGATGCACACACTTTCCGGCGTGCTGCTGAAATATGAGCCACGCCTGAAGCGCATTGATGTGGTGTTACTGGAACAGAGCATGCCCGGCGAGCTGCGGTATGCCATTGATGCCGAACTCAAAGAGGGCGGATTGGTGCGCTTCGGCACCGAATTTATGCCGGAAGGGCGCGTGATGATCCGCCACATGAAGCAACAGCAATACCTTGATGCCAGGGCATCTGTTTAACTTTTTAGCCTGATTAGGGCTTTTTGGAACACAGCAATGACTTCATCTCAACCTCGCTATGTCAAAACCGGTGGCGATCCGCGTGCGTTAGCGGAATATGCCGCGCTGCGTCAGGAAATGCAGAAACTCACGCATCCGGCGCGTCCGGATGTGGATTGGCCGCACGTCTCTGCGCTCAGTCTGACGCTGTTCGAACAAAACGGCGTCGAATTGCAAAGTGCAGTTTGGTATACACTTTCTCGCTCTCACGTGGCAGGAACGGCAGGGATGGCCGAAGGCCTAGCGGTGCTGGTAGCATTGGTCACCCGTGAATGGTCGACGCTATGGCCGCTGCCGACGCATTCACGTATGGAACTGTTGTCTGGATTGAGCCGTCGGTTGCAGCAGTTCCTGCGTACTCAAACGATAACCGAATCTGACTCAACGGCTCTCAGCCAGGCGGCGCGTTTGCTTAGCGAAGCTGGCGATCACCTGCAACGTCTTGAACTGCGTCAGCTTAGCCAGATTGATCCGCTACTGGACCGCATTCGCAATGCAGTGGTGATGCTGGAGCGCTGCGATATCTCAACGTCTGACGCCGTTTCAGCGCTGCCTGAAGTGGTTTCGTTTGAGAAGCCCGTGCTGGCGCTGGCGGATGCAGAAGCCAGCAGTTGGGTGTATGTGCCGGCTCCCGGTGCGCCTCTACCGGATGTGAGGCGGCTGCGCCATCGGACATTTATCAGTGGTGTGGGCGCAACGCTGCTGAGTGTGTCGCTGATCTTCGCCGCTTACTATTTCGTTAAGCAAAATACTGAGCAGGAATCACCGTTGCAGCAGGCATTGCTGACTTCTATATCGCCAATTCCTGCGCCGCTTACACCGGAAAGGATTGCCGAACTACAGGCTAATCCACCTGAATGGCTGAACGACGGTGCATGGCTGGAGCAAACGCAGCAGCAACTGAGCTGGCTGCTGGGCGTATCGCCGGACTGGAATCTGCAGCACGGTAATGCACTGGTGACGCAGGCCAATCTGTTGTTGCCTGATTCGGATGCGGTTAAAACGTTGAGTGCACGCTGGCACAAGCAACTTAAAGCGGCAGCGCTGCCTGCTGAGAAGATGCAGGGATGGCAACAGGGCATGGAGCAGCTCAACATGTTGTCACAGCGCCTGAACGGACTGGACGAGAAGCGCGGAAAGTATCTGACGGTGAGCGAACTGAAAACGGCAGTCTATGATATGACGCAGGCGTTCAACGGGACGGTGCCACTGGAAGAGGAGTTGCGGGTGTTGCAGCAATCAGATGGTGACGTTCCACCCCATCAATTAGCACAAGCGGAAACGCACTTGAAGCAGCTTATCGCCAGGTATCAAGAGTTAGTCACATCAGCAAGAGAATAGGATTAAGCAAAATCTGCGGTCTACAGAAAACAGGCAAAAAAAAAGTCTGAACGTTAGTTCAGACTCTCTTTCAAAATATGGCGGTGAGAGGGGGATTCGAACCCCCGATACGTTGCCGTATACACACTTTCCAGGCGTGCTCCTTCAGCCACTCGGACACCTCACCACATTTTTTTGTCAACCGCGCTGGGTCAACGGGGCGCTACTATAGGGAGATCGCTGAAAAGGGTCAAGTGCTATTTTCTCCTTTTTTTCTATTCGCTTAAGCTCTGAGCGTATTGCCGTTAGCCTGCTCATCATGGTGATTCTGTCATCAAATCATTCCCTTTCTGTCACAAAAATGTCACCGCACTGTCGCAGACTTGTCCGCGGAAACATTTGGTTATATCTATGGATAAGGATGCTTATAAATGAAACAGATACCTCTCTTTACGGTTACGCTGCTGGCTTCGCTGATCGCGACATCAGCAGTGGCAGAAGATGCGCAATATTCCCGCGCCGCTAACGGTGATGTCACCGAACACGGCGGCGCGCGTCGTCTCACCGGCGACCAGACCGAAGCGCTGAAAGCTTCACTAAGCAATAGCACCGCGAAAAACGTGATTCTGCTGATTGGTGACGGCATGGGAGATTCGGAAATCACCGCCGCGCGTAATCAGGCGCGTGGTGCAGGCGGTTTCTTCCCCGGTCTTGATGCGTTGCCGCTTACCGGTCAATACACGCACTATTCATTAGACAAGAAAACCCATAAGCCAAATTACGTGACGGATTCCGCCGCCTCAGCCACCGCGTGGGCCACCGGCACCAAATCCTATAACGGCGCGATAGGCGTCGACGTGAACGGCAAAGATCAGGTAACGATTCTTGAGCTGGCGAAAGCCGCCGGTAAAGCCACCGGCAACGTCTCCACTGCTGAGCTGCAGGACGCCACGCCAGCGGCCCTGATCGCCCACGTTACCTCGCGCAAATGCTACGGCCCGGAGAAAACCAGCGAGCTGTGCCCAACCAATGCGCTGGAGCAGGGCGGTAAAGGATCGATTACCGAGCAGATGCTGAAAACCCGTGCGGACGTTACGTTAGGCGGCGGCGCGAAATCCTTCGGCGAAACCGCCAAAGCCGGCGAGTATCAGGGCAAAACCCTGCGCGAACAGGCTCAAGCGCTGGGCTATCAGTGGATTGATAATCTGGATGGCATGAACGCCATTCAGCAGGCAGATCAGAATAAACCGGTGCTTGGCCTGTTCGCCGACGGCAATATGCCGGTGCGCTGGCAGGGACCGAAAGCCAGCTATCATGGCAACATTGATAAGCCGGTAGTGACCTGCGAAGTGAATAAAGAGCGTCCAGCTTCGGTACCAACGCTGGCGCAGATGACCAAAAAAGCTATCGATCTGTTGAGCACTAATGAGAAAGGCTTCTTCCTGCAGGTAGAAGGCGCGTCGATTGATAAGCAGGATCATGCGGCTAATCCATGCGGTCAGATTGGTGAAACCGTCGATCTGGATGAAGCGGTGCAGCAGGCGCTGGCATTTGCGCGCGAGCACGGCGACACGCTGGTGGTGGTGACCGCCGATCACGCGCACAGCAGCCAGATCGTGGAAAACGGCACCAAAGCACCGGGCCTGACGCAGGCGGTGAACACCAAAGATGGTGCGGTGATGACCATCAGCTACGGCAATTCAGAAGAGGATTCGCAAGAGCACACCGGTTCGCAGGTGCGTATTGCGGCGTATGGCCCGCATGCGGCAAACGTGGTGGGCTTGACCGATCAGACCGATCTGTTCTTTACCCTGAAGAATGCGATGGGGTTGAAGTAACGGCGTTATTGTTGGAAGGGTCGCCATAAATGGCGACCCTGGCTTACAATCCGCGTTTTGCCATCAAGCGCGCTAAATCCACTAAACGATTCGAGAAGCCCCATTCGTTATCATACCAGGCAAGGATCTTCACCAGATTGCCGCCAATCACCAGCGTAGAAAGCCCATCGATAATCGATGAACGGGCATCGCCCTGATAATCGCTCGATACCAGCGGCTCATCGCTGTATCCGAGAATCCCCTTCAGCGGACCTTCTGCCGCCGCCGCTTTAAAGGCGTCGTTCACCTCTTCTGCTGTCACATCGCGTTTCAGCGTCACGGTCAAATCAACAATCGAAACCACCGGCACCGGCACGCGCAGGGAATAGCCAGTCAATCGACCGTCCAGCTCCGGAATCACCCGACCGAGCGCCTTCGCCGCACCGCTTGAATAAGGCACAATCGACAGCGCCGCCGCTCGCGCACCGCGCAGATCTTTCTCTGGCTGGTCGTGTAGCACCTGGCTGTTAGTATAAGCATGCGTGGTATTCATTAAACCGTGCTCGATGCCAAACGCTTGATGCAGCACCGCCGCCGCAGGCGCTAAGCCGTTAGTGGTGCAGCTGCCGTTACTCACTACAAAGTGCTGCTGCGGATCGTAACGCTGATCGTTCACGCCCAGCACAATCGTCAGGTCATCGTTCTTGCCCGGCGCGGAGATAATCACGCGCTTAGCACCGCCGCTGGTGATGTGCACAACGGCTTTGTCGCGTTCGGTGAAGAAGCCGGTGGCTTCAATCACGATATCCACGCCGACATCGCGCCAGCGAATATTCGCCGGATCGCGCTCGCTGAACACGCGCACTGCTTTGCCATCAATGCGCAATTCGCCTTCGCCTGCTTCCACTTCTGCCGGCAGTCTGCCGAGCAGGGAATCGTGTTTCAACAGATGCGCGAGGGTTTTACTGTCGGTGAGGTCGTTGATGGCGACGATTTCAATATCATCGCTGCCCAGCGCTGCGCGAAAAACGTTACGTCCGATACGGCCAAAGCCGTTGATGCCGATCTTAGTCATGATTGACTCCTTTTCCGAGGATGCTGGAGTCACTCTAAGCCGATGGTGTGATGGCGTAAACGCCAAAAAAGGATCACTTTACGCCAATTTTCTGCAGTGAAAGCGTTGGCGATATTCGCCCGGCGTGAGATGCAACTGGCGCTCAAAGCTGCGTCGTAAATTGATGCTGCTGCCGAAGCCGGTATGTTGCGCGATGCGATCCAGCGTGTCGTTGCTTTGTTCCAGCTGTTCACGCGCGGCGGCGAGGCGCGCTTCGGCCACATAGCGCGCGGGCGGTGCGCCGGTTTCACGGGTGAACACGCGGGTAAAGTTGCGCGGGCTCATGGCGACGCGCTCCGCCAGCTTCTCCACCGACAGGTCGTCGGCGAGGTTGGCGCGGATCCAGCGCTGCAGTTCAGCGATCGGGCCAATGCCGCTCGGCGTTTGCAGATGAAAACGGCTGAACTGCATCTGTCCGCCGGGACGACGCAGATACATCACCATATCCTGCGCGATATCACGCGCCACGCTAAAGCCGAAATCCTCCTCCACCAGCGCCAATGTCAGATCAAAGCCCGAGCTGACGCCGCCGGAGGTCCAGATCGGTCCGTCCTGAATAAACAGCGGGCCGCCTTCCACCTGAATCTCGGGATAGCGCGACTGCAAGGTATCGAGCAAGCGCCAGTGCGTGGTGGCGCGGCGACCCGCCAGCAAGCCGGATTCCGCCAGTAGCATCGCGCCGCCACACACCGACACTACGCGGCGCGCCTGCGGAGCCGCCAGCTTAATGAAATCGACCACCATATTGCCTTCTTCCGCGCTGTCGCCGCGTCCGGTGATCATGATGGTGTCCCACGCACTGCGCGGATCGAGATCGGCCAGTTTGAGGTCGGCTAATAGATTGAGGCCGGATTGGCCGTGGATCACCTGATGCGATTGAGTGGTGGCGAGGCTGACGCGATAGCGTTGCTGGTCAACGCCAACCGGAAGGTGCTGATTGGCGCGCATCAGGATGTCGGCGATACCCGCCGCTTCAAACAGCATGCCGCCGTCGGGCACAATAATCAGAAAGGTTTTCATGGCGTGAAATGGATTTTTTTACGGAATAGGCCAAGTGTCTCATAAGGCAGGGATTAACGCCATGTACAACCGATCACCATTTATGACGACCTCGTATTAATGAATCAACCTCATAGACCCAATACTATTTCAGGCCATTATCTTCACAATACCATCCGCTAACATGGAGGAATTCGATCTCTCTGGAATTCAACATGGGTCACGCCTCAACGCGTACGCAATCCTTCACCGTCAAGTCGCGCGGTTTGCCGTTTATTCTCATTCTGAGTGCGTTGATGGCGATCACCTCGCTATCCACGGATATCTATCTGCCCGCCATGCCGATCATGGCGCGCGAGTTGCACGGCGATGCGGAACTCACCATCACCGGATTTCTCATTGGCTTCTGTATTGCCCAGCTGATTTGGGGGCCGTTGAGCGATCACTTCGGCCGTAAAACGCCGCTGTTTATTGGCCTGACACTGTTTGTCATCGGCTCAGTGGGTTGTGCGCTCTCCACTGACATCACCCACATCGTGTTCTGGCGTGTGTTCCAGGCTTTAGGCGCTTGTACCGGACCGATGCTGGCGCGCGCCATGATTCGCGATCTGTTTGCTCGCTCGCGTGCTGCGCAGATGCTCTCGACGCTGATGGTAATTATGGCGATTGCGCCAATTGCCGGGCCGCTGTTGGGCGGGCAGATGATCCGCGTGACATCCTGGCATGCCATCTTCTGGCTTTTAGCGGCTATCGGCGGCGTGATGCTGATGTTGATCTGCTGGTTGCCGGAAACCTTGCCGCCGGAGAAACGGGTGAAAGCCTCGCTGCCAGGCGCGTTTCGCAACTATTTCGCACTGCTGAAAAATCGCCATTTCATGAGGTTTACCCTGTGCGTGGCGTGCTATTACGTTGCGGCCTATGCCTTTATTACCGGCTCGCCTTTTGTCTACATCTCTTACTTCGGCATTGATGCGCAGCACTATGGCTGGCTGTTTGCGGTCAACGTGGTGGGTTTGATGGCGGTGAGCATGGTCAACCGACGTTTAGTGCATCGCTATCCGCTTGAGTCGCTGCTGAAGTGTGCGGTGTTAACCGCCACCGTGGCGGCGCTGATCCTCGCGCTCTGCAGCAAACTGCAGTTCGGCGGCATCGTGATGATCATTCTCTCGGTGTTCGTATTCTTCTCGATGAACGGCATCATCGCCGCCACTTCAACTGCGGCAGCGATGGATGCGGTGCCGAATATGGCGGGTTCCGCCTCGGCGCTGATTGGCTCGCTGCAATACGGCAGCGGCATCATCTCATCGTTGCTGCTGGCGCTGTTAAGCGACGGCACGCCGTGGACCATGGGCTGGATTATCGCGCTGTTTACCGTGGCGAGTGCGGTCATGGCGATCACCGCCGCCACGGCAAAGTCGCACCACTGAAACGAGGAAAACCTTCATATGAATACATCAACAATGCAGCCCGAGACGCTCTCGGCACGTCAACAAGCCATTCCGCTGATGGCGGCGTTTATGGCAACCAGCAATATGGAAAAACTGGATGGCGCACTTAATCAGGGGCTGGACGCCGGATTGACGGTAAACGAAGCCAAAGAGATCCTCGTGCAGCTGTATGCCTACACCGGTTTTCCGCGCAGTCTCAACGCCCTGAGCGCGCTGATGAAAGTCACGGAAGCGCGCAAGCAGCGCGGTATCAGGGATGAAGTGGGCAAAGAGCCGGTGCAGCCGGTTCCGGTGGGCGATGCGCTGCGTCAGCTGGGCACCGATAACCAGACCAAAATTTCTGGCGCGCCGGTGCAAGGACCACTTTTCGACTTCGCACCGGTGATCAACCAGTTCCTGCAAACCCATCTGTTTGGCGATATTTTTGCCCGTGACAACCTTGACTGGCAAAGCCGCGAGCTGGCGACAGTCGGCGCATTGGCCGCCACGCCGGGCGCAGAATCGCAGCTGCTGTCACATACGCGCGCCAGCTTGCGCGTAGGGATCACGCGCGGCCAGTTGCAGCAGCTGGCGGAGGTGTTGCGCGCTAATGGGGAAGTTGAGGCGGCGGAACGCGCGGAATGCGCATTGCTGGCAATCTAGGTTAGCTGTTGATTAGAGAGGAAAGATTGTTGAAAAATACGCTTAAAATCTGGAGCATCTGTCTGCTGGCGACCAGCTTTATCGCCGCCGCACAGGCGGAACCTTTAGTGATTCAGGAACAAGGTAGTTTTGCGGCGGGCGGCACGGTGATAACCGCGCCAGGGCAGTTCGATGCCAAAAAGCCGCTGGATGCCGCAGGCCAGACTTATCATGGCGATCACGCGGCGGTGTTTTATCAAATTCCACCGCATGCGCATAAATATCCCATCGTGATGCTGCACGGCGCCGGGCAGTTTTCCCGCACCTGGGAAAGCACGCCGGATGGCCGCGAAGGCTTCCAGAACCTCTTTCTGCGGCGCGGATTTGCCACCTATCTGGTTGATCAGCCGCGTCGCGGTAGCGCCGGTCGCAGTACGGTGGAGAGCACGCTAACGCCGAAACCGGATGAGCAGCTGTGGTTCAATCAGTTCCGTCTCGGCGTGTGGCCCAACTTCTTCAAAGGCGTGCAGTTCTCACAGGACAAAGAGGCGCTGAACCAATACTTCCGCCAGATGACGCCCAATACCGGGTCGTTTGACGTCAATGTGATTTCGGATGCGCTCTCCGCCGTGGTCGATAAAAGCGGTCCCGCTATTCTGTTTACCCATTCGCAGGACAGCTGGCGCGTAAGGCTGGCGATGGCGCGCCAGTGGCGAGATGTGGTGAATAAACACGGTGGCGATGTGCAGGTAATTCACCTGCCGGAAATCGGCATTAAAGGCAACACCCATTTCCCGTTCTCCGACCTGAATAACGTACAGATCGCCGATCAGGTCAGCCATTTTTTGCAGCAGAAGCATCTGCAATAGCTCAACGGCAGGGTTTATGGATTGATGAATACAACTAATAAACCCTAGCTGATTACCGGGTCTGACCAAATCAATGCGCTGGCGTTATGCTTTTGGAAACTCTCAAAAGGATAACGCCATGCACACTGTAAAACTCAATAACGGCCTCGATATGCCTCTGCTGGGCTTTGGTGTGTTTCAGATGACCGATGCCGCCGAGTGCGAGCGCGCGGTAATCGACGCCATTGAAACTGGTTATCGCCTGATCGATACCGCCGCCTCCTACCAAAACGAAACTCAGGTGGGCAATGCCCTTAAGCAGAGCGGCATCGCGCGCGATGAGCTGTTCGTCACTACCAAATTGTGGCTGCAGGACACGAATTATGAAGGTGCCAAGGCGCAGTTTGAGCGCTCACTCAATCGCTTGCAGATGGATTATGTCGATCTCTATCTGATTCACCAGCCGTACGGCGATATGCACGGCGCTTGGCGTGCGATGGAAGAGTTGCAGCAGGCGGGTAAGATCAAAGCGATTGGTGTCAGCAACTTCCAGCCAGATCGTCTGGCGGATCTCATCGCCTTCTTCTCGCACCGCGATCCCGCGATGGTGGAGTGGCTGACAGGCCGCAAACTCGACGTTTAATGCCTGGCGCTTCATGTCGATGCATTTTCGATTGCATCGACATTTTTTTATATTTGACGTTTTTTTCTCAATGGGTATGCTCAGCCACGTCAGGATCCTCCGGCCAGGATTGGTTTAGACGGTTACAGAGAGCCCATGAAAAACAGTAATGATAAACAGCTATGCGACATTGCGATTGGTGATGCCGTGCTTGAATTATTTAATCAGGATGCACCGGTCTCGCGCACCACGCTGCTCGCGCAATTAGAGAAGATGATTCATGCCGGTGACACGGCGGAAGATGTGCGAGTCGCCCGACTGGCTTTAGATTTGGTGAAGAGCAGCAGCACAGCCAACAACGCTGAGAAATCTGAAGAGAACGTGATGAGCTTTAGGGCTAAAAACGTCGCGGCGGATGACTCCACCAAGCACTGATGGTTGCATGCCGGACACGGGTTGTCCGGCATAACGTCAGGATTTACCAGTGGAACTTATTCGAATCTTCCCACTCTTTGACTTCTTTCTCCGCACGGTCTTTTTCATAACCGTAGCGTTCCTGGATTTTACCGACCAGCTGATCGCGTTTTCCCTCGACCACGGTCATATCATCATCAGTCAGGTCGCCCCATTTTTCCTTCACTTTCCCTTTGAACTGCTTCCAGTTGCCGCTAATACGATCTTCGTTCATGTCGAACTCCCTGGTTAGTGGTTACTGTGTGCTCCCCTTTGCTGGCCTGATGCCAGCGGGTGAATTAATCCTGGCACAGGATTTGCGATTTGCCTGGCAGGGCTGTGAGCTAACTCGAAGATTTGAAATTGCGTGAGGTGGAGCGGTGATAAAGTCAGGCTTTACAAGCTAACTCATTGCTCTAAAAGGCGTTATGTTTACCTGGCTATACAGGCAATGGTTTGTTGCGATATAGTAACCGCCGATAAGACATTTCCGTCAAATTTTGGAAATCCGCATTACCCAATGCCATCCGCTATGAGCAAAACGCCAACCATCGACACGAAAAGCAGAGAGCGTGGCCGCCCAAGAGAGTTCGATATCGAACAGGCTCTGGACAAAGCCATGATCGTTTTTCGTCAAAAGGGGTTTCATGCCGCTTCATTGAACGATTTGGGCGAGGCGATGGGGCTGACGGCGGGCAGCATTTATAAGGCTTTCAAAGACAAGCGCAGCCTGTTTCTGCTGGTGTTTGAACGCTACCTTTCGGTGCGCAATGCCGATCTGCGTCAGCGTCTGGCGCAGTTCACCACGGGCCGCGAGAAGCTCAGCGAGCTGCTGCAGTTTTACCTCGATTCCGCGCGGGCGGTGGAAGGTCGCACCGGCTGTTTAGTGGTGGGCAGCGCAGTGGAGCTACAGGTGCTGGATGACGATCTCTCGCAACTGGTGAGTGAAGCGGTCATACGCAATAAAAACTTCCTTGCCTCGTTACTTAAGCAGGGCCAGGAAGATGGATCGGTAACGCCCAATCTGGATGTCGATACCGCCGCCGGATTGATCCTCTGTATCGCCTTTGGCATGCGCGTTGTGGGCAAGATCACGGATGTAAAAGATGAACCTGAGACCATCAAGTTAGTAATGAAGCTGCTGGACTAAAATTTGTCTAATTAGGAGGCGGATACTTCCTAAATAAGCGAAGCGTAAAGCCGGAGGGCAAGTGAAAGACGAAGATTCAGATATTACGGAAGAGATTCGCGCATTGGTGGGAAGGGTGGTGACACGTATCCTTCGTCCTGATGAAGCGCTTACCGTTCAGGAACTTATTGGCGCGTTGTATCGCCTGAGTTTGCGTTCCACTGATAGCAAAACCAAAGTTGCCTGCGAGAAAGCCATTCGTATCCTGGCGAAAAAACTGCACTAATAAGGTCGCGCGTGCCGCGCCTTGTTGTTCCCCTCTGCTGAAGTCTGGCAATCCCTCGCCAAACACCTCTCTGATTAAAGCGGGCGATGCGCGGTCTCTTTCGCCTTCCACAGCGCAAATAGCGTGATCAGTAATGCCAGGCTGACATACAGCGATACCCACAGCGTGCTGCCCATCTCTTTGTACAAGGTTGTAATGATCAAGGGCGCAAAGCCGCCGCCGATGATGCCCGCCAGCGTATAAGCCAATGACGATCCGGCGTAGCGCACATGGCTGGGGAACTGTTCGGTGACAAACGCCGCCTGCGGTCCGTACATCACCGCATGAATCAGCAAGCCGCCAATCACCGCCAGCACGATCAGCACCGGCTGTGAGCTATCCAGCAGCACAAAGAACACAAACGACCAGACAATGGCCAGTAGCGCACCGGCAATGTAAACCGGGCGACGGCCGAGTTTGTCGGAGAGCGCGCCAAACATCGGTACCGTGATCGCATTGCCGATCGCACCGAGCATGGTGGCCATCAACGCCAGCGGACGCGGCAGCTGCAGCACAGTGGTGACGTAAGTGAGAGTGAATACCACCACCAGCGCATACAGCACGTCAGAGCCAATGCGTGAACCGCCCGCGATCAATAGCTCGCGCGGATAGCGCACAAACACCTCTTTCAGCGGCGTATGGGTGGTTTTCTCCGCCTGCTGCATCGCGACAAAGGTCGGTGTCTCTTCCACGCCGCGACGCAGCCATAAACCAAACATCACCAGCAGCAGACTCAGCAGGAACGGAATGCGCCATCCCCACTCCTGAAACTGCTCGCCGCTCAAGGCCACCGTCACCAGCGTGATAAATCCGGTGCCAATCAAGGTCCCGCACGATGGCCCCACCTGCGCAAACGAGGCGTTACGGCCACGCTTGTTGGCATCGCCATGCTCCATCGACAGCAACACCGCACCGGCCCACTCACCGCCTAATGCAATGCCCTGAATAAAGCGCAAGGCCACCAACAGCACCGGACTCCAGATGCCCCACACCGCATAGCCGGGCAGCAGGCCCATCAGCGCGGTGGTGACGCCCATAATCACTAATGTGGTGATTAATACCGCTTTACGCCCGGCGACATCACCGAGATGACCAAAGATAAAGCCGCCCACCGGACGGGAGATGTAGCCGACCGCATAGGTGGAAAACGCCAGAATCGTGCCGACCAGCGGATCGAAGCTGGGGAAAAATACGTGGTTAAACACCAGCGCCGCCATGATGTTGTAGACCGTGAAGTCATACCACTCCAGCGCGGTTCCAATGGAGCTGGCCGCCGCGAGGCGACCTGTTTTGCTGTGGCTGGCGCGCGCGCCGGAAGCGTGCGGCAACGTTGAGTCGGTATTAGCCATGAGCCATCTCCTGTTTGGTTAACTGCCAGCTGAGGGAGTAGAGCTGTACATCCACGTTAAGCGCCTGCGCGGCGTCGGCGGCGAGGGTTTTACACACCTGCGCGTCGCGGCAGATCAGCAGCAGCATCGGATGCATCGGTCGCGTTGCGCTGGTTTCACGTGGCAGCGGCGAGCTCAGCGTGGTGTCAGGCGTCAGCAAACGTGAGGCGATGTAGCCCGGCGTGTGCTGCACGCTGCTTTGCCAGTTGCCCAGCGATGCAACATCTGTACCGGCTTTCAACGTCAGCACCGCCAGATGGCTGCCAGTGCCTTGTCCATGCTGATGGGAGATGGTGCAGACGCGGCGCATCGGATTGACCATCTTGTTGAGATTCTTCACCGACCATGCGGTCTGGCTTGTGAAGGCGGCGTGATAATCCGCGCTGGTAAAGGCTTCCAGCGATGTGGTTTCGTACAGGCCGAGGTATTTGCGTTCGGCATTCACCGCCTGATAACGCGTACCGCTAAGAAAGCCGCTGATCGCCACGCGCTCTTCAACGTGTTCGTGGTCGTACCATTGGTTGAAATCCGCTTCATCTGCAGCATCGATATTGGTGGCGACAAACAGCATGCCGTGGGGTTGAGTCATGATCAGCTACTCCGTTTCAGGGTGGTTTCAATCGCGGCAGCCCAGCTGAGTAATGCAGCATCGTTGCCATGGGAGGAAGAGAGCATCAGGCCAACCGGCGCAGCGCCGGGCTGATGACAAGGCAGAGAAATTGAACAGCCATCCAGCATGTTGATCACGCTGGTGTTGCGCAGCATCAGCAGATTGACCTGCATATAACGCGCGGGATCCTCGAGCTCGGCCAGCGTCGGCGCAATCAGCGGCACCGTTGGCATCAATATGCTGTCGAAGGGCGCGACCGCCTGCTCGACGCGCTGTTTCCAGTTGGCGCGCAGCTGGTAAAGTTCGGCGGCATCCTCTCCATTCAGCAAACTGCCGCGTTGAATGCGCGTCAGAACCTGCGGATCGTAAGCTTCCGGCTGAGATTGGGCGTAATGCTGATGCCATTGCCAGGCTTCCCACGCGGTAATGCCGCCGCGCGCGTTGATGGTGTCGAGTTCCGCCAGCTCTTGCAGCGGCAGCTCGGTGATTTTCACGCCCTGCGCGCGCAGCACATCAAGCGCATGCAGCCAGGCGGCGCTGACGTGTTCATCAAGGCCAGCCAGCACCCGCGTCTGCGGAATCACGAAATGCGCCTCCGACAGATTCCGCTCATCGATCTGCAGCGGTTGATCGGCGATCACGCTATCGAGCAGCCAGCAGCTGCGCACGTCGTGGGCGATCACGCCGATGCTGTCGAGCGAAGCCGCCAGCGGCAGCGTTCCGCGTTGATCAATGCGGCTGGCGCTGGGTTTGAAACCGGTTAAGCCGCACAGCGCCGCTGGAATGCGCACCGAACCGCCGGTATCGGTACCGACCGCCGCCAGGCACATGCCATCGCTCACCGCCACCGCCGCACCGGAAGAGGAACCGCCAGGAATGCGCTGCTGAGCGCGCTGCCACGGATTGGCGGGCGTACCGTAATGCGGATTGACGCCGAGGCCAGTGAAGGCGAATTCGCTCATATTGGTTTTGCCAACGATGGCGGCACCGGCCTGCTGCAGCCGATCAACTAAGCTGGCATTCGCCGTGGCTACACTGGCGTTGCTCAGCAAGCGGGAACCGGCAGTGGTCACTTCTCCGGCGACATCGAACAGATCTTTGATGCTGATAGGCAGACCATCAATCGCGCTGCGCGGCGGTTGCTGCTGCCAGCGCGCGCTGGCTTGTGCCGCTTGCTGACGTGCAGCATCGGAATACACCTTAGTGAAGACGCGCTTGCCTTCTCCGCTTTCCGCTGCGATGGCACGCAGCGCATCCTGGGTCAGGGTTTCAGGGCTGATTTGCCCGGCGAGCAGCTGCTGGCTCGCTTGCCATAACGTTGTCATAGGAAACCTCAGGCGATAACCGGCAGCGAGCCAGTGATATAGGTGTGTTCTAGCGTGCGGTTCAGCACCGGATCGTGCAGCGCCATGCGGAATTCACTCGCAGGACGAATCCCGCCGATAGCGCTGAGCGTGCCGCACGACATGGCAAAACCCTCCGCGACCTGGCCCGTGGAAAAATAGCGGCTTAGCAGATCAAGTGGTGTCAGCAAAGAGGCGAGGGCGCCTTGCTGATAAGTTACCCAGTCTCCGTTGACGTTGATCCAGGCACGCAGCTCCAGTTGATCCCAGTGCGCTTTGACTTCGGACATGCGCCACGCGTGACCGGCAACC
This sequence comes from Pantoea trifolii, assembly GCF_024506435.1. Taxonomy (NCBI): domain Bacteria; kingdom Pseudomonadati; phylum Pseudomonadota; class Gammaproteobacteria; order Enterobacterales; family Erwiniaceae; genus Pantoea; species Pantoea trifolii. Next base: position 2,455,012 of record NZ_JANIET010000001.1, on the reverse strand, counting down.
GGTTTGATGCACGCCTGTTTCGATAGCGCCACGCTGAAGGTTTCCAGATGACGATCGGTGTGATCGGAAATCAGCGAAACCCAATATTCGCCGCGATGGAAAAACACAAAGGGTTCGGCTTCACCGGATGTTTGATCGCCGACCACTTCCAGCTGCGTTTGCTGACTTAATTGATTGGTCGCGACACGGTAAAACAGCGGCACTGCACCAGGAGCGGGCACGCCGAGCGCTTCGAGCTCCCTGATATGGTGCAGCACCGCTTCCTGATCGCGTCCAACCCAGCCCGCGATAACAAATTGATTTACCTCAACATCCAGCAGTGCCGCATCGGCGTAATCTGTCGTAAACCGTAATTGCATGGGATAGATCTCCAGTTGAGAAATGCGTGTGAAATTTCACTGTGATTTCAATCTAGCCATTTTCATGCCAGGTTTTTGTGTAATATGTCTCAGTTACCTAATAAGGATTTGCGCGATGAGTAATGTGATGGCTGAAAATGTGAGCTCGCCGACGACACCGAAGAGCATTTCGCTTAATGAGCGCGCCTATCTGGCGTTCAAGCACCGGCTGATCACGCTGCGCTATAAACCGGGCGACTATCTCAATATCGCGCAGGTGATGGATGATCTTGAGATGGGCAGAACGCCGGTGAATCAGGCGGTGCATCGGCTGGAGACGGAAGGGCTGTTGCAGATCATCCCGCGCAAGGGCGTGATGGTATCGCCGCTGTCGATTGACGATGCGCTGGAGTTAATTGAGGTGCGTTTGGTGAATGAGGCGCTGTGCTTGCGGCTGGCCTCGCAGCGGGTCAATGCGGCGCAGATCGCCTATTTGCGGGAGATGAATCAGCGCATTGCTCATGCCAGCGCTTCACGCGATCGCGAACAGATGATGCTGCTGGACCGCGAATTTCATCAGGTGCTGGCGGATATCGCCGCCAATGGTCGTCTGGCCGATATTCTCAGCATCATCCACGCGCAGGCACAGCGTTTCTGGGCCACCACGCTTTCCAGCGCTGCGCACATGAACGAAGTGATCGCCGAACACGAAGCGATCATTGCCGCGCTGGAGCAGGGAAATGCCGAACAGGCAGAAGAGGCGGCGCGGGTGCATATCTATTCGTTTAAGCAGGCGCTGCTGAATAATTAATATTCCGCTTCTTCACCCGGCAGCGGAATGGAAAGATCCATGCCTGCAACCCCGGCATAGAAAATGATCAGCTCGGCAGGCTGGTCGGTGGTGAAGCCGCGATGGGCAATGTCGATGGATTCATTAAAGGCTTCGCCTGCATTAAAGGTTTTAGTCTCGCCGCTGGCTTTGTCCTCGATGGTGAGCGAGCCGGATAAAATATAGGCTGTGTTAGGTATCGGATGCGTATGCCACGGCAGCTCGGAATGCGCAGGAATGGTCATTTTCATCACGGTGATCTCGGGCTTACCGGCGGGATAGTGTTCAATATGCTGGCCGTTCCATGCTTGCCCGCTTTGCAGCAGCGTTTCCGCACTGTTTTCATGCTCGTTATCGGCACCTTTCATCTTGTTCCCCTGAATAGTCATTAAAATCTCTCCCGCACAGGATAGTGCAAATCTGCAAGGCTGCGCGCACGCTCACTTCCAATACAAGTCTATCGATCAAGGGCAAGACGCTTGTAAAAGAATTGTGATCGGTCACCGAGAACGGCTTAAAGTAATCGATTACTTTATGTCCTTCTGTGGAATGTAATCGATTTCTTTTTCGGCGTGAGGTCAGCATGGTTTCGACAACTACAGGTTCTGAAATCGCGGTGAGGCAGCAGCGTCTGCTGATTCCCCGCTTGTCGTTAATGATGTTCATGCAGTTTTTCATTTGGGGAAGTTGGTCCGTTACGCTCGGGCTGGTGATGACGCAACACAACATGTCATTACTGATTGGTGACGCCTTTTCGGCGGGGCCGATCGCCTCAATTCTGTCGCCGTTTGTATTGGGCATGTTGGTTGACCGCTTCTTTCCTTCGCAGAAGGTGATGGCGGTGATGAACCTGGCGGGCGCGGTGATCTTATGGTTTGTCCCGGCCGCGCTGGTGGCCGAAAACGGTGCGCTGCTGATCGGATTGCTGTTTGGCTACACGCTCTGTTTTATGCCGACGCTGGCGCTCTCCAACAACATCGCCTTTCACAGCCTGGCCAGCAGCGACAAAAGTTTTCCGGTAGTACGGGTGTTTGGCACCATTGGCTGGATTGTGGCGGGCATCTTTATTGGTGTCACCGGCATTGCATCCAGCACCGGGATTTTCACCCTGGCCGCAATTTGTTCCGTGGCGTTAGCGATCTACAGCCTGACGCTGCCGCATACGCCTGCACCGGCGAAAGGCATGCCGCTAAAAGTGCGCGATCTGTTCTGCGCGGATGCCTTCGCGCTGCTGAAAATTCGCCACTTCTTCGTCTTTGCGCTCTGCGCCACCTTGATCTCCATCCCGCTCGGCACCTATTACGCCTACACCGCGTCCTGGCTGGCGGATGCGGGCGTGAGTAACGTCAGTACCGCGATGTCTTTTGGTCAGATGTCGGAAATCTTCTTCATGCTGGTGATCCCGCTGCTGTTCCGCCGTCTCGGCGTCAAATACATGTTGCTGGTCGGCATGGTGGCGTGGTTTGTGCGTTACGCGCTGTTCGCCACGGGGATGAACGATGAAAGCCGCGCACTGATCTACATGGGCATTCTGCTGCACGGTGTCTGTTACGACTTCTTTTTCGTGGTGGGCTTTATCTACACCGACCGTATCGCGGGGGAAAAAGTGAAAGGGCAGGCGCAAAGCATGGTGGTGATGTTCACCTACGGTATCGGCATGTTGCTGGGCTCGCAGATTTCCGGCGCACTCTACAACCGCCTGATTGCCGGACAAGGCTCGGCGCAAAACTGGGCAACATTCTGGTGGATCCCCGCGATTGCGGCGGCAGCGATCGCCGTTCTTTTCCTCTTCTCCTTTAAATACCGGGATGAAGAGGTTTGATTGACTGGAGGTGTACGTGAAAACGGTAAAAGGACCTGGAATTTTTCTCGCGCAGTTTATTGGCCCGCAGCCACCGTTTAATTCGCTGGAAGGGCTGGCGCAATGGGCTTCTGCGCTCGGTTATAAAGCGCTACAAATGCCCTGTAATCATCCGCAGATTTTTGATCTGTCGCGCGCCGCAACCAGTCAAACCTATTGCGACGAAGTGACAGGTTTACTGGCGAACTACGGCTTGCAGATCAGTGAATTATCGACGCACCTGGAAGGCCAGCTGATTGCTGTCCACCCAGCGCATGATGTCGCCTTCGATGGCTTCGCACCCGCCGCTTTACGCGGTGACAAGGAAAAGCGCACCGCATGGGCGATTCAGACGGTGAAGCTGGCGGCAGCCGCGTCGGCCAGGCTGGGATTGCAGGCCCACGCCACCTTCTCCGGTTCGCTGGCCTGGCCGTATGTCTATCCGTGGCCGCCGCACAATCCTCAGCTACTGAATGAAGCTTTCTCAGAGCTGGCACGGCGCTGGTTGCCGGTGCTCGACGAGTTTGACCGCTACGGCATTGATGTGTGTTACGAGATCCATCCGGGTGAGGATCTGCATGATGGCGTGACGTTTGAACGCTTCCTGGCGTTGGTGAATAATCATCCGCGCTGCACCATCTTGTTCGATCCCAGTCACTTGCACTTGCAGCATATCGACTATCTGCAGTTCATCGATATCTACCATCAGCGCATTAAGGCATTTCACGTTAAAGATGCCGAGTATCTGCCGAACGGGCGCAGCGGCGTGTATGGCGGTTATCAGCGCTGGATAGATCGTGCTGGTCGCTTTCGCTCACCCGGTGACGGACAAATTGATTTCCCGGCTATTTTCAGCAAGCTGGCGCAGTACGATTATGACGGCTGGGCGGTGCTGGAGTGGGAATGTTGTTTGAAAGAGGCGGAAACCGGCGCGCGCGAGGGCGCTGAGTTCATCCGTCGCCACATCATTCCGGTAGCCGATCGGGCATTCGATGACTTCGCCGCACAACCACAGCAAGCGGCCAGCATCCGCGTGCAGCTGGGCTTGAGCGCGGCAGAGTCGCATGATTAAGGTGGGCGCGGATTTATGGTAGCCTCCGTAGTATCTGACTGAGCAAGAGTTCAAGCATGTCCATCCAAAAAATCGCCCGCTTAGCGGGCGTTTCTGTGGCGACAGTTTCACGGGTGCTGAATAACAGCGACACGGTAAAAGCGCAGAATCGTGAGAAAGTCCTGCAAGCCATTAAAGCGAGTAATTACCAGCCAAACTTGTTAGCGCGTCAGTTGCGCACTGCACGTAGCTCAATGATTCTCGTTATGGTGTCGGATATCTCCAATCCCTTCTGCGCCGAGTTGGTGAAAGGCATTGAGGAGCAGGCGGAACAGAACCGCTATCGCATTCTGTTGTGTAATTCTGGCTCAGACCTCGAGCGCTCCCGCTCCAGTCTGCAATTGCTGGCCGGTAAAATGGTGGATGGCATTATCACTATGGATGCGTTCAGTAAGTTGCCAGAACTGGCGCAGCTGATTGGCGAAACGCCGTGGGTGCAATGCGCGGAATACGCTGATGCCGGGGATGTCTCCTGCGTCGGCATTGATGATGTGCAGGCATCAAAACACGTAGTGGCCTATCTGGCGGGCAGGGGACGACAGCGTATTGCGCTAATCAACCACGATCTCAGCTATAAGTATGCGCAGCTGCGGCAGGCGGGATATCAGCAGCAGCTTAGGCAGGAAGCGCGCAGCTGGCAGGCCATCACGTACGCCAACGATCTGAGTTTTAATGCCGGTAAACAGGCGATGGAAACCTTGCTGGCAGCGCCCGAGCGTCCCGATGCCGTGTTCGCGGTGTCGGATACCTTAGCGGCGGGCGCGCTCTCAGCGATTCACGCCGCCGGACTGCGCGTACCGCAGGATATTGCGGTGACCGGATTTGATGGCACCGACCTCGCCGAAATGGTCACGCCGCCACTGAGCACGCTGGCGCAGCCGTCGCGCGATATGGGGCGCGAAGCGTTCGATTTGCTGCTGAATAAGATCGACCAACCTGATTCGCCGGCTCAACGCATTATGATGGACTGGCACTTTGTGGTGCGTGCCAGTACTTGAGCGGTTGCTTGCGGAAGGATTTAATACAGCCTAAGAGGGCGATAGAGACGTACTAATGCTTCACGGATTTCCAGTTTACCCAAACAGCCGCTGGCGGTTTTGCGTCAGCGCGTGTGCCACATCAGGCAGCATCGGGAAAGAACTCTGGCCGCCATATTTCTGGATTGAGCAGGAGCTGATTTCAGCAGCGAAAGGAATCGCTTCTTCCAGAGCGATGTTATTCACCAGGCAATAGGCGATGCCGCCAATAAAGGAATCGCCTGCGCCGGTGGTATCCACCACATCCGGGCAGAACACAGCGGGATAATGTCTGGCACCGGCATCACCGGATAACACCGCGCCTTTCTCGCCCAGCGTAATAATCACCCGGCCATTCACCTTCTGCTGTAACGCTGCCGCACAGGCCATCGCTTCCTTGACCGACGTGACGGAAGTTTTGCTCATAAAGCTGGCTTCGGTCTCATTCACCACCAGAAAATCAACCTGGCTCAGCGCCTGCGCAGAGATTTCGCGTGCTGGCGCGTTGTTAAGCAAAATCTGGCAATCGTGACGGCGCGCTACGCTGATGGCACGTTCAACCACATGGTCGGGAATCTCCGACTGCAGGATTAACAGTGGCCGATCGCTGAATAACCCATCGTGAATATCAGATTCGGTTATCAGGTAGTTTGCGCCCTTAATAATGGTGCTGCAGTAATCACCGGATTCCAGAATCTGCACGATGCCAATACCGGAGGTTTTTCCGCGTTGGCTAATGTTATCCACCGATACGCCGTTTTCATTCAGCGATTTTATGAGCTCACTGCCATAAATATCATTGCCCACGCAGCCCACCATATTGACGTTCAAGCCCAGCTTGGCGCACTGAACCGCCTGGTTTGCTCCTTTTCCGCCCGGCATTAGCATTAACTCGTTGCCGGTAAACGTCTCCCCAATCTCCGGCAGGCGATCCTGCTGGACAAGAATGTCGTAGTTAAGACTGCCAATAACAACAATATTATGTTTCATCATTTCGGCCCTTAATTGGCGGTGCGTTTGGACGCAACCGCATTTCTGGTGTTGTGTAAACTGGTCTGACTTTTTTCGCTGGTCTTGCTGGCGATAATGGTAAAAATGGCATCGAGAATATTCAGATGCACAATGCGCGTGGTGGCGTTTTCTCCGGTAATCGGATTGTTTTTCACCGAGGAGATAATCGAGTGCCTGGCAATTAAACTCAGTGGGCTGTTGGGATAATTGGTCAGGCAGATGGTTTCTGCGCCGTTCTCATTCGCCGCTTTTACCATCTGGATAATGTCTGTGGTTTGGCCGGAGTGGGAAATCGCCAACAAGATATCGCCGGGTTGCATCAATGAGGCAGTCATCAATTGCTTGTGGCTGTCACTGAAAACCGACGAGAAGATGCCGATTTTCAGCAGCTTATGATTGAAGTCATCACAGATTGAGCCTGAGCCACCGCATCCAGCAATAAAAATGCGCGCGCTTTCTGGCTTATTAATAAACAGATAGGCCACCGCTTTGATCACGGCACTGTTAATCACGCTCAGGGAATCCTGCAGCGCCAGCACCGAATTTAAAAAGGTGCTTTCAATCACCTGCTCAACGTATTTCTCTGAATCCGGGATCACCGGAATATCGATAATCTCTTCCTGCGTGCTGACTTGTCGGGCGATATTGATTTTCAGATCGTGAAAACCGGTAAAGCCGAGTTTCTTCGATACTTTAGTAATGCTCGATACGCTGACATTCAGATAATTCGCAATATCAGTGATACACATTTTAGATAATGACTGCGGATTATCATCAATAAAACGTGCAATAGAACGTTCCTTTTTTCCCAGCTCAGGTGCAAGCGTGCGAGCCAGCAGGAATATCTCATTACCTTTAAGTCGGTTATGCATGTTGAGCACTCAATAAAAACGTTGTCGCTAAGCTAGCATGGTGATTAGGGGAAAAGTGTTAACTGGATCACATGCTGTAAAACGTTTTACTGATGAATTTTACTGGTAGTAAAATAAAAGGTTCACATTTGCGGGTGTTATTTTACTTACGGTAAAATGGGTATTTAACCTATTGTAATGTAATGATTTTACTCACAGTAAAATTTCACTATTACAAAGTTATCATTTATTTTATTAACGGTAGTATTTATCTCACCGCATTTACCTGATGACTATTCTCATTTATAAGAAAGTGGAAATCCCATTAAAGGTAATTTAAAAATGAAATTCTCATCACGTATAAATTCATTTCGCTCCAGAGCCGATCTGTTTGCGGCGAAGAACAAAATGGATACTTGCGATCTTATTACGCGTATGGGTACCGTTGCGGGCTTGACGCATATTGAGCTGAATTATCCGGAACATTTTATTGGTCAGGATAAAGCGCTTATCAAGCAGACCATCGCCGATAACAATTTGCAGGTCGGTGGCATCGCATTGCGTTATGACAAAGAGTTCATTAACGGTGAATTCACCAATCCGGATGCCGCACTGCGTAAAAAAGCAATTGACATTACCCTTGAAGCCGCAGAGATGTGCAAATACCTTGGCGGCAATACCGTCACGCTGTGGTTTGGCTACGATGGTTACGATTATCCGTTCCAGCAGGATTATTTCCGCGCCTATGAGTGGCTGGTCAGCGCACTACGGACCGTGACGCAGGCCCACGCGGATATGCAATTCAGCTTTGAATACAAGCCGTATGAGCCGCGCACCTTCTCCTTTATTGGCGATGTCTCTTCAACGCTGATGCTGATTGATGACGTGGGCTCCGATAATCTCGGTATTACCCTCGATTTCTGCCACATGATCATGAAGAAAGAGAATCCCGCTTTCTCGCTGTTCCAGTCTGCACGTAAAAACCGTCTGGTGGGTTTCCACTTGAATGATGGTTATGGCCATTTTGATGATGGGTTGATGCTGGGTTCCGTGCATCTGATGCAGACGCTGGAATACATCTATTACGCAAAACGCGTTAACTTTAGCGGCCTGATCTATTTCGATACCTTCCCAAGCCGTGAAGATCCGGTTGCCGAATGCGCGCAAAATATTCGCATGTATAAAGCGCTCTCCAGCTTTATCGACCGACTGAGCATTGATGAGATCGATCAGCTGATTAAAAGCCAGGATGCGCTGAAAGTGCAGGGCATGCTGATGAAAATCATCGCTGAATAAAAACAAAATCAAAACTTACCTCTATTCACTACGACCAGTCAGTGTCTGACACTGGGGGAAACTATGTTCGATAAAATAGGTTTGCCTAAAAACTTGCTTTGGGGCTATATCGGCCTCGCGATATTTATGATCGGTGATGGTGTAGAACAAGCGTGGATTGCCATCTGGCTGGTGGATAAAGGGCTGTCTGTCGCGCAGGCCTCTTATCTGATCACCGCATACGGTGTCACGGTGACGCTGGCGGCCTGGGTTACCGGCGTGCTGGTGCAAACCCTCGGCCCGCGCAAAGTGATGGTGTATGGGCTGATCACCTTCGTCATCGGTAGCATCGGGTTTATCGGCATTGGCCTCAAGACCATGCACATGGCCTGGATGCTGCCGTTTTATGCCATTCGCGGCATCGGTTATCCGCTGTTTGCCTACTCGTTTCTCATCTGGATTAACTACAGCACGCCGGTGGAGCGCCGTTCTACCGCAGTGGGTTGGTTCTGGTTTACCTTCTCGCTGGGTTTAAGCGTCATCGGTCCGTTCTTCTCCTCGCTGGCATTGCCGGTGATGGGCGAAATTCATGTGCTGTGGATCGGCATGGTGTTTGTGGTGGTGGGCTCAGTGTTAGGCATTTGGGTGAACCGTGACGTGGTGCCGGCATCTGAAATTCATCCCTTCAGTGCGGCGGAGTTAATTAAAGGCATCACCATTTTGCAGCGCCCGGTTATTGCCATGGGATTGGTGGTGAAATCGGTCAACGGTATCGCGCAATATGGTTTAGCCACCTTCCTGCCGCTGTATCTGATCAGTTTCGGTTACAGCAAAACTGAATGGCTGCATATGTGGTCGGCGGTGTTCCTGGTGGCGATTTTCGCCAACCTGTTCTTTGGCTTCTTCGGCGATAAGTTTGGCTGGCGTACCACCATTATGTGGGTCGGCGGCTTTGGCTATGCCGCGGTGCTGATTCTGGTTTGGGCGGTGCCGCAGGTGCTGGGCCATAACTTCTATGTGATGGCGTTCGTGCTGTGCCTGTGCGGCATTACCATGGCGGGCTATGTGCCGCTGTCGGCGTTGTTCCCGTTACTGGCCCCGGACAGCAAGGGCGCGGCGATGTCGGTGCTGAATCTGGGCGCAGGTCTGGGCGCATTTATCGCACCTGCCATCACTGCGCTGTTCTATTCATCACTGGGTGCGGGCGGGGTGCTGGGGATTTATGCCGGGCTTTATGTGCTGAGCGGCGTACTGACGCCATTCCTCAAAACGCCTGAAGAACTGGATGCGCGGGTAGCGATGACGGATAAAGCCGCCTGACAGACGTGAGATTTTGTTATAAAAAAAGCCCAGTTAATAAACTGGGCTTTTTATTGGGATCAACAGTTTAGACGTTGAACGGTGATTTTTATATTATTTTGTTGATATTAAATGCTATTTTTTAAGTTAAATAAAATTGTACTCAATGCTATACTCATTTTGGCAAAAATGATGCCTGACAGTCCAAGGCCTGCTATTTAGGCTGAAGACCTGTCATGGTAGCTGCTAGCTATACGTTGCATGTTGAGTGAATGAGAGCTTAGTTCGGCCTTGTTAAACCGATAATGTTGCGCCCCTTGTAATGGCAGGGGACGCAACAGTCGTGTTTTATTGCTCGATTTGTTGTAGCACGAAGGTTTCCAATGAGACGTTCAGGGTTTCGCGCACGCCAGACAGCGGCGACCAGCGCACAGTGTTGCCGGTGGCGTTGTCATAGAGATAATAGTGACCATCCTCCGCATCCATTAGCGGAACCGCGCAGGCCGGGAAGTCAGGATGTTGCTGACGTAACTCCGCGGTCGAGCGCAGAATGTTCAACCACGCGGTCTCCTTCACCCCCAGTCCGCACACTTCGGTGGCTTCATAAGAGAGGAACCCGACGTTTTCCAGCCAGGCTTTATAGTCCGGGGTGAAGGTAATATGAAGCGCCTTTTCCGCGGCGTTGATCGTTGCCGTGTCAACCGGGCAGGTAATCACATCATGTTGTTCGATAAACGTTTTCAGTTGTTTCATGCTGCGGCCTCGCTGCGTTGATTTTTAATATCTTCTGCACGCTGTTTCCAGTGGTCGATGCGTTCCGTTTTGAAATCACCGCGATCAATTTCCGACTCTTTGGTGACATCATGGAGGATTTTATTATTACCACCGCCCATATGTTCGCTTTGCGTCAGCTCAGCTAACGGTGAATCTGCATTTTGTCCGATATGGTGAAGCTGATAAGGTTTGCCGTCGGCATCCTGCGGCGGCAGACCTTTTTCCATTCGCTCAAGATTCGTTCTGCCCAGTTCATCCACCTGGTCGGGGTTGATATCCGGTTGCACCAGCACATCTTTCCCGTTGACTGATTCACACTCCAGCCCGGCATCAAGGTAAATCTGCGCTTCCTGCTCGCTGCCGATGCGTTCAATGACGTCTTCACTGTAGCCGTTATCACGCAGCGTCTCACGCATCTCGTCACTCAGTTCAGTCAGCGGCGTATCAACCGTCTTCAGTGGCTCATCCAGCTTATCAATGTCAATGTCGATAATATCGATATCTCTAGTGAGTTCAGTCAGCCCTTCGTGCTCACCCACGATCTCAAGGGTCGTTTCTAAAACCAGCATTTCGCTCATTGCAGGGTTTCCTGTACGTGTTTACGCCACCCGGCGTAGGTCTTCAGCCATGTTTCTGATTCCCCCGAAACGTCTTTCATCAGGCACTGTTGTACTGCAATGCGCAGCGCTGCGGGTAACTCACCGGTGCGTCGGGTCACCAGGCTATCAAGCGTATTACTCACAGTGCTGAAGTCGCTGCACTGGCTGAGCCGGTACATCATCTCGCGACGAAAATCGAGTAACCCGGTAATGGTGCTGGCAAGCTGGCGGAACTGATCTTCACGTTGAATACGCAGGGTACGATGGGTCGCGAACTCGGCAATTAACGAACGCAGCAGGATTTTGTTACGCGTCGACAGCATCAGTGTATCGACCTGCTCGACCAGTTGTTGCGCCGTGATGTCGACCGGATCAGCCAGACGGTGACTGAGCAACCAGCTTAACAGCGGCGTCCAGGCCTGCGGGTTTGTGGCAACCGGCGCTGCCGTGGGTTTGTACTGCCATGGCTCGGCCGGGGACTCAAACTTCCTGACTCTGCACAGCACGGGCTCCAGCCAGTCGTTCTGATACACCACTGCGACGCCGCGTGGCAGGCGCGCCAGTTCATCAAGTTGTTCATCGCTCAGAGCCGCTGATTTTCCGGCAGTGCGGCGATCCATATCTTCCGGCAGACGCATGATGATTTTCGTATTAGTGTTGCGGATGGCGGCCATGTCCACTGCCGCAGGTGACTGATCGGCAATGATAAAACCCTCGCCCCAGGTGCGCATTTCGGCAATGGCATTCGCGAGCATTTCCACGGCTTTACCCGTGATATCCGCGCCTTCTGCGCCAGCGTTGCCGCCGCTGCGCTTCAGCAGGTGATGGGCCTCCTCAAGCACGGTCACATGGCGTAGAGCCTGGTTCATCCCGCTCATTGCGGCACGATGCTCGCTGAGGCGGATCACCAGAATACCGGTAATAAACGATCGGGTTTCCTGAGAGCCGATACGGCTTAAGTCGATAATGGTATTACTGTCAAAAAGGAGGCTGTTATCTATCTCCTCACCGCTAAATATTTGTCCATTCAGGCCATTGGTCAGTGAGTTGACGCGGGTCACCAGCGAGCCGATGTAGTTGCTTTTCACCTCCTGCGACCACTCCGATTGTTCAATGACCTGACGAAGTTGCTCCTGGAGATCGGCAAAGGTCGGAAAAAGGGTGGCGGGGTGCCAGTGGTTTTCCGACGTTACCAGATCCCAGCCGCACACGGTGTAGGCTTGCAGAATGGCATCTTTTAATACAGCTGGCATGGCCGCATACATCGGCCAGCACATGGAGAAGACATCAACCAGGCGGTCAATATGCTCAAAAACGTGGGTGGTTTCAGGAAAACGGAACGGATTAATACGCAACAGCGGCGAAAAGCGCGCATTCGTTCCAAAGACCGAGACATCATCACGATGACCAAAGACTTGCTTATATTCACCTTTCGCGGGTTCTATAACCAAAAATGGCACATTGTGCTGACCCAGTTGTTCCAGCAACGCGTAAATGGTGTTGCTTTTGCCTGCGCCGGTGGAGCCGGTGATAAACACATGGCTGGTGAGCCTGTCCACATCCAGATCGATGGGCATATCCAGATCGTTCCACAAATGACGCATCTGGCCGAGCCGCAGTGCGCGGGTCTGTTGTCCGTCAGGTTCCGGCCCGTCGAGATGCAGGACTTTGCGCCCGAATGACTGGGTGTGCAGTACCGCGACGCTGGAGGTTGAACGACGCGGCAGGCTCAACTGAATGGCCATCTCTTTACCCGAAACCAGCGTTGCCGGGGTGAGCCAGTCGATAGCCAGCACCGGGGCAATAGTGGGTTTCAGCAGTGGATGAGCCAGTACCGACAGCCAGTCAAGAATGGGGCGTTTGCTTTGTGAGTTCCAGGTGGTTAAAGCAAAATCCTCCGTGCTTGAGCGCGTCCCACGCATTAACCCTAGGAAAATACTGGCCAGCGATTCTGATGAGGCGGTGCTGTCACCAATAAAATAGGCGGCAGTTTGCCAACCCCCGTAGGTTCGCGCTTCATTTACACGTTCCAGATGGTGATCGATTTTTGCCAGCAGGTTCTCGATGGTTTTGTCATGTACCTCCAGCGAAATCTGCTGGCTGCTGCCGGTCGTTTTATTGACGGTCTGGCCATCAGTGCGGGTAGTGGTATCGTTGCGGTTCAGCGTGCGCGATTCGCTTTCGGACGTGTTGCTGCCATAGGTTTCCGACGTGCCAGTGGTGGTGTTTTCGCTCACGCTGTCAGAGTGGGTTCGGTTCAGGATCGCACCCTTCAGTACACCTTTAAAGGCCGCGCCGAGCGATATCTGGCTGCCATTTTTATAGCCCGCCATGACATCAGCGATGACCCCGGAGGTGGACTCGCTGCTTGAGGTGCCAACGCTTGTGGAGTGGTTTGTGCCACGGGTGAAAGACGTGCCCTGAGATACCGTCATGCCTAAACTTTCACCGAGAGACTGACTCAGCCCTTCACTGATGCTCAGGCCTACGCTGTCACTGTCCTGCACGCCAAAAGAGTACTGGCGCTTCGCCAGCACCGAGAGCTGGGTGGCGACTTTTTCGTAACCGGTGCGAATGCGATCCAGCTCAGGCGGCGTAACCGGTTCTGCAAGGATAATGGCCTGATAAACGCGGCTTTCGGCGGCATCAATAAAATGCTCCAGCCCCTGCATAAAATGTTCGCTGTCTTCTGTTGCCAGCGACGGCACTCCCGTTACGGCGGTGACGGAAGATGACGGGTTTTCTTTTTGTGCCAGCGCCCCATCCAGTAACAGTGCGGTTTGTTGCGCATTCTGGGCAATCAACTTGCTGCCGGGGAAATGCCCTTTGAATGTCTCATTGAGCAGCTCACCGGAGTTTTGTCCCAGCATTTTTCCTGGCGCGCCGCGCGTGCCGATATAGACATCGGTTTCCCGGCCATCGGATTTCAGCAGCAAAAAAACGCTATACCCGGCCGCGCCTAATGCGGTGTAGGCGGCAGTGGTGCTCTCCAGCACCGATTGCTTGTTTTCCTGAACTATACGCTCGATGCGAAACAGACGGATATCACCGGCGCGGTGGATCGGCACCCCCTGATAATCTTCAAGCGGCTGCACCGGGTAGTGACGCATCTCAGCCAGATAGCTACGATTAATCAGCGTGTTGGCAGACGCCAGCGTACCTGCCGCGCGCTGCTCCATCTCCTGAATTTGCAGCGGCATCATCGGTTTTTTCATGGTGATGGCTCCGTTAAAGCAGCGCGAAAATCAGCAGCGCCAGCGCGGCGAGCGCACCCCCTGCCAGCGCGGCAACGCGCAGGGCCGAAGTGGAACCGCTCTGACGCACCGGTGCGCCAGGTGCAGGCGTCGGGCTGCGCGGTGCTGCCGATGCCGTCGCGGCACTTGCAGGGCGCGGTGCGGCTTTCGGCTGGTGGACAAAGCCGGAAACCGCGCGATCGCGCAATACCTGGTAGATGTCCATCAGGTGCTCAAAACGATCCCGTGAGAAGTTCATCATCAGATACGCGGACTGAAGATTGTAGTAATCCACATCCCACTTGCTTTTATCGGCCTCGAAACCGAGCGCCAGCGTGTTTTCTTCATAGTCGGCAAACAGTCCGGATGCGCGAGATTCCGCCCATTTCATCGCCTGGCGAACCGTCTGTGCATCCAGTCGGTTATTTTCCAGTTCAGCAACCAGTGCTGAACGCAGGCGGTTGAGGGAGCCGGACTCAAGCGCGGCAAGCAGGCTCTGGCCAGGCGTAAACGTTGTGGTTTCATTGTTGTTCATGTTTCTGTTTCCGTTGTCCTTATGCGCGGCAGGGGGGGCGAGAAAGCCATCATGCTGGTGCTCGGTCAGCCACTGGCTGAGGGCAATCAGATGCTGCGCTCGTTCCAGCGAGAAGTTGTGCTCAAGGCTTCTGACCTGCAACGCAAAGTAACCGCTGTTCCAGTCGATGGTGTCGTGGTTGATGGCCTCACAGACGCTATCCTCCCGGTGGGGGTCGAAAAGCGCCGGTTTCGCCGCGTAAGACTCCTCCAGCATGGCGTTCAGCAGCGCAAAATCACGCTGCGGACTGTTGAGCGCTGCCAAAAATGCGTGGTGAAAATTCTGTTCCATGCGGGGTTACTCCTTCAGGCTCAATGTGTTGTCGAGGCGTGATTTAAATTCGCTGATCCACGATTTTTGCGCACGAGCCCGGGCAATGGCGTTCTCACGCGCTTGCTGGTCGCTCATTTTCTCCTTCAGACTGGTGATCAAGGCGTCGAATTTGCTGTTAAATTCGCGTTCGATAAATGCGATGTAGCTTTCGACTAAGCGGTCTTTATCCGTTTCGGTTTTTTTCCGCGCCGCATCAATCAGATCTCTGAAGTTGCCCTCAATTTGGCTGCGTTTTTCATTCCAGAGTTCGGACATGTCAACAAATTCCACCGTGCGGTAATCCCAGACGGTACGGGTACTAAACCAGGAGAAGGGGTTCCACCACGATGAGTCGCTAACTTCGCGCGGGTTATAACGTTCTTCCCGGCTTTTAATATTGTTGGCGTTTAGGCTCAAATTGAGCGAAAAGTTCGCCATGCTTTCTTTCAGCCCCTGGAACAATGGCAGCTTGAGTTCGCGGGTGTCGCCGAACAACTCGCTGATATAGCGGCGATACTCCACCTGCAACTCGTCCTTAATTAACGTTTGCGCAGTCTGGAATGTGGCTTCGAACGCATTGATCAGCTCTTTAAAACGAAAACTTGCGTCGCGCTCTGCTGCATCCAGACGGCGCTGCGCATCGGCTGGTGTGAGCTGCGAATCTTTTGTGAATTCGTTACCTTGTGCTTTGCTGGCTGCCAGCACCTGCGCCAGTTTTTGCGTGAACACGGCAGCAATGTGCAGCGGCAGTTCTTTCCCTTTCTGGCGCAGTGATTGCTTGTACACGTCGGTATCTGCGCTTTCTTTGCGCTTTTGTTCGAGCTGGCTGATTTGTTCGTTCAGGTGCGTGAGCGCGCGTTCATCCTGATCCAGTTGCTCGGTGAGCTCGGCTTCACGCATGCCTTTCTCTATCGCCTGATTGAGAGCCTCATAGGCCCGTTTCAGGCGATTCGGGAAGGTGTATTTATCAATATATTCGTCAATCATCACCTCAACGGCGGGCAGCCCGCTGCGGTAAAGGGCGCGCGACAGGTTGCGTTGCTCCAGCGCACGGCTGACGCGTGAAGTGAGCGGCATATAAGAGGGTAGATTCATGCTGGCTTCTTCAAGGAAAAGCTCGGTCATGGTGTTGAGCTCGCCGCGCTCTTTGCGGGTGAGAGCATCGGGTTTTTTACGCAGCAGGCGCGTCAGGTTGGCCGAGATTGGGTAAACCTGCGGGTTTTGAATGCCATTATTCTGCAAATAGGTTTTGATCCGCTCCAGCGCCGCGCCGACGTTTTCCCCGTTTTCAGGATCAAAGTTATCCATCTTGTTGACGGCGAAAATAAAGCGATCTTTGCTCTGCTTGCCGCCACGCATCATGGTTTGCGCGACTAGGCGAAGCAGGTGCTGGTCATCATTGATCCCCAGCTGTGAAGCGTTCAGCACGTACAGGATCAGCGGATTGCGCTGCGAATCCTGGATGTAGCTCATGGTGACACGTTCGTGCTCGCCGTCCTGGCTGTTATTTGGCCCTGGGGTGTCGGTTAGCACCAGGCGCACATTATCGCGCTCTTGCATCGAGACAATGTTGCCACGCAGATCAATCTGGTG
This sequence comes from Pantoea trifolii, assembly GCF_024506435.1. Classification (NCBI taxonomy): domain Bacteria; kingdom Pseudomonadati; phylum Pseudomonadota; class Gammaproteobacteria; order Enterobacterales; family Erwiniaceae; genus Pantoea; species Pantoea trifolii. Next base: position 2,438,357 of record NZ_JANIET010000001.1, on the reverse strand, counting down.
GGTGTCCTCCAGTTGGTTCCACTCTTTAAGCAACTCTAACGATACCGGAATTTCTTCACCTGGCCCCGTGTGGCTGCTGATACGACGCGCCATAAAGGAGGTGCCCAGCATCTTGTCGTCGGTTATCTGCGCGATGGTGGCGGTGGTCGCTTCGTTGGCGGCGGGCAGGAGATCCTGGCCGAGCATGGCGTTAATTAATGTGGACTTACCCGATGACATGGTGGCGACAACATACAGGTTGAAGTCGCGGTTAAACGCCTCCTCGAACCCGCGGCTGACCTTTTCGTTATTTTCGATGTAGTCGTTAAACTGCGGATTCTGGCGGGCTTCTTCCATCATTGCCTGAATCACATTCAGGCGGTGATGAACCTCTTTAACCCGGGTCAGCTCCAGTTCGATCGTCATACCTTTCTGGCGGGCGGCGTCTGCCGCTTCCAGCACATCCATATAATCGGATTCAACGCCTTTGAATTCGACATTAAAAGCCAGATCGCCGTTAAGCAGACGGCTAAGTTCATCGAAAAGAGTTTCTACCCAAAGCTGAAGACGCAACTCTTTGTAGCTTGACAGTTTGCAGCCTTCGGCAGGTTCGGAACCGTTGATTAAAAAGCGGGTTTCAACAATAAACGGGTTATGTTCGATATATATTTTATTCATGATGCGCTCTTCAAAGATAATGTGTCAGATAGAGTTCCAGCGTCCGTACGCCGCTGTAGGCGGCAAACTGGCGCAGTTCGCTCCGGCAAAACTCATCGTTGCTGACGGTGGATACCGCGCGTTGTGTTAATTCCTGCCGCAATGTTTCCCGTAGCGGTTGCGGGATCAGGGCGGCATTGTTAAGAACGTGTTTATTCAGACGAAAACGTGCGAGTTCGTTACGCAAATGGCGGGTCTGTGAACGGGTTGTGCCCAGACGGGTGAGCATTTTTCTCGCCACTAAGGCACATTGCATCATTGCCGGAATGATGACCGGCGCGCTAAAGCCATTTTGTTCCAGGTAGCGGGCGGCGGACTGCACGGCGTGTTCAGTGGTTTCACCTTTATCTTCGTCAAGTTCGTCGACCTTATTTAGTACGAAGATAATCTGCTTACCCGGTCTGGCATCGAGATGCTGTTTGATGTCCCCCAGCAGACGGGCATCATCCCGCGTTGCGGGCTGGGTGGCGTTAAGCACATAGACAACAATGCCGTCATCACACCCTTCCAGCGCCTCTTTCAGCAGTTGCGCATGGCTGGTGTCCTGGCTGTTATTCGCGCCAGGCGTGTCGTAAATGACCGGTAAAAAACGGCTTTTGCTGAAGGCTTTCACGTAACCGCTAAGTTCAATATGTTTCACCAGCGGGCTGTCGTTCCAGGCGTGCAGAAGCTGATTATCCACGGCGTCCGCCATCTGATAGCGCTTTCCCTCCCAGGTAAAACAGATGCCGCGCATGGTCTTTTCATCCTGACCGGCATGCTGAATACGAGTAATGGCTGCCGTCGCCGCTTCATTCGCCGACCACAGTAAATCCGTGCCGAGGAGGGCATTGATCAGCGATGTTTTCCCGGCGCTCATTGTTGCGGCAACAATTATATTCACCTTGGGTAAGGTGCGCACGAGATGACGGGGCGGCTGTTTTTTATTCTTGCGCATAATTCGTATTTTCAACGAGGACATATTTTATTCATCCAGCCAAGTTTTAATTTCCTGCGCCAGCTCATTTTGTAAGCTCTGGGGCGCAATAATTTTCAGATGTGGGATCCAGTAGCGCACTACTGGCGTTATTTCAGTTTTATGGGAAATTCGCGTGGAGATAATTAAACCGCCATCGGCCATTTTCTTTTCGATGACCTGTTCATTTAAAAGTTGACGGCGTTCAAAATATTCGGCTACCTGCGCTGAGACTTTCAGCACCACTTCGAACTTCTCCTCACTTGCCCAGACGCTTTCTTCCTTATTAATGTTCTGGCGTAAATTCTCATCGGCGCTGAAGCGTTCGAAAGTACACTCCAGCGTGGCGATTTTGCTGAGGGTGAAGTGTTTGATTTTTTCAGCATGGCGAGCGGCGAGATACCAGATGCCGTTGTAATTAATCAGTTTATAAGGTTCAACGGTATAGTGGCGTAACGCATCTTTACGACGGTAGCGAAACCCCACAATACGCTGCTCGTCAATCGCACGTTGCAGGCGCGGGAAATTAACGCTGTGCATGTCATCGTCGATATATTTATGACCGTGCACCTGAAAATTATGCTGGCCGGAAGGGCGGAAAATGGTATTCAGCATCGATTTATCGAGTGCCGGAAACAGGCCTTTAATCCCAGCCAGCCCGGAATAGCGCTCAATACTGTTGCTGTCGAAACGCCCCAGCATTTCCGGTGACAGCGTATAGCCACCATTATTTGCATCGCGCTGGAGTTCAAGAAATTGCAGGCGTTCTTCAATATCACGCCGGATCGTGCGCGTGCAGACATCATACTGTTCTGCCAGTTTTGCCAGATGCAACGTCTCGCCATTATTCAAGCGTGTCAGAATATCCGCGATGCGAAGTGCTAGCTGTGTATTTCGTTTACTCATTGACTGTCTGTCCCTTTTTTCCTGAACACAGGCATCTTGCCATGGCGAAATGACAGGGAGTGTCACACCTGACACGATCAATAAATGCAGCGATATACTTTTTGCCCTGAAGTGATTAACGGCAAATTATACATAAACTTGATAAGTAACAGTGTGTTAAAAACATAGAAAGATGATTTGATTTGACTTTTTATCTGAAAATCTTTTGATAACAGTCAGTTAAGAGATAGCAAAAAATGTTGACGCGAACGGAAGGAAAATATAGGTAGGTTAGAGAGAAAATCGTTGATAGGTTTTTAAGTGGTGACGCCATGGTGTAGAAAGCAGATGGCACAGCACGTGGTCAGAAGTCGAAGCGTCAGCGTGCGTTTTGTCTGTAAGCTGTTTGTCGTCAGCACAACTGAGGATTTGGTCAGTGTTATTTATACCTGAGTAACGTAAAAGGCTTCCGGTTCAACCACAAGAGGGTGTGCCGAATTTACTACGAGTTGTCGCTGAACATGCGAATAAAGCTGAAAAAACGACTGAAACGGGATAAACCTGAACCGCGGGTGGTGCCTGAAAGCAGCAACGAATGCTGGTCGATGGACTTCATGCATGATCAGCTATCAGATGGTTGCTCAGTCCGTCTGCTGAATGTTATCAATGATTTTAACCGTTAGGCACTGACAATAGTGTTGTGTGTAATGAACTAACTAAATGCGGCAATAGCCATAATGGGGAATGTGACGTTTTTTTTCATGGTATTTCCTCTTGGGATAAAGCATCAATTACTTCACCCAAAAGGAACCCTGATGTTAGCTAAGGTGATTATAAACCAGATACGTTTATATAGAATTGCCCGTTATTATCATCTGTCTTTTGAATCTTATAAGTTATCGGTAGTTCGGTTGTATTAGGAAGTTTAGATTGCTCATCTGTCAGGGCCATTTGAAGACTGGCGGCACACTGATAAGTATCTAATGATGAATTATGATCTAATGTTCTGACGTTAATAATCTTCAACATCAGGCTGTCGGTATTACCGGGCACCATCCCTTCCATCTGAGAATTTCTGAGTTGCTCGAATTGTTTCTTTATCTGTTTTTGAGCAATATTAACAACCAGCCTTTTGGCATCATTACTGTTACATTCAGGTGTGTTATCTCCGCAACCAATCATCAGGCTTGCAGATATAAACAGTAATGCTAATCGTATATTCATTGAGTTAGTCCTTATTGATGTTTTTTCCGGTAACACTTTGTTCCAGGCGAATGTGTTCGATAACTCTGGTTGCGAGGTTAAAGTCTGTGCGAAAGTGAAACTGGGCTGTTTTAGTATTAAGGTGTTTTAGCCCGTTCTGAGAAATGAACTTTATAGTCTTTTCATAAAGCTCTTTATCCATTTTTAGGCTGAGTGTTTTATAATATTCTTCACTCCCTATCGCGATCACTTTCTTTACTGGCTGATAGTTGTGAATCGTTATCTGTATTTATTAATAACTCCAGTCTTTCAACGCGACGGGTAAGTTGCATGACGTGCCAGATGCAAACTGCAATCGCACCGATGGCTGCCCCATTCATTATATTCATCGTTTACGTTCTCCTCATTTTACTGTTATTTCTTCCGGTAAATCCCATCCATTGCACCTGTAGCGGCCAGGCCGCAATAACCTTCACATCCCTTAGTTATTACCCTGATTTTGCCGTTGTTCTGTTCACTAATGACAGCTACGCACTGGCTCGATTTATCGTTATAAACCCAGCGATGCTCCTGGTTTTCTGCGGCACCAACAGATTGCGCTGAACCTTCCATATTGCAGATGCCGGAGGCCTCTTTGGGTGCAGCGTTAATGCTGAATTCAATGCCATCACCGCCTGCTGCCAGTGATAATGAACCGTCAGGTTTAACGTATTCTGTAGCGGTAGCCAGGGCTGATGTGCTCAACAGCAGGGTGGCTAAAATGACTCTTTTCATTATTTATTCCTTGTCAGTTAATACGAATGTTTTTGGTGATTTTCCCGAAAGTGAGCGGTCTGCGTTTCTCGACATAAAAATAGGCAACATTGAACGCCGACTTTTTATGATTGCCCTTAACAAGAGAAGGCCAGTCGGGGAAAGCCTCAATCTGGGCTTCCGAATAGGGAGTAGTAGAGAAGTCGAACAGTACGAGCAACGCCTTGCCGTCGAACTTCATCAACTTCTTCATTTCCGTGCTATTGACCGTGGCTGATACCGTTGATTTGGCTGCGGTGGGCTTACGGACGGCGAATTCCACCGCCACATCATCAATTACAAAATCGATATAGCCATTCCCTGTGATTGAGCCTGGAAGCTTCCCTTTCACTTCCGGTGAGACATCATCCGAAAAGCATCCTAAAAGGTAGCAACGAACTAGCGGTAGAAGTTCCCTTTCACTGCACTCGTTAAGGCGTAGTGTTTTTACAAGCTCAGTGCGGTAAAGGGAATGAAAGAAGTACTCAAAGCTTTCCGTTACCGAAGTGATGGTGGTAGCCATGGCTAATCCTTGCCGGAATGTATTGAAGGTTGTTTATCAAAATAGCGGCTGGGCCATATCTCCTCGGGCATCATGCCCAACGCCGCAGCTATCAACCGTTCTGCCTTCGGATAGTGCTGACTGAAGGCATTGTTCAGTGTACGGGAGCCTAATCCCTGATCGCGGGATAACTGCGCCAGACTTAATCCACGTTTGTGTAGTGCAGCCACAATGTCGGCCCTGTGCCAGTCCTTAACCCTTCCTTTAGTTCGCTTTTTTTGCGATGCTACGTGGTTATTCACAGTGTTAACTCCTCTGTATCAGTACAGGGATATTAAATGCGAATAAAAGGAACTTATCAAGTTCTCTTTGTGGTCTTTTCTAGTGTTCCTTTTTAACGTATTGATATTATGGATTAAGTTAATGAAAAATATTTTGGACATATTGCCTGCTGATAAGAACCAAAGTGGCAGTATTGATAGCAGTGAGCAGTGGCTCCCGGCACAGGCATTTGCAGGAAAACCGGGGATGCCGGGTACGGCAAAGGGCTGCCGCCTGCGTCTGGAAAAGCTTGCAGCTATGCACCCGGAAATCAGGAGAAAGAGAACAGGGCATAAGGGCTTTGAGTACCATATTCGCGCTGCGGGAATGTCGCTAAAAAGTGAACGGGCAGAGCAAGCCACTCAATCTGTCGTTTCTCCTTATGGTACTGACGAACAGCTTAATCTCTGGGTTCAGTTGTTCAAAACGATGAAGCCCCATTCCCGTGACCGCTTGTTGAAGCAGGCGCTTGAACAGGTGGCTGATGATCTTGCGTTATCCCAGCCAGCTTTGCCAACAGAAGTGATTTCACTGGCGCATCAGTTACTGACGTTTTCGGAAGAGCAGCGTAAAAAATTGCTGGAGACTATTTCGAAGTAATAGTTCGCGCTGAAACGCTTATTTCCCTGAGTTGCTTTCTTCTTTTCTAATTTACGCAATAATAGTTTCCCTATGAAACTATTTGCTCGTTATGTATTGGTTTGATATAATACCATTACTGGAAAGTGTTATTATTAGCAGCTAGCCAGTCATTCAAGTTATCACTTAATTAAATGTTCATTTTATAGTAATCCTTCACTGGAGGGATGGTTGTATTTAAAGAATGTCAGTCTGACCATGTTTTAAGGCTTGATTTAGTTAATAATCTATTAAATGAAACTAATGATTTACCAGTCAAATAATGTATGAGATTGAAATGAATAAAATACATCAGGAAGGGCTTGCTATGCCCGTCGCTCAGGAATTAATAAACATTATATTAAATGAGGCGGGAAGTCCGCCGCCGCATAAAGCCAGAATAACCGCTGTTAGTTTATTATTTAAAGATCTGAGTTACGGCGCTGAAAAGGGTGGCTACCATCCTGTCGAAATACGGCTTATTTCACGCAATGATGAATGGTGTTTTGATTACATTACCGATTACAGTTATATGGGGACAGTATACCCCGAACTGGAAAAGGAAATTGATATCAGCTGGAGTCAGCAATACGTCTTTCTGGCTCATGTGGGTGACCTGTCTCTTAACGCCGGAAGGGAGCTGTTTGAACTCTGGCAATCCAACTTTATTCAATATCACACCATGAACGTCTACACCATTACCGTTCTCTGGGAAAGCTAATCCCTCTGCACTAACCATAACTATTTATGAGGAATTATCTGTGACTGATAACAGAGGGATACGTGCGTCTCAACAGGGAGAACTGGACTGTCTTTGCGGTGCTTATTGCGTGGTTAACATGCTGAGCTGGCTGTTTGACGGCAGGGTGAAACGACGCCCGTTAATGAACCGGCTTGTTCAGGCTTATCAGCAGCGCTGGCCTTTGCATGAATGGCTGACTGAAGGGATTGAAGAAGACCGTTTAGACTGTCTGATAGCTCAGGTGTTGCAGAAAGGACATTACAGCCGCCAGTTCCCGGTTCAAATCACCAAACCCTTTGCTGGAAAGAAGGTGCTGGCAGACGGACGACTTTTCAGGGAAATGCAGCGGTTTCTGGACGTCACTGACCATTCCCGCCTCATCCTTCTCAGCGATCAGTTTCACTGGTCCCTTCTGGTCAAAATAGATGAAGAAACGCTCTGGTTCTTCGACAGTAACGGGCGCACCACTATGCCACGTAAAGCCTTCTCACTGCGCACTGGTCTGACTCACCGCCAGCTATTTGCAGATGCTATCTATTTTATTGAACGGGAGTTCTGACATGACGATGTTTACAACTCGTGAAACCCGCATCCTTGAGCAGGCACGTGACATTATCAGCAAGTCTTATCAGTGTGGCGTTCAGCTATCCTGTCCTGATGATGTCAGACGGTGCGTAATGGTTGAGCTGGCAACGCTTGAACATGAAGAGTTTGGCATCATCCTGCTAAATAACCAGAACCAGCTGTTACATCGGGAAACTTTGTTCAGGGGCACGTTGAATACGGTCAGCGTTCACCCCCGCGAAGTAATCAAGCTTGTACTGAAACACAACGCCGCCGCAGCAATCCTCGTTCACAACCACCCCAGCGGCGAGCCGGAACCCAGCCGAAGTGATATCAATCTGACTAAAAAGCTAAAGGGGCTGCTGGAGATGCTGGACGTACGGTTGTTGGATCACTTTATCGTTGCTGGCGCTGAAACAGTTTCGATGGCTGAACGAGGACTGGTCTGATGCGAGCAGTTACTTGGTTTAATGTACGTTATTGCGGGTTAGGCGCATGAGCAGGACAGCGTTACGTCAGATTCAGTCGGTGGTGCAAACTACCGTGTTTGATGCGTATACTGGCGGTCTTGCTCCCTCGGGACGGCGGGGCATCACCAGCCTGTTAAACCGCAGCGCCAGCATACTTAAACACGGTGCGGATGCAGTTGGTTATCCGTGGGAACAACTTAACTACGCCGCCGTCGCTAAAGTACGTGCGGCACTGCTGGATGACGGTTACGCCGTGTCATCTGTCAACATGGCGCTGTCAGCACTCCGGGGCGTGGCGCAGACGGCTTTTAACCTCAATGGCATGAATGCCGAAACGCTGGCACGTATCCGGTCAGTTAAGCGCGTTAATGGAGATACTCAGCGTAAGGGAAGGGCGTTAGATAAGCAGGAAATCCGTGCGCTGATTCAGGCAGCAAAACAGCATCCGCGGCATGTACGGCGTTGTCGTGATGCCGCTATTGTGCTGACACTGTGTGGCACGTGCCTGCGGGCCGGTGAACTGGTTAAACTTGAGCGCCGGGACTATGACAACGGCATCCTGACAGTGAGGCAAGGGAAGGGGCGTAAATATCGAGAAATTCACGTGGCGGATGCAGTAGACAGGGCTATCCGCGCGTGGCTGAAAGTTGGCGCAGAAGAGGCTGACAGCGCACTGTTCAACCGTATCCAGCGCAGTGGTAAGGTCGCAGGCCAGCCTCTGACAACAACCGGGTTAACGGGTATCCTGGCTGAGTTACAGCAAACGGCAGGCATAGCACGTTTTACCCCGCATGACATGCGGCGGACCTTCATTACCCGCTTACTGGAGCAGGGCGTGGATATCAACACCGTCCGCCAGTTGGCAGGCCACAGCGACATATCCACGACAACCCGCTATGACTGTCGTGGTGAGAGCATGAAAATCAGCGCCAGCATGCGGATTAAATGCTGGTAACTCATAATAGTCGATATCAGCGCTTCTGAAGGTCATCAATATCTTGATTGAGGATTTCTAAATCCAGTAAGTCTCTTACCTGCTGTTCCGTCCAGACCGATAAACGATTCCCCGAACCATTCAGCGTGAATGTATTGGGGGCAGGATACCCATCAGTATGCATTTTCATTCTGATTTTAGCGATGCTTAGCCCCTTACTGTGCATGAAGCTCACAGCCTGGTAGAGATCGTATAGTTCCTGGCTTTTTGCGTTAAAAGCGGGAGTGACATCAGCTAACTGACCACCTTTCTTTTTGATATGCACTTCTTTGTAAACCTTATTGATGCAGTAGCTGACAACCCGGCTAAGTGAATCAATGTCTTTACGCCCCCCAATGTTGAGTACACCTCCCCGCTGGTCTTCGAATATTGCGGCAAGTTTTTCATAAGTGTCCTTACCTAAGTATATCTTTGTTCTTGAAAATCCTGCGTCCGTATATTTTTTCTCTTTCCTAGCTTTGTTGGCGGCATCCCTTTGGCGTTTGATGTTATAAAAATCCAAAAGAACAGTATCATCTGCTGTGCCTTCGGTTTTGTTGCTGTTATTTGCCATCAATGGCCCCTCAGTACATGAATTTCTTACGAAATATTGACTATTAATTGAGCTTTTTAGAGTCGAGGACTCCTCAATGATGAGAAGCGGCTCTTAGGATTCAACTATCAGGGTTTTAGCCGGGAAAATCCAAGAATTTGTTCATTTTTAAGAGCCGCTTCTCCTGTAAGCCTGATATTTCGAGTTTGATAGAATGGCTCCATCAGCTAACGGGGAGGCAAATATGAAAGAGAGCAAGTTAATTAAGATTCAAGAGGTATTAAAGCGCTGTGCCATTAGCCGGGCAACGTTATATCGCCTGATTGCTAATAAAAATTTTCCAAATCAGGTTTCGGTAACTGGAAATCGTTCCGTTGCCTGGCGAGATGAGGATATTCAGCGCTGGATTGATGAGCGCCCAACCATAAATCAATAAGGAGAGGAATGAAAATACCACTGGCAAGGTTAAGTGATAAGAATGAAGCGTTAGCCGAAGCATTACCGAAATTTGAAACAGTAGAGAAGGCCCGAGCGGAAAAGTGTCTCAGGGAAAAGTCATTGCAGAAATACCAAGGGAAAGTTTATAGGGATCTTTTTAAAAAACTTAAAGATTGCCATCCACTTTATCCTTGCGGGAGTGCTGCATGTCCTGAATGCTTCAGGAAGCACCGACTGGAAATGATTAGCGAGGTGCTTCGCTTATGTAAGAACCTCAAGGAATGGCGAAGTGCTACCTTAATATTCTATCAGGATGCATTTTATGACAATGAACTGCTTTACTGGCAACCCGATAAATTAATAGCACGGCTTCGTCGCTGGTTAAAAGAATGCGGCTTTGATGAAATGGTGATTGGTGGGTTCGAATTGGATTTTCATAGTGAGGATAATAAGTGGATGCCCCATTTCCATCTTATCATTCCAAATGACAAAAATGCTATTGAACGTCTACGTCTAAAGATGAAGAACAAAAGGAATATGAATAAGCGAAAGAATGTAATAAACCGTCCTGTGCTCGTGAGCAAGTTAAAAAAACCAATGCGACAGGTGAGCTATCGTTTTAAAGCTATCTGGTGGCGAGTCGAATCAATTCAGTATGATGATTATCATATGCTGGGGAGCAAGGAAAGGAAAAGGAAGCGCTGGACTAAAAAATACCGTCTATTGCGTAAGCAATATGTTAATTCTCTGATTAAGCTAGATTCTATTGGTATAGCCGGATTGACTTTTATGTATAAGGTAAGGAAGTATGGTGATCATTTGATATTAAAATAATTTCATGATCTATTAGCGATATGTACCAGTTGTAAACTGTTTCTGCGATTTTTAAACAAATACTAATGTTGTATGAGACATCATGCAAGGAATCCCTCACGCCCTAATTATGACGTTAATCGTAATAACTGCGAGGGGATCTTTAAATAAAAATAAGGCTCTGTTAATGAAAGTATATAAAGAAAAATTAAGTGACAAAGAAGAAAAATTACTTGTTACATTGTTGGCTCGTACAAAGATTTCAGAATCATGTCCAGTTGCATACCGGCTTATTAAAATAACTGATTCGCAGGGGCTGGAGTCGACATGTGTACTTGTACCGGCAAGGGCACTTGTCAGTGTATTAGAGCTAAAGAAAATGTTATTAAAATGTGGGCATAATCCCAATGTAACTAAAGAATACTGGAGCCGGGCGTATCAGGCAGTAATTAAGGAAACTGATAAGGCAATCACACTGTGCTATAAGCCTGGTTTTTATGGTGATGCTTATTTGCGTGCTAATGATAAAGTCGTTGGTGAGATAAAAGGAGATAAACCAATATTACACCCCAGCGCAAAAAATCATTTACCTGTCGAGGGAAAACAGGAAACATTAAAATTATGGAAAATCAATGTTGCTCCATACGCGCTACATAGCTCGCGCATTATGTTGGCTCTGTGCTGCGGGTTTTCTGGCTTTCTCCTTAAGCTTTCAGGTATGGAAGGGGGCGGGTTTCATTTGTGGGGGATGAGTAGTATAGGAAAAACGTCCAGTGCCTACATGCTTGCATCATTAGCAGGATCACCTAAAGATGTTGTCGTACTGTGGAACAATACGGATAAGGGGCTTGAGGAGATTGCCGTGGCCCATAACGACAGCTACCTGGTTCTTGATGAGTCGAAGCTGTTAGATAAAGACGTACTGGCAGCCGCTAAAATCATGCAGAACCGCGTGTATACGTTATCGGGTGGTAAAGGGAAAACACGTTCTGCAATGTATGAGAACAAAGTTGCTGAATGGCAGGTAAGCATTTTCAGTACGGGCGAGTGCAGCCTTCAACAACTGGCTGCTTCCGGGAACATTGAGCGCCTTGAAGGCGAAAATGTGCGTGTAATCGACGTTAATGCAGATGCTGGTGCTGAAATGGGGATTTTCGAATCACTGCCAGATGATGTCAATTCCAGTAACGAACTTGTTCATGCGATCAAGGATGCAACTCACCGCTATTATGGCAGTGCCAAACCTGCCTTTCTCAAGCGCCTGGTGGCTGATATTCAGGACGATCGTGAGAGTGTAAAACGGAAGCTTGAAAAAGGGATTGAGTTCTTTCTGGATAAGCACAAGGTAGATCGTAACTCCGGCATTCAGGTGCGTATCGCCAAACGTTTTGCCATCGCTTATGTAGCAGGTTCCATGGCTGTGAAATATGGTGTTTTACCCTTTACAAAGCAGGAGATCATGAAGGGGATCTCAACCTGCTACCAGGATTCTCTTAAGGCAGTTTTGTCTGAACCTGAAATAACTAAACCCCTAATGGGAAATTCATTGAATGCAATTATTGATTTTTGCAAAAAAGATGATCTTTTAAATCTTATTGGAAATGATCGCGTAACCCAAACGGTGATTAAAAAGGCACCGGTCATTATCCACAAAGTTAAAGGTCGTGCCGTATATGCAGTTGATAAGGATCTGGTACACAACTACTTGTCAAAATCTCAGCGCAAAGGCATTCTAACATTATTAACAAAGCAAGGGGTATTATTATCTGATGTGAACAAGGAGTACAGTACCATTCAGATTATTTATAAACGTAAGCAGGTGGGTCGCCGGTATTGTTTTGTATGCAACAAGTTCGATAAGTTTATGAAAGAATAGTTTTACAGCTTGATAAGGGGGGAGCGGAGTGGCCTATAACCACTCCGTTGTGACCTCATGATTCTGACTGGAAATCTTCAATTATTTTCTGATTGTAATCATCCAGGTAGTTTTGAAGTTCTTTTCGGTCAATCAAACGAACCATTGCGGAATCAGCTAATTCCTTAGCGGACCGGGTGAAGTAAGAGTTTGTCACAACCATTGCTTCATCACATCCATAAAATGCTTTTGCTGAAATTGCCTGCTGCACTGCCGAATTTCCAACTGAGCCAGAATAATTCTTTGCCTGTATAACCATATTCTTCCCGAAGCGGGTAACGAATAAGTCTGCCCCCTGATCCTGTGTTTTCTTTGTTTCTTTAACGTCATACCCTATAGTCTGGAATATTTCAACCAGGAAGGCCTCAAACTGGAAACCATCCATTGCATCGACAAGATACATTGTGACAAATTTGTTTGGGTTAAAATGTTCAAGGCGGGTGGCTAATCTGTCTACTAAAATATCAAAATATATACTCTCGCAGAGAGTAAGGAATTTTTCGATAGAGTCAAATGATAATAATGGTGTGCCCGGTGTACTTTCTGCCTGCTCGTTATATACTATAGCAGGGTACTGAATCTTATTACTCCACAGGTAATACAGGAATAAAGAAAGATCTGCACGATAAGTTGTACCGGCCTCTTCTATCCATGATTTTAATGTCTCGGTAAGGGTTGGCTTGATATGGCGCTTAACCTCACGGGCAAACCCTGAATATATAGAGTTGAACGAAGTTGTCAGCAATAGTTTGTCTAATAAAGATGGTAACTGCTCCAGTTCGTTGAAGCCTTTTCTAATCAGTACTTCCTGGAATAATCGGATCTCTGAATAATCACTATTGCTTTCACTATTTATTTTACTGTTGCCCTCCTGATTGTTATATGAAAATCTTGATGTGTGAATGAAATTGGTAAAATAAGGATCTTTCAGTGTGGCATATTTCAGAAGAACATTTTCAAGCAGGGCGTTGAGTTGGGACTGCTCTTTCTTCTTACCAAATAAATCTTTTATGATGCCTTTAGACTGGTACTGGAAATCAGGGTAATAGGATGGATCTAATGGCGTCATTTGCCGAAATGTTCCAGATACATCTGGAGAGCACCACGGACAGCTTGTTTCGAAGGTTGTTCTAGAACATGAATAGCATTGATAAATCATCATTATCCCTTATTATTTTACAGTGATTGCTTAGTGATTTTCTCCTTAGAGAATCATCCTTGAGATTTATCTAAAAATCTTTCAGGTTGATATCAAAATAGGGCGTCAATATCAGCTCTTCAAATAAATCATATTCGTGGTGCGGAACCTTAACAAAGGTAGAGTTGTGATTAGGTGTCCACCATTTCTCGACGCCATAATACGCCTCTCTGGCATTAGCTTTGTGGATCAGCCGGAATGGTCTGTCCATCCAACCATCACTATGTTTTGTGAAGTAGTTAACCGGGCCAGTGAACTGACCAAGCAGGTATACACCCTGATTACCGTGGGTCAGGTAGAAGTAATCACCAATCGGAGCGTTTACAAACTCCTCTGCTTGGCTGACGGAAGACTGCCCTTTACCAGCGGTCGTGCGGTGAATGTAGACGAGCTTTTCATCAATACATTCGACCATATCCAGGAATGAGAACTCCTTCCAGCCATGTGACAGCTTCCAGAAATTGGGCATCAAATCGGTATTCATAGGCCTCTTAACCTTACGTTGTAAGTGATCGCAATCTGTTGAAATGTGGATCGATTGTGATGACTATTCTGTCGCTGAATACCCATAATCGCAACAAGGTTTGTTGATGAGCTTTTCGCTGAAATCGTTCAAAGAGGATATCGGGAGGGTATGTAGATGGGTTAACTCGCCTGGTTGCTGAAAATGGGCGATCAACACTACTCAGCACTGGCAGGCTAACGATGACGAAAACATTTGGCGCTTTGAAAAAAGTGATTGAGTGATTTAGTGATTGCGGCTTTGTGGGCAAACCTGGTTTCTGGCTGTGCAATTCTGCATTCAGCGCAGAGTCGGGTTGCTGTTCTTCACCAGCAATTCGTTCATAAGCAAGGGGACTGTCCGCTTCGTCATCAGCCTGTTGTATGGCGACCAGTCCGGCAGATTTATAGGCCTGTTACTTCATTGATTGGTCGGCCAGAGGGGGAGGAGAAATACATCATTTGCGAAAAAGCATCGCTTTAAACCGCCTAACGTTGGCGGATTTTGATATGACAGACCGGCTAACTACCGATGCCGTTTTGTGTCAGATCTGCACCTCGTACAATGGTAGGGGAAAACCGCCGATGATTTTTTATTCCGAATATTGACTTTAGTATCCCAGTATTAACCGCAGGGATTAATGATTATCCCCATAACACAGAATCTATGTTTGTATTTACGACTCTACATTTTTGTTAATTATGCCGGTTAATGCAACCATCAAGGTAGTTATCAGGTATAACCCTATAATACTCACTATATAGTATATGTATGTCAGTGCCATATTAATAGTGATAATCAGCAGCAGCGGAATAGAGCGAGAAGAGCGTGAGTGTTATGAGCGTATTGGTAATATGAAAAAAAATTGGCCTTCGTGAAGGTATTCGTAATTAATGGTGTAAAAGGACAGTTGTAAAAAACGACTGTATTTCTTGTGTTATGCAACTTTCAATCACGAGGTGTTCTGTGAAATATTCTGCGGGTTATATTATTAAGCGTGCTATTCTGGTTACACTCGATACTTATAATAAGTTCATTGAGGATGTACATAACATACCTTTTATTGGGAAAGATGGTCGCCAGTCTCCGTCATACTATCTGGATATTCAACGGTTTTTGCAGCATTTGATTTGTAATAACTTTCTTTATACTAAAGACACTCCGGAGGATAATCCATGGACAAAGTATTCGCCAATATATAATGAGCTGGGTAAAAAGGAATTACCTTTCGTTTTTAAACAGGATAAATATCAGTGTTGTGACCGGGCGCTGGAGTTGCTGAAAGATGCAGGAATTATCGATATTAAAAGCCACTCCTATGGAAACGGGAAAAGCCGCACTTTTGCTTTGTCTAAGGCATACCTCAAACGCTGGTTTGAAAGCTCGCCTGATGACTACAAACAGCGCGATGACCGTTACGTTTATCTGTCTGTGGGTAAACGCCAGCGTGACCAAAAGATCATGACTGAAGAGCAATTAATCCACACAGCATTATCTCACTTTAATAAGCCTCGCCACTCTACGCGGCATGTATCCCGTGAAACCCAGCAATATATGCGTCAGGTATATCTCAGTATGGGCGCGTTGCGTATCAACCTTGATAAGCTTCAGGCTTACGTTCCTGAGGACGAAAGGGAGGCTCTTCTGAAGTCTCACTTCCTTCAGCATTTGGCTGAGCGTGGTTGCAGGATGGTTTCAAGCGTTCCTTTGGTGGTTGAATACTTTCCTGAATATAAACTGGCGGAGCGGGGAACACGTTCCTTTGAGAAGAACGGCGGCTTTCAGGCGCTAAAGGCTGCTATAAAATGGGAAGTTGCTGAGGGTATTAACTATGATATCAAAAGCAGCCAACTGAATATCCTGAAACATGAACTGGAGCGATACGGCATCAAATGTAAACGGCTGGCGAAGATCACCAAGAAGAAGATCATGCGTCGGTTCAACGTTGATCAAAAAGTTGCTAAGTTACTTATATATAGTCTGATTTACTCTCTGGGTGAGTTCCGTAAGCACAAGGACAGCGCTGCGTTTCGGAAGCTTTGCGAGCTATATGGTTACAATGAAGCGGTGTGTGTGGCTGACGAGTGGATTGAATTTGTGCAGCCAGTGAGAAGGGCACTTAACAAGTTGGTGGCGCGTTATCTTGGTGAGCATGTTAATTGCCCCGGTCGTGGCTGGGCCATACGTAATGCCGTTCGTCAGACTTTTATGGTTAAACCGGGCAAGATCACCGCGAGTGTTCGTCGGTGTGTGCTTTCGCATATGATCCAGGGTATTGAAAGTAAGGCGGTGTATGAAGCAGTGGTGGCTAATCCAGGGGTATGCGGTTCGATTGAGCATGACGGGCTTGTGTCCAACCGTGAGATATGCTGGAACCATCCTTATCTTGAATTGAAGACAAAACATTAAAGTACACCTTCATTGGGCGATATCCATTTATTTTTGAATATATCTTGATTTAAATTTATGCAGTGTAACCTGTTGAAAAATTAGTCAAAATTGGTTACTATAAAAAACGGGCCTATAGATAGATTTTGTATCATGTTTCGTGATATGTGAAAAAAATGTTAGAGGCAACGCCCCTAGTATGCTTTACGCCAGAGGGAAATACCTCACGCTGTGCTAAAGAGTTTCTATAGTGCCCACTATTTTTTATTTAAGGCTTATATATGTCATTTTTAGCTAAACTGAAACAAGCTCAAAGTACGTCTGATATAGCTAAAATCCTTGGATGCTCATCGGCAGCATTGACTTATACTTTATACAAAAATAGGACTAAATATACAGAGTTCAAAATAAAGAAGAAAAATGGAGGAGAGAGAATTATATCTGTTCCAGAAAAGAAGCTTAAAGAACTGCAACGGCGTCTTTCTAAAGGTTTGCAGGAATGTATTAATGAGATAAATGCAAAAAGGAAATTTGAAACATCTTCACACGGATTTGTGAAAGGGAAATCAATTTTTACCAACGCCTATAAACATAAAAATAAGGATCTGGTGCTTAATATAGATTTAGCCAACTTCTTTGATTCCATTAATTTCGGTAGAGTTCGTGGGTATTTTATCCATAATAGAGAGTTTGCTTTGTCTGATAAGGTTTCATCTATCCTTGCTCAAATTGCGTGCTACGACAATAAGCTTCCTCAAGGTAGTCCTTGTTCTCCTGTAATATCTAATCTGATAGCTCAAATATTGGATGTAAAACTCAGCGCTTTAGCGAAAAAATATAATTGCTATTATACCAGATATGTTGATGATATTACATTTTCTACGAATCAAAACAAATTTCCTGCGTCAATAATTAGTCTTCAGAAACGTGAGGTGGTTGTTAGTGGGCAACTAAAGAAAGAAATTGAAAGAGCCGGATTTAAAATTAATTCCGGTAAGACAAGATTGCAATTTAAAAACTCACGACAAGATGTTACAGGTTTGGTTGTAAATAAAAAAGTAAATGTTAAGCATGAGTTGAAGCATATTGCCAGGGCTATGACGAATAGTTTTTTCAAACTTAACTCTGCATATATCTCTATTGATAATAGGATAGAGGAGGTTAGCTTAGATAGATTAAATGGAATATTGAGTTTTATCTACCACATCAGGAGTAAAATGAATGACAATAATGATACAAAAAATAAAGGCACGCTTGATTCCTTTGATAAGATGTATTCTAAATTCCTTTTTTACAAAACATTTGCTGCAAACAAGAGTACGGTAGTTATTTGTGAAGGAGAAACAGATAATATCTATCTGCAATATGCTTTCCAGAATCTTGTTGGGAGCTATCCAGAATTACAATTAATTAAAAAGGGAGTAAAAAAGAAGATAAACATATTCCTTTATAAACAGACTAAAACATTAAGTCATTTGCTAAATGTAACTGATGGTGCTGGAAATAATATTAAGTTAATTAAAACCTATAAGCAAAATATGAGTGGATTTGTTTGCCCACCTCAAAATTATCCTGTGATATTACTTATGGATAATGATAGTGGTTCTAATGGTATTGAGGGATTAATTAATCGCGATTTCTCAGATACGAGAGAAATACATGATGGATATACATATGTTTGTGAAAATCTTTATGTTGTAAAGACACCTCTTATAGACGAAAAAAGAGAAACAAAAATTGAAGATTTTTTTGATTGTAAAACCCTCTCAAAAAAATTAGGTGATAAAACATTCTCAGCCAGTAATAATTTCGACAAAAGTCTTTACTTTGGGAAAAGAAAATTTGCAGAATTGATTGTCAAACAAAATCATAAAGAGATAGATTTTTCTAATTTTAAAATGATAATAGATTTGTTTTATCTTGTGATTTGTGATTATCAAAAAAGACTGAGTTAATGTTGTTCATATATAATCTGTATAATCTTAGACCAGAAAACAAAGCTACCATTAATATGAGGCAGCCTTGCTTCTAGTTTTACAGTTAAAATAAGGCTATTGACTATACATCAATGCTTATTTGATTTTCAATGTTAACTAAATTTTCAACCTCACTGTATATATCAATATTTTCATCAGGAACATCAATACTGACTAATAAACTATATCTAACCCGATTAGCGTAGCGATCCTGTGCAGTTCGATATTTCCACCATCCACCTACGGGATAAACTGCTATAATATTCATCTCTGCTAAATCCGCAGCACTACCTTTCCAGGCATCTGAATGTAAGGAACCTCGAGCTCTCAACTGAGGTCCCAGAGACCATCCTGATGCATCTCCTTCCGGCCCATTGTACTCCTCACTATTAGCATTGCGGTTTATTGATGCTCTAAAATTATCAAGTGACTGGTTAGGTCTTATAACCGCAAATCTTAAGCCGTGAGATTGATAAGTATACTGTCGTCTGAACCCTTTTTGACTTGGATTTGGTTCAATAAAATAGGATAACGTTATTCTTAAAGTGACATTGGTTTCAGGAGGTAGCAGGCGTAATGCTTCAATAGGCCAAGGAAGTGAAAATAGATGCATTTCATTAAGAGTGGGATCCCCTGAGCCAGTTCGATTAAATGGGGTCATTTCTGATTGGGAGACTAATGTCAGAGCATTTTCTGCGCTGTGCATTGCTCGTTGCAAATCAGGAACGCCATAACCAACCATTCTGAGCAGAGTTTCTTTGGCTAATTTTGCTGTGCTTCTACTTAGCTCAGTTCTATATCGTTCACGCATACGGCTAGTCCACTTAGCTGTATGGACTAATAAACCTCTTATAGTTTCAGGCCAGTATTCTGGATACTCAGCCATTAGCAATGCGGCTTGTCTTGATACAAGGGCACAGGCGGCACTAGTGTCAGAATTAACCTCAAATAACTGATTTGAGGCTCTACCGGACGTAGTAAGTAACGATAACTCGATTGTGTTTGTCATTTCATCGCGGTTAGGAGATAAAAGCTTGTTTCCACCTTCTTCAACTAGATCTGGCTTATAAGGCGCATGTTTTCTCCAGCCCCACGATATAGATGATCTTGTGGAAGGTGCAATATCTTCCGAAGCTGCAAAAGGAGACCATCCCATGTATTCTGGATCTGTATGGGTGGTTTTATCTGTATAAGCCCCTATCGTTAAGGCATTCCATGACTGAGCTGGATCTTCAATTTCAGCGAGAGTAACAGAATCCCAATAATCTAAATTTAAGTTTGTTGGCTGGGAATTCCCTGCTGATATAACGAATAACCTTTGGATGTCGTCTTCTAGACCAAAACAAAATTTATCAATTTCAGCAGACCATGATGATGGTTGCCCGCCGATAGCATTAGGTTCAGCAGTTACAGCAAGTGAATAAACTCTACGCCAATTTGGATTTTCCAATTCTAAGCGGCTTGACGTCCCCGTAGTAATGGCTCCATATAGTGCCGGATTATTAGCAGTCCGAGGAGGTAGTATTCTTCCAGACTCTATATGGTAGGGAATTGAAATTAACTGGTTGCTCAAAATCGCTGATAGAAAGTCCCCATAAATGCATAGCCCTGCTTGCCTGGAACCATGATCGTTATAGGGCCTTTGATTATAATCATCGAATAGGGGCCACGATGAGTCCCACGCAGTTGATAGCAATGTGTTAGAAAAACTAGATAAAAGAGGGTTGTTATAGTTCACTCCAGTATCTAAGACACAAATAGAAACATCTGCATCAATACTGCGGTTAATTCTAACAGTAACATCATCAGCCCACTGATGTTGTTCTGTAGGAAGTGAATTTACTAAAACAGAAATATCATCTCTAGCTGCTCTTAATTCTTTTAAATTTGAGATTATTTCAAGACAAATGCTTAACCTTGCTAAACTTGTCTTAATAAGAAGAACTGTAGTGTCAAAAAAATTAATCGAAGAGTTCCCTAACCTTCCATTAATTCTTTCACATATCGATTGAGCAATGTTTGTAGCATCATCAATATTTCCCTTTAACCAAAGTTCAAACCATTTCTCTTCATTGCGATCAGCAGGTATAAGTTCTGCTTTATCAGTCCAGAAAGAAGTAATATCAGCTAGCTCAATTGATTCTATACTATCAATTAATAAATGGTTCCTAGGGAATTCTGCACCATCTCTTAAGGGATCTAAGTATTCATTTATTTTATTAATGAATTTAGTTCTATTTGCATCACTGATGAACAGGATGGCAATTTCCCGATTGGCTCTCTTAGTTAAAGAACAGAGCTTGAAGTATGAGTTATCAATCTTGTCAATAGGAAGTTCACAAAGTTCGAAACTAACTAACCTTACATAAATCCCATATTCATCAGTGATAGGGGGAATTCTCGGCCTTTCAGTATAGCGAGCTATTATCTGATTATACTGATTTAATAATAATGTACCATGGGGTAGTCTATCTTTCGCCAAAACTTGAGGGCTTCGACCAGTGCTTCTTGAGCGATAATTTTCAGGAGAAATATATCCATTTAATAAAATATGTTGTTTGCTGGTAGTCATTGCATCCCTTATTGTCTGCTTTCTTGCCTACGCTGTATAGCCTTTACTAATAATTCAGTGGTTAGATTATTCCCATTATAAAGTACTGACTCTTTAGCAGCATCTTCGCTGGCTCGGGTAATCTCGGCCGCACTTAACCCTGAAGAACTTTCAATAATCGTGTTCCATGATAGGTTCTTCAAGTCAAAAACGGCTAATCTTTGCTCAATAAGAGCTTTGATTAACTCACCTTCTGGTTTTGTGAATGGTATAATATCATCGAATCGTCTATATAAGGCGCGATCTAACAGTTCTGGATGGTTTGTTGCGGCTAAAACTATGCTTTCAGAATCATCCTGTTCAACGAAAATTAAAAAGGAGTTAAGAACTCTACGGATCTCTCCGACATCATTCTGAGCTCCTCGCTGAGTCCCGATAGCATCAAATTCGTCAAAGAAATACACCGCTCTTGTTTGTTTTATGTGATCAAAAATCAAACGAAGTTTTGCTGCTGTCTCACCCATATAGCGAGTTATCAAATTATCAAGAACAACTGTATACAGAGGCAACTTTAACTCTGTAGCGATGACTGAGGCTGACATCGTCTTACCGGTGCCTGGAGGACCTGTAAAGAGTAATTTTCTTCTGGGAATAAGCCCGAATTCAGAAAGTTTATCCTTCTGCTTCTGCTCAAGGAGGACTTGATTTAACCGCTCCCTTACACTTGAAGACATAACTAGTTCTTGAAGGTGCACTGGCCTGTTTATTTGTTCAAGCAATCCCTTGAGATCACCATCAGGCTGCTTCACAAATGTGCTTAATCGTTTCTCGACTAAACCCACTGTATGTGTAGATTTCTGGCTTTTATCGACTAAATTTTTGATATCGTTTGCAAGTTTATGGTGGCCTTGTCTTGCCTCTTTAGCTGCTACTTGCAAAGCAATAGAAAAGAACCGCTGATCATCGCGATCAACGTGGCTTTTCAATAATGCTTTAATCTGCTCAGCAGTAGCCATATAACCTCATAAATACCAGAAACTCCTCTGGCAAAGTTTACTATAGATTCACGGTGTTCGACATCGTTACCTTAAGCTAAGGCAAGATTTGTGTGCAGGCTTACACTATCAATCAATAAGGATGCGATCGTTTGGTTAGCCGTTTCATGCATAGAATAGGCGCGATAGCTCCTCGAAAACTCCAAACTAAATGGAGCATGTGAAGTCGTGTGGAAACTTTGGTATAATGGTTATAGATTACACATTTAAGAGTTGAGGAATCGTGATGGGTAATAGCAAAAAAACGCAGGCAACCTACGTAAAGCCATCTCGTGCTGACATCGTTCGCTCAGTTACAACATCTACGGCTGTTGAAACAGGACAGTCCTCCGCGAAGATCGAAGCTTCACTTGAAGCCACGCGCAAAAAATTTGCTCATTTGCGTCTTGCTGTTTAACCCCTTCTTAATGCCTCACTGACCCAGTGATTCATCGGCTCGTAGTCCATTGATACGCCTGCATGGATAGCCGAGATATACTGGGCTTTGTTTTGCTCCCAGCTTTGATAATCCAGAGGTTTGTATCCTCCCTGAACGGCCATCACGTCGGCTAGCAGTCGCGATAGGCGTCCGTTTCCCTCTCTGAATGGATGGATAAGTATCAGCTCTACATGGGTGATGGCGATAGCGGTGATGAGTTGTTCTTCGTCCATGCCGCTACATGGTGTGTTTTGAGCCAGATACTTCGTGTCGAACTCGTTCAGCAGTTTTAGCAACTGTGCTGAGGGGGCAAACATAAAGCCGCCTTTGCTGATATTAACCGCTCTTTCTTGTCCAGCCCACTCGTAGATGTTGCCTAACCAGCGGCGATGCCAGCTTTTTAGCATGGCTACGCTGAGCTGTCCTTCCGGGAACTGTTCTTCAAAAACAGACTGGTAGAGTTGTTCTAACAGGACAAGTTCAGCCTCATCCATCTCATCAGAAGTCGCGATCCCCAGCTTATTAGCCAAAACCTGCTCGCCAGAGTCTTTCTCATACTGGCCTTCACTGCTGGATACATGGTATCGGCTCATGGAGATGCCCTGTGTTATTAGAAGGATGGGAAAACAGAGGGAGTATAACGCTGGATGAGTACAGCAAACAATATTCTTAAAATCAGATAGTTACAAAAGTGTAGGTTAAAATGTAGTTTTTATTCTCTGGTTGAAAATAATCTTTAATAATCAGCATTAACACACCAATGCATCATCATTTACGAAACAGCAGCCCTGCTGTCAGCGCATCTTACCCATTCATCAAGCTTATCAGCCCATGCCTGCATCATCACTTTCCGTTCATCAAGATAGGTCGCATGGTTATAGGTTCGGCGAACATTATTTGTATCTGCGTGTGCAAGTTGAGCCTCAATAGCATCAGGTCGATAGCCCATCTCGTTTAAACGTGTACTGCCTGTTGTTCTGGTAGCATGTGGGCTATAAATACCACTCCAGCCGAGGCTTTTAAGTAACTGTCGCAGAGAGTGCGATGTCATTGAACCTAGCGGATTATCTCTGCCCGGGAAAAGGTGCGGCCGATGCCCGGTTAATCCTTGTAGTGTTCTGAGCATTTTGACAGCCTGGAAGGGCAGGGGAATAACGTGTACTCTGCGAGCTTTCATACGCGTAGCCGGAATGGTCCATAGTGCATTATCAAGATCAAATTCGGCCCATTCTGCTTCGGTGACTTCGGCTGGTCGAGCCAGCGTCCACCACATTAGCCACATGCAATAGTTAACCTGATACGAGCCGCGACTGTTATCAAAACAACTTAATAGCTTCCCGATTTGCTGTGGAGACAATGCCTGTTTGTGCTGCGTTTTATTTGCCGGGATCGCCTTACGCACTGGCCAGACAGGATCGCTATCTGCTCTGAGCGTCGCTACTGCTAGTTCAAAAATCGATGAAATGGTGCGGCGGGCTTCAGCGGCAACGGACGGAGCGCCGCGCTTAGCCGTTTCCTGAAGAATTATTAGAATGTGGTGCGGGGTTATTTCCTTGACAGGGAGCTTCCCTATTGCGGGGAAAACCACACGTTTAAGCATATCTAGTCGCCGCGTTTTGGTGATTTCGGCCCAGTCTTTCATCTGCAACCACTCTTTGGCGACTAGCTCAAAGGTGTTGGATGCGTCATTGACCTTGCGGATCTTGTCTAACTGGCGAGCCTGAGTAGGGCTAACTCCATTCGCGACTTGTTTACGCGCTTGCTCGCATTTTTCGCGAGCTTCGGAAAGTTTAACCGACGGGTACTCACCCAGAGCAAACATGCTGGATTTGCCGTTAAGTTTAAACCGATAGCGCCACGCCTTTTTGCCATTAGGTTTAACTTCAAGGTATAACCCATTGAAATCGTTTAGACGATAGAGCTTTTCTTTCGGTTTTGCTGTGCGACATTGAGTATCAGTGAGCATATCAATTCCTTGTATATTTATTATACCGTTATTGTACTCACTAAAAATAAAGATGGAAGTTTGATATACTCACCTAAGTACTCATTTTTGACTGCGCTTCTACGAAATCATTTGAGACGCTATGAAACGATAAATCCACGCAAGTACGTGGATTTAATCATTTTTTGTGAAAGCTATGAGATTGAATGAAACCTCATGAGACAACACATTTTATTTAGACGTTGAACAGGAAGTTCATCACGTCGCCATCTTTCACGATGTACTCTTTACCTTCTGAGCGCATCTTGCCGGCTTCTTTCGCGCCTTGTTCACCTTTGAACGCAACGAAATCTTCAAACGCGATGGTCTGAGCGCGGATAAAGCCTTTCTCGAAGTCAGTATGGATTTTACCGGCCGCCTGTGGCGCAGTAGCGCCAACGGGGATGGTCCATGCACGCACTTCTTTCACGCCAGCGGTGAAGTAGGTTTGCAGGTTCAGCAGCGCATAACCGGCGCGGATCACGCGGTTCAGGCCCGGCTCTTCCAGACCCAGTTCAGCCATGAACTCATCGCGCTCGTCATCTTCCAGCTCTGCGATATCAGATTCAACCGCAGCACACACCGGCACCACGACTGAACCTTCAGCTTCGGCAATCGCACGCACCTGATCTAGGTACGGATTGTTTTCGAAACCGTCTTCATTGACGTTAGCGATGTACATGGTTGGCTTCAGCGTCAGGAAGCTGAGGTAGCGGATTGCCGCTTTCTCGTCAGCATCCAGATTCAGTGCGCGCAGCATGCCCGCTTCTGACAGGTGCGGCAGGCACTTCTCCAGCGCAGCCAGCTCGGCTTTGGCATCTTTGTCGCCGCCTTTGGCTTTCTTCTGGCAACGCTGAATCGCGCGTTCGCAGGTGTCGAGATCCGACAGCGCCAGCTCGGTGTTGATCACGTCAATATCTTCCGCTGGGTTAACTTTACCCGCTACGTGGATGATGTTGTCGTTTTCGAAGCAGCGCACTACGTGGCCGATGGCTTCGGTTTCACGGATGTTGGTCAGGAACTGGTTGCCGAGGCCTTCACCTTTGGACGCGCCTTTCACCAGACCGGCGATATCGACGAATTCCATGGTAGTTGGCACGACGCGCTGTGGCTTAACAATCTCGCTCAGCTGATCGAGGCGCAGATCGGGCATTGGCACCACACCGGTGTTTGGCTCGATGGTGCAGAACGGAAAGTTGGCTGCTTCGATACCCGCTTTGGTCAGCGCGTTGAACAGGGTGGATTTACCGACGTTCGGCAGGCCCACAATACCGCATTTAAATCCCATGGTCTGATTACCTTTCTCACTGAGTGTGCGTCGCCGTTAAACAGCGCCGACAGATTCAAAAAATTTCGCGCATTATACACAGAATTGCCTTCTGCGGCGCGGGAATTGGCCTTAGCCCGCCTTGAACGCGTGCAGGCGGTTCATGGCCTTGATCTTATCTTCTTTCAGCCACAGCTCGGTGCAGCGCACCGCTTCGTCTACGGCATCGTCAATCAGCTTTTGTTCGCTGGCTGGCGGCTTGCCCAGCACGAAACCGGTGACTTTATTGCGGTCGCCAGGATGGCCAATTCCGACGCGTAAACGGTGAAAATTATTGTTGTTGCCCAGCTTGCTGATGATGTCTTTCAAGCCGTTATGGCCGCCGTGGCCGCCACCTTGTTTAAATTTTGCTACGCCTGGCGATAAATCCAGCTCATCGTGCGCCACCAAAATCTCTTCTGGCGCAATGCGATAGAAAGTCGCCATCGCCGCCACCGCTTTGCCGCTGAGGTTCATAAACGTGGTGGGCACCAGCAGGCGCACATCTTCTCCCGCCAGCGACAGGCGCGCGGTAAAGCCATAGAATTTTGGCTCGTCTTTTAACGACTGATTGTTGCGGCTCGCCAGTAAATCGACATACCAGGCACCCGCGTTATGGCGCGTTGCGGCGTATTCAGCGCCGGGATTGGCCAGCCCCACAATCAGTTTAATGCTGCTCACGATGTTTATCCTGTCTTGCTGCGGAAAGGGCGATAGTTTACTGCCTGGCGGCACGGATGACAAAGGCCGCAAGCAGCAGATAATGTCTCTGCGTGACTAATCATTTTCTATCGAAATCAAGGCTCTGGCGGTAAAGATTTGTCAAAGGTTGTGAAGGATATGTGATCCTGTACGCAACTTAAGCGGCAACTATTGCCTAAGCTTATGGCTAGTTAACCATACGTGCTGTTTTGCTTTTATAAGGATGGAGGTGGATCATGAAACGTCAAAATTGCCGCGTTGTAGGTAACGGTTTGATGTGTTTGGGTTTACTGACGATGGTTCTAGGCGTTGGCTATTCCATTATCAATCAGCTTCCTTCACTCAACCTGCCACAATTTCTCGCGCACGGTGCCATGTTCAGCATCTTCGTTGGCGCTTTGCTGTGGCTGGTCGGTGCGCGCGTCAGCGGACGTGAGCGCGTAGAAGATCGCTATTACTGGTTGCGTCATTACGGCGATAAGCGCTGCCGTCGCAATCACTCATCACATTAAGTGAGTACGGTTTGCTGCAGCGGCTGTAACTGCGCGAGATAACATTCGATGCGGTTACGGCCGCTGGCTTTTGCACGATACATAGCTTCATCGGCCAGCGCCAGCAACGGCGGGAAAGGTTCGCCAGGCCGCAGCGCGGTGGCAAAGCCGATACTGACGGTATAGCGTACGTCGTTTGGTTGCGACAGCTGTGTCGCTAAACGGATGCGTTCACACACGCGCTGTGCCTGCTCGGCATCGCCGGGAATAATCGCCGCAAACTCTTCTCCGCCCAGGCGAGCAAAATGTCCACTCTCTGGCAATAACGCCTGCACCACCTGACAAAAATCGATTAATACCTGATCGCCTTGCTGATGGCCAAAACGGTCATTGATGCTTTTGAAATGGTCCAGATCGAACAGCACCGCGCTGTAAACAAATTGCTGTGATTGTCGCGCGCTGCGCAGCACCATTTTATCTGCCTGCTCAAACAGCGCACGACGATTCCACACGCTGGTGAGCGGATCAAGCATTGATGCCAGTTTGTGGGCGATTTGCGTGCGCTCATTCACCATCGCCAGAATGGTAAAGCTCAGGCCAATGACAAACAGAATCGATTCGAGAATCACATAAACCGAGAAGCTGGAGCCGCCAATTGCACCGCGCACCGGCGTTGCCACCGCATCATCAAGAAAGATGCGCGCCACGTGAAACAGCAGATGGATCCACAGCAGGATTTGGGCCGGCCAGAAGGTGACGGTTAACGAAGCGCGCACGCGCCACAGCAAGCGGATCAGCGCGCCGGTATAGATGATGCACAGCAGGCAAACCACCAGCACGCGCTTCGGCTGGCTGTGATAAAACTCGGGGAAAAGACAAAGAATAGCCCACAATAAACCGCCGCCTAACCAGCTGAGCCCAATGGTTTTACCGCAGAAGATGCGGAAGGCATTAAGCAGATTGCCATAAGCCAGCAGCAGCATGATGTTGCCGACCGCCACCGGTAAAAACTGGAACCCCGCGCTGCGTAAGCTGCTAAGGAATACCGCGGCCAACGTTAAAACCAGCGCCAGCGTGGTGCAACCCAATACGCGATCGTACTGCGCGCCAATCCAGGCAAAAACCAAAATGATACTTAAAAACCCCAGCACATAGAGCTCGCAAATAAACAGTGTGTAGATGTCGAGAGTCATAGTGGTCGGAGCTCTTGGCAAAAGTGGGGGAGAAAATACCATTAATTATTGGAGCGCTAAAGGGCGGCAATGCGAGTTGCGGGAAAAGAGTGGATGGCAGCGAGAATAGCGGGATTTAACGAAATTTATCGCGCAAATATCAGCGGCGAAAGTGGCTTAATCGGTGAGTCAGGTTTAGGGCAGCGAACAAAGAAAAACCGGGCACAGGGCCCGGTTTCACGCGATGAATTAATGTTCAAACATCGCGGAGATTGATTCTTCGTTGCTGATACGACGAATCGCTTCGGCCAACATGCCAGACAGCGTCAAAGTACGCACGTTTGGCAGAGATTTCATCTCTTCAGACAGCGGAATGGTATCGCAGACAATCACCTGGTCAATCACCGACTTACGCAGATTTTCCACCGCGTTGCCAGAGAAGATTGGGTGAGTGGCGTAAGCGAAGACACGTTTCGCGCCGCGCTCTTTCAGCGCTTCAGCCGCTTTGCACAGCGTACCGCCGGTGTCGATCATATCGTCGACCAGTACACAGTCACGACCCGCAACGTCACCAATAATGTGCATCACCTGAGAAACGTTCGCGCGCGGGCGGCGTTTATCGATGATAGCCATATCGGTATCGTTAAGCAGTTTAGCGATGGCGCGGGCACGCACTACGCCACCGATGTCTGGGGAAACCACAATGGGATTTTCCAGGCCAATTTGCAGCATATCTTCCAGCAGGATTGGGCTGCCGAAGACGTTATCCACCGGGACATCAAAGAAGCCCTGAATCTGTTCAGCATGCAGGTCAACGGTGAGAACACGGTCAACGCCCACACTGGAAAGGAAATCGGCAACCACTTTGGCGGTGATCGGTACACGAGCAGAACGCACACGGCGATCCTGACGCGCATAGCCAAAGTAAGGAATAACAGCAGTAATACGACCAGCAGAAGCCCGACGCAAGGCGTCGACCATCACAACCAGCTCCATCAGATTATCGTTGGTGGGGGCACAGGTGGACTGGATGATGAAAATATCACCACCGCGTACATTTTCGTTGATCTGTACACTTACTTCACCATCACTGAAACGGCCAACAGCGGCGTCTCCGAGGCTAGTGTAAAGGCGGTTGGCAATACGTTGTGCTAGTTCCGGGGTGGCGTTACCAGCAAATAGCTTCATATCAGGCACGAGAAGAACCTCAGGCTTGGCGTCCAGAGAATGAACGGCTCTAGAGTAACCGGCGAATACCAAAGAGCATGTTCATACGGGTGTGTTAATGCGCAACGTGCAGTGTCTGGAACGGGTGACACTGTCACGTAGACGCTTTTAGCCCAGAAAGTGTGCGCTGCAACGGCGAGAGGTTAAGCCCGCGCGCCACAAATCCGCAAATCCATTTCGGGGCAAGCTCCAGCACCTGACGTGCGTCGGATTCGGTGTCAAATTCAGCAAACACACAAGCTCCGGTCCCAGTCAGGCGCGACGGCGCGTATTCTAGCAGCCAGGAAAGCAGCTCATCAACCTTACGAAAACGTTTTCTTGCCACAGCCTCACAATCATTGTGAAAAGGACGCTGTAACAGTTCATCTAATGTGCGGATTGGTGAATCGCGCGTCAGATCGGGATCGCGGAACAGATCCGGCGTTGCGATACTCACGCCCGGATGCGCCACCAGATACCATTTTTCTGCCGGTTCAGCCGGCTGCAACAGTTCACCCACGCCTTCAGCAAAGGCCGCGTGACCACCAATAAACACCGGCACGTCCGCGCCCAGCTTGATGCCAATCGCTGCCAGTTCAGCAACGCTTAAGCCGGTTTGCCACAGATGATTCAGCGCCACTAACACCGTTGCTGCATCCGAAGAACCGCCGCCGAGACCGCCGCCCATCGGCAAAACCTTCTCCAGCGCGATGGTCGCACCGGCTTGCGTGGGCAAGGTGCCTCGCGCGGCGGCGAAGGTTTTTAACGCCTGCGCGGCACGCACAATCAGGTTCTCTTCATCCGGCACGCCATCCAGCGGCGTCAGCAGCGTAATTTTGCCGCTGCTGTCTGGCGTGATTTCCAGCGTGTCACCGTAATCGAGAAATTGAAACAGCGTTTGCAGGTTGTGGTAGCCGTCAGGACGACGGCCAGTGATATACAAAAACAGATTCAGTTTTGCTGGCGCGGGCCACGTGGTGATCATTGGGTGGTCCAGCTATCCATGCGTAATTTGATGCGCTGGCCGCCTTCAGACAGCTCCAGATTCGCCGGCAGCGGTGGATTCACTTTGCTGTCGTAATCAGAAATGTTCACTTTCCACTGCTGACCGTTACGGCTGTAGTTCAGGCTTTGCAGCTGGTAATTGTTGTTCAGCTGATAATCGCTGGCATCGCCTGGCAAGCCCATCATCCACTGACGCAGATTAGCGAGTGGGATATCCATGCCGGTAAGCTGTGAAATCATCTTCTCGGCATCGTTGCTGACGTAGCGCTTACCTTTGTTATCAACGATCTGCACCACGGAACCTTGCGCATCCAGCTGCAATTCGGTGCTGCCGAGCGGATTAGTTAACAGCAAACGATAGCGATCGGCAGCGGTTTGCTGCCAGTTAAAGCGCGCATAGACTTTTTGCTTATCCGACAGGTACGCGAACGCACCGCGCGTCTGATACTGGCTGATTTTCGCCACGGCTTGTTGATGCTGCTGCCATTGCGGTGACGTGGTGCTTGGGCCCGGGCCTTGTGGTTTGTTAATGGTACATGCAGCCAGTAACACGCTGGCAAGGGGTAAAAGGCGCAGTAACTTGCGCGGGGGCAAATGCATCACGTGGTCATCTCCTCAGACACGTTTTTACTTCGTAACCGGTAACGCTAACCATCCGCATGTAAGCCGTCAATGCTGTTATGGCAATAATTGCGCACGATCAGTTTAATCTTATTACAGTCATAGGCTTTGTATGGCTTTTCTTGACCTGTGGCATCTTGTAGAATGCGCTGCACAAAACCCTGACAACTATTGGGATATCCCAACCCGAATCACATGACGCTGCTTGCACTCGGAATCAACCACAAAACTGCACCTGTTGCGCTACGCGAACGCGTGGCGTTTACACCAGACACGCTGGAACTGGCGCTGAATAGCCTGCTGTCCCAGCCGATGGTGCAGAGCGGCGTGGTCCTCTCGACCTGCAACCGTACGGAACTCTACCTCAGTGTAGAGCAGCAAGCCGACCTGCAGGAGAAGCTGGTGCGTTGGCTGTGTGACTATCACGATCTGCGGGAAGAGGATGTGCGCAACAGCCTCTACTGGCATCAGGATAACGCGGCGGTCAGCCATCTGATGCGTGTAGCAAGCGGGTTGGATTCATTGGTGTTGGGTGAACCACAGATTTTAGGTCAGGTTAAAAAAGCCTTTGTTGATTCGTCACGCGATCATGCGCTGAGCAGTGAACTGGAGCGCATGTTCCAGAAAACCTTCTCGGTGGCCAAGCGTGTACGCACTGAAACCGAGATTGGCGCCAGCGCCGTTTCGGTCGCCTTCGCCGCCTGTTCCCTGGCGCGTCAAATCTTTGAATCGCTCAGCACCGTTAACGTGCTGCTGGTCGGCGCCGGTGAAACCATCGAGTTAGTGGCGCGTCATCTGCGCGAACACTCCGTCAAGAAGCTGATGATTGCCAACCGCACCCGCGAGCGCGCACAGCTGCTGGCCGATGAAGTGGGGGCAGAAGTGATTGGCCTCGGCGATATCGAAACGCGTCTGGCCGATGCCGACATCATTATCTCGTCTACCGCCAGCCCGCTGCCGATTATCGGTAAAGGCATGGTGGAGCGCGCGCTGAAAGCGCGTCGCAATCAGCCGATGCTGCTGGTGGATATCGCCGTACCGCGCGATGTCGAGCCAGAAGTGGGCAAGCTGGCGAACGCCTATCTTTACAGCGTTGATGATCTGCAAGCGATCATCGAGCAGAACATGGCGCAGCGTAAAGCCGCCGCTGTGCAGGCCGAAAGCATTGTGGTGCAGGAGAGCGGCGAATTTATGGCCTGGCTGCGCGCGCAAAGCGCGGTTGAGACCATCCGTGAATACCGCTCGCAGGCCGATCAGGTGCGCGCCGAGTTACAGGAACGCGCGCTGGCCGCGCTGCAGCAGGGTGCTGACGCCGAGAAAGTATTGCAAGAGTTGGCGCACAAGCTGACCAACCGTTTAATTCATGCACCAACCAAATCACTGCAGCAGGCCGCGCGCGACGGCGACAGCGAACGCCTGCAGATCTTACGTGACAGCCTCGGTTTAGAGTAATCTGGTCAGTCACGACCTATCACTGGGATACCCGCTATTACATGAAGAGCTCTATTGTTGCCAAGCTGGAAGCGCTCCAGGAACGCCACGAGGAAGTGGAAGCGTTGCTGGGCGATGCCGGCGTGATTGCCGATCAGGATCGTTTCCGTGCGTTATCACGCGAATATGCCCAGCTTAGCGACGTCACCCGTTGTTTCCGCGAATGGCAGCAGGTGCAGGAAGATGTTGAAACTGCCGAAATGCTGCTGGAAGACCCGGAAATGCGCGAGATGGCGCAGGAGGAATTGAAGCTGTCACGCGAGAAGCGTGAAGAGCTGGAACAACAGCTGCATGTGCTGCTGCTGCCGAAAGATCCCGACGATGAACGTTCGTGCTTTGTCGAAGTGCGCGCCGGTACCGGCGGTGATGAAGCGGCGATTTTTGCCGGCGATCTGTTCCGTATGTACAGCCGTTACGCCGAAGCGCGTCGCTGGCAGGTTGAGATCATCAGCGCCAACGAAGGTGAGCACGGCGGCTATAAAGAAGTGATCGCCCGCATCATCGGCGACGGCGCGTATGGCCGCTTTAAATTTGAATCCGGCGGTCATCGCGTCCAGCGCGTGCCGGAAACCGAATCGCAGGGCCGTATTCACACTTCAGCTTGTACCGTCGCGGTGATGCCGGAGCTGCCAGAAGCGGAAATGCCGGAAATCAACGCCGGCGATTTGAAAATCGACACCTTCCGTTCTTCCGGAGCCGGTGGTCAGCACGTTAACACCACCGATTCCGCGATTCGTATCACCCACTTGCCAACCGGCATTGTGGTGGAGTGTCAGGACGAACGTTCACAGCACAAAAACAAAGCCAAAGCGTTGGCGGTGTTGGGCGCGCGTATTCATGCGGCGGAAACGGCGAAGCGTAATGCTGCAGAAGCCTCAACGCGTCGTAACCTGCTCGGCAGCGGCGACCGTTCGGATCGTAACCGCACCTACAACTTCCCGCAGGGCCGCGTCACCGATCACCGCATCAACCTGACGGTTTATCGTCTCGACGAGGTGATGGAAGGCAAGCTGGATGCACTGATTGAGCCGATTGTGCAGGAGTATCAAGCCGATCAGCTGGCCGCGCTGGCTGGACAGGACTAATGATCATCCGTCGCTGGCTACAGCAGGCTGTAATCGCGCTCTGTGGCGGCGACAGCCCGAAGCGCGATGCGGAAATATTGCTGGGTTTCGTGACGGGCAAACCGCGCAGTTGGCTGATCGCCTTTGACGATGCCGAACTGGACGCACAGCAGCAAGAACAGCTGAACGCGCTGCTGGCGCGCCGCGTCAACGGTGAGCCGATTGCGCATCTGGTTGGCGAGCGTGAATTCTGGTCGCTGCCGTTGCGCGTCAGCGATGCCACGCTGATTCCGCGCCCGGACACCGAAGTGCTGGTGGAACAGGCGCTGGCGCATCTGCCGGCCACAGCAACCTCACTGCTTGATCTGGGCACCGGCACCGGCGCGATTGCGCTGGCGCTGGCCAGCGAACGGCCAGGCTGTCAGGTTATTGGCTGCGATCGTATTGCCGCAGCGGTGGAACTGGCGCAGGACAACGCGCAACGTCTGCATATTGAAAATGCCCGCTTCATCCTCAGCAACTGGTTCAGCGATCTTCCCGCCCAACGTTTTGATCTGATTGTCAGCAATCCGCCCTATATCGATGCCGCCGATGAACATCTGCAGCAGGGCGATGTGCGCTTTGAGCCGCTCAGCGCGCTGGTGGCAGACGATAAGGGTTTGGCCGATTTACGTTTCATCATTCATAGCGCACCGCACTGGCTGCACGCGGGTGGCTGGCTGCTGCTGGAACATGGCTGGCAGCAAGGCGCAGCCGTGCGTGCCATCATGACGCAGCACGGTTATCAGGCGGTGAGCACCGTTGACGATTACGGCGGTCATCCGCGCGTCACACTAGGACAATTTTTAACAAGGAATAACGATGGCGAGCTGGTATCCCCTGATTAAACATTTTCACTTGCTGACCGTCGCGCTGACGATTTGTCTGTTTTTACTGCGCTTTTACTGGCAAACCACCGGCTCGGCGATGCTGCAGCGCCGCTGGGTGCGCATTGCGCCGCACATCAACGACACCTTTTTGCTGTTAAGCGGTGCGCTGCTGGTGATGATTACGCACTTTTATCCGTTCACCCCGCAAGGAAGCTGGCTGACGGAGAAGCTGTTAGCGGTTATTATCTACATCGCCTTAGGTTCCGTGGCATTGAGCCGTCGCCCACGTAAAATAGGGACACGTTGGATCGCCTTCCTGATTGCAATCGTAGCTTTGCTGTTTGTGATTAAGCTGGCGATGACCAAAATGCCGTTATTGGGGATTGTATGACCTCGCCAGAGCAACTCGATTACAGTGAAACACCGTTGAGTGAAGCGGTGATTGGCGCCACATGCGCCATACGCAATGATTTTTCTGCGCCTTCTGTGCAACAACAGTTGGCGGCAATGGTCGATGAAGCCCGTGAGTTCATCAGCAGCGAGCAGGACGCCGATTTGCAGCTGGGTAAGTTGCTGGAGCTGTTCTATCGTCAGTGGGGATTTGGCGGCGCCAGCGGCGTCTACAATCTCTCTGACGCGCTGTGGATCGACAAAGTATTGAAGAGCCGTCAGGGCACCGCGGTGTCGCTGGGCGTGATTCTGCTGCACATCGCCGATGAGCTGGAATTACCGCTGATGCCAGTGATCTTCCCAACGCAGCTGATTCTGCGTGCCGACTGGTTAGATGGCGAAATGTGGCTGATCAACCCGTTCAACGGCGAAACGCTGGATACGCACACGTTAGAAGTGTGGCTCAAAGGCAATATCAGCCCAACCGCCAGGCTGTATAACGATGATCTCGACGAAGCCAAAACCATCAACGTGATGCGCAAGATGCTCGACACCTTGAAATCCGCGCTGATGGAAGAGAAACAGATGGAGCTGGCGCTGAACGTCAGCAAAGTGCTGCTGCAGATCGATCCTGATGATCCTTACGAGATTCGCGACCGTGGTTTGATTTACGCGCAATTAGAGTGTGAACACATCGCGCTAACTGATTTGACCTATTTTGTTGAACAGTGTCCTGAAGATCCGGTCAGCGAGATGATTAAAGTGCAGATTCACGCAATTGAACAGAAACAGGTCACGCTGCACTAAGCGTTACCCGATAAAAGGAAAGGAAAGGGCATGACACAGAAAGTAGTGAAAATCGGCGATATCAAGGTCGCAAACGATCTGCCATTCGTTCTCTTCGGCGGCATGAACGTGCTGGAATCGCGCGATCTCGCCATGCGCATCTGCGAACACTACGTTAAGGTCACCGACAAACTCGGCATCCCTTACGTATTCAAAGCCTCTTTTGATAAAGCCAACCGCTCTTCAATCAAATCCTATCGTGGTCCAGGCCTGGAAGAGGGCATGAAGATTTTCCAGGAGCTGAAGCAGGCTTTCGGCGTGAAAATCATCACCGACGTGCACGAAGCATCGCAGGCGCAGCCGGTGGCTGACGTGGTTGATGTGATTCAGCTGCCGGCCTTCCTCGCCCGCCAAACCGATCTGGTGGAAGCGATGGCGAAAACCGGCGCGGTCATCAACGTGAAGAAGCCACAGTTTGTGAGCCCAGGTCAGATGGGCAACATCTATGACAAGTTCGTTGAAGGCGGTAACGATCAGGTTATTCTGTGCGATCGCGGCAGCAACTTCGGCTATGACAACCTGGTTGTTGATATGCTTGGCTTCAACGTGATGAAGAATGTTACCCAAAATAGCCCGGTGATCTTCGACGTTACCCACGCGCTGCAAACGCGCGATCCGTTCGGCGCTGCCTCTGGCGGCCGTCGTGCCCAGGTGGCTGAGCTGGCGCGTGCCGGTATGGCGGTGGGCATTGCTGGCTTGTTCATCGAAGCACACCCAGAGCCAAACAGCGCGAAATGCGACGGTCCATCGGCGCTGCCGCTGGATAAGCTGGAGCCGTTCCTGGTACAGATGAAAGCGATCGACGATCTGGTGAAGAGCTTCCCAGCGCTGGACACCAGCAACTGATTGTTTTTAGATGTGAAAAAGGCGCCGATGGCGCCTTTTTTATTGGCTGGTCGCCATAAATGGCGACCCTACAACATCCACGATTTCCGTAGGGTCGCCATTCATGGCGGCCTGGCACTTACAGCATAATCGTCAACAAATACCCGGCAAACAGCGCCAGATGCGCGGCACCGTTCAACACGTTGGTGCGGCCGGTTGAGAACGAAATGTGGCACAGAATCAGCACGGCGCTCATCATCACCATTTGCGGCGGCTCAAGGCCAAAC
Organism: Pantoea trifolii; assembly: GCF_024506435.1. Lineage (NCBI taxonomy): Bacteria > Pseudomonadati > Pseudomonadota > Gammaproteobacteria > Enterobacterales > Erwiniaceae > Pantoea > Pantoea trifolii. The sequence goes on along the minus strand of NZ_JANIET010000001.1, from coordinate 2,401,570 downwards.
ACCAACTGCTGGTCGGTCAGGGTAGCGATAATAGTCACCGCAGGCACGGTCAGTGAAATGGTCGCCAGCACCGAACCGAAGAACAGATTCATTGCGCGCTGCACCTGATTCATCAGCACCGCTCTAATCGCACCCAATCCTTCCGGTGACAGGATCAACAGTGCGACCAGGAAGCCGGTGAACTGCGCTGGGGCGTTCAGCTCCGTCAGCAGGCTCTCCAGCGGATTGGCGTTCATCTTGGTCACGGCGATAACCGCAATCAGATGCACGATCAGCCATACGGTGTGCCACACTGAACTGTGCGCAGAAGGCTTGCCATGATGCGGATCGTCGCCATCATCTTCATGCTCATAAACGAACAGGCTTTGGTGCGTTTTGGTTTGAATCAGCAGGAACACGCCGTACATCGCGGCGGAAATCGCTGCGATAATCAGCGCCTGGGTGGTAGTGAAGTTGCCGCCGGGTAACGCGTTGGGAAACACCAGCACCAGAATCGCCAGCGGGAAAATGGCGATCATATATTGCTTAACGCCCGCCAGATTAACGTACTGCGTGGCAAACTTGCGCCCGCCCAGCAGCAGGGCAAAGCCCACTAAACCGGCGGTCACAATCATGATGATCGAGTAGAGCGTGTCGCGCATCAGCGCGGGCGCGGCGTCGCCGGTGGCCATCAGCGCCGAGATCAGGCTCACTTCGAGAATGACGACGGAAAGACTGAGAATCAGCGAGCCGTAAGGTTCGCCCAAACGGTGTGCCAGAACGTCAGCGTGACGTACCACGCTGAACGCGCTAAACAGAATGGCAACTAATGCGAGCAGATTGATGCCGATAACCGGCAGAAGCGCTGTCTGGTTACCGAAGAAGCTCAGTACCGCCAGCGCAGCAACGGGGAAAATCAGTGAGTACTCGGTATGGCGGGTTTTCTCATGTCCAGGCATTTACCATCCTCTCCGGAAAAAGTACAAAGCAGGCAATCATTGCCTGATAAATATAATGAGTTTTCTGACGCAACGCAGTGTAACTTTTCAACAACTGTGCTGCTGTGACTTTACGCGATTTTACCAAAAGCGATTATTATGTATAACACGGCAAAAGAGCCTGTTATCGCTGGATTAACGCCTGTATTCATTATGTTGCATCAGTCATACACTAAATTAAAGATGAGATTGGTCTGGATAATTGCCCTGTTTAATGCGGCTTATGGAGGTTTAACTCTCTTAAATCCATTCCTCCAGTAAAAGTGGGACTTTATGCGGATTTTTTTGGCCCGTCTCGCACTTTTCCTTCCAGTATTGAAGTTCCTCGCCAGGCAGCCGATGCTCTTTACACAGAATTTCCCTTTTGTGATCGGGGTCAATCTTGAATGTTTTGTTAAAAATGAATTAATGTCTTCTCTTAAGACGATGCAATGCGCGTCGCCTGTAGACATCAGTTTTAAGGAACCACACCGGCAAGATGTCAGCGAAGTAGAGGAGACCACAGTGTTAACGCGGGAATTTTTATTAAAAGCAGATTGTAAAACATCGTTTGGCGATATTGATGAAGCGCTGTTCTGGAGCTGTGAAAAGCG